>NZ_CP049865.1:611983-917975 GCF_011393335.1 Propioniciclava coleopterorum | reverse complement strand
CCATCGGCTACCCGACGATCCGGGGGCTGGCGCCCTACGTCGACGGCAACGTCGGCATCATCCACTTCGACCGGCACGTCGACACCCAGGAGACCGACCTGGACGAGCGGATGCACACGACGCCGTGGTTCCACGCCACCAACATCAAGAACGCCCCCGCCACGAACCTCGTGCAGGTCGGCATCGGGGGCTGGCAGGCGCCGCGGGCCGGCGTCAAGGTGGGACGCGAGCGGGGCACCACCGTGATCACGGTCGGCGACGTCGAGCGGGTCGGCATCGAGAAGGTCGCCGAGGTCGCCCTCGAGACGGCGTGGAAGGACGCCAAGGCGGTCTACCTCTCCTTCGACATCGACGTCATCGACGCCGGCTTCGTTCCCGGGACTGGCTGGCCCGAGCCGGGCGGCCTGCTTCCGCGCGAGGCGCTCAACATGATTCGGATGATCGCCGGCGAGGGGATCTCCGGGCTCGAGGTCGTCGAGTGTTCGCCGCCGTATGACTGGGCCGAACAGACCGCTCTGCTCAGCTCGCGGGTGATCCTGGACGCCCTGGCGATGCTGGTCCGCAACGGCCACCTCGGCACGAAGGCGGCCCAGCTCGACCGGCACGCCTGGGGGCCGCAGGCCGCCTGACCGTGCGTGGACCTCGAGCGAATGGGGCCCTGGTCGAGCCGGGTTAGAGCGGGGTGTCGGTCGCGGCCAGGTCGGCGAAGGTGTCGGCGAGGGCGCGCTGCATGGTGAGGGCGGTGCCGTTGGCCCACCTGCGCCACGTCACGTCCAGCCCGGCGAGACCGGCGGCCGCGGCCGCCTGCGCGCGGGCCAGGGGGACGCCGCGGCGGGTCAGCGCGTCGGCGAGGGAGTCCTCGCGGCTGACGCGGCGGGCTGTCAGCCGGCCGCGCAGCGACGGGGTGCTGTGGATCATCCGGAGGCGGGCGCGGTCGGCGTCCGAGCTCTCATCGACGCCCTCCAGCGTGCGCTGGAACGTGCGCAGCAGCAGCCCCCAGGCGGACTCGCCCGCGACGGGGTCGAGGGTGTCGAGGACGGCGCCGAAGTCGACGCCGACGCCGTCCATGGCCGCGATGACGGCGTCCTCCTTGGAGCCGAAGTAGCGGAAGAACGTCGCGCGGGAGATGCCGACCTCGCGGGCGGCCTCCTCGACGGTGACCGCGTCGAAGCCGCGCGCGGCGAACAGGTCGCTGAGCGCCTGCGCGATCTCGGTGCGGACCGCCTCGCGGGCGCGTTCCCGAACGTCCCTGGCCATGCCCCGATCGTATCGCGGACGAGACTGGCGCGCTGGAATGATACGAACTATCTTAGATGAGATGGAGTCTCACGACTCGCCGCTCGATCGAAGGAAGTCCATTGGTAGCGCTCAGCCAGGAACCGCAGTCCGTTCTCGAGAGGACCGGACGGCCCGCCCGTCCGAACCTCGTGATCGCCGTCCTGGCGCTGGCGGGCGTCACCGCCTCCTTCATGCAGACGATTCTCATCCCGATCCAGGGCGAACTGCCGCACCTGCTGGGGGCGTCCCGCGAGGACGCGGCGTGGGTCATCACGATCACCCTGCTCGTCTCGGCGATCTGCACCCCCATCTCGGGCAAGCTCGGCGACATGTACGGCAAGCGCCGGGTGGCGCTCGTGCTGCTCGGCCTCCTGGTCGCCGGCTCGACGGTCGCGGCGCTGTCGCCGAGCGTGGTGCCGCTCATCGTCGGACGCGGGCTACAGGGCCTCGGCATGGGCGTCATCCCGCTCGGCATCTCGATCCTGCGCGACACCCTGCCCGAGGAACGCCTCGGCGGTGCGACGGCCCTGGTCAGCGCCACGTTGGGCGTCGGCGGTGCGCTCGGCCTGCCGCTGAGCGCCTTCGTGACGGAGCGCGCCGACTGGCACATGCTGTTCTGGGCGGCCGCAGCGATGGGGGCGACGGTCCTCGTGCTCGTGGCGACGTGCGTCCCGGAGAGTGACGTGCGGACCGGCGGGCGCATCGACGTCGTCGGCGTCGTCGGGCTCGCCATCGGGCTGGCGTGCCTCCTGCTGGCGATCTCCCGCGGCGGCGACTGGGGCTGGACGTCCCCGCTGACGCTCGGGTTGCTCCTCGGCGGTGCGGCCGTCCTGTTGGTGTGGGGCTTCCTCGAACTGCGGATCCACGATCCTCTGGTCGACCTGCGGGTCAGCGCGCGCGGGCCGGTCCTCATGACGAACCTCGCCTCGGTCGCGATGGGGTTCGCCCTGTTCTCGTCCTCGGTCGCGTTCCCGCAGTTGCTCGAACTGCCCGAGGTGGCCGGCGGGCTGGGGCTGCCGCTGCTGCAGGCGTCCATGATGCTGATGCCCTCGGGCATCGCCATGCTGGTCATGTCGCCCGTCGCCGGACGCCTGGAGACGGTCTTCGGCCCCAAGCCCCTGCTGATCGCCGGCTCGAGCATCATCGCGATCGGCTACACCGCGGCGGTGCTGCTCGACCTGCACGCGTGGCACATTCTGGTGATCAACGTGCTCATCGGCGTGGGGATCGGGCTGGGGTACGCCGCGATGCCGAACCTCATCATGGGTGCGGTGCCTGCCTCGGAGACCGGCGCCGCCAACGGCCTCAACACCCTGATGCGCGCGCTGGGCACCGCCTCGGCGTCCGCGGTGATCGCGGCGGTGCTGACCGCCTCGTCCGTGCGCGTCGGGGACGCGGTGGCGCCGAGCCCGGGTGGGTTCCAGATGGCGTTCATCTTCGGCTTCATCGCCGCCGTGGTCTGCACGGTGCTCGCGGTGTTCATCCCTGCGCCGCGGCCGGACGACTCGGAGTTGCCCGCCCACTGACCGCGCTGTGGTTGGCCGAGCGGACGCTCCGGCCGCGTGGGCCGTCAAGGCCGCCGAAGCCTCGATGCTGGCCGTCGTGGTCGCGGAAGCCGCCGGGGCTGGCCGTCGAGGTTCGGGTTCCATGCCCATGCGGTCGGTGCGCCGACGCGGCTCGTGCGGCCGTACCCCACGCTGCCTGCCGGCGTGGTGTCGATGACGGCTGACATGTCCTGAAGCGGCCGGGGGTGGTGCCGCCGTGTCGCTGACGCGGGGTGCCGTGCTCGGAGGTGGCTGGGTGCCGCGTGCTGCCGAGGGGATCGGTGGTGGGGCTGTCGACCGATGCATCGCTCGTTCCTGGTGAACGCGTGAGCGGCATTCGCCGTGGGCACGCCTTCCACGAAGGGGCACCCACCGGCCACGTCGTCTTCTCGATGTTCGGCGTTCAGCGGACACGCCCAGAACGGAGCGGCTGTAGCGGCGGATTAATCGTCAGTAACACCCAATCCACGGACTCGAACGCGACGGATCCTCCCCGGCGTGGGATCGCTGGGGCCTCCGGCACCGGCCGCAGTGGATCGCGACCCGCTGGTCCTGGCACATCAGGTGGTCGAAGTGCCCCGGGCGCCGACGTCGCGCTGCCTGAGTGCCACGAGGCCCGCATCCTGCTCGTGATGCGCGGCGACGTGACCGTGGCCTCCGGCGCGGGGGTCCTCCAGCGTGTGGGGGTGGGGACTCCGCGGTGCCCAGGTGCGGTCCGACGCATCCGGGTGGTTGACGTGCTGGTCGGTGGGCCTCGGAGGTGTGTTGGTCTGGTCCGGTGCATCGGGGTGGTCAGCATCCTCGTGTTGGTGGTGGGGAGTACGCCGCGACCCGGTTCGGCGCCACCCCGCCCCGACAGACGCAGCGCGCAGAGCCTTCCGCGAGGCGCGCGTGGTCGCCGACCGGATCGCTGTCTAGCGCGGCGTGGAACGAGTTCACGATCGCCCTGGTCATGAGGTGAACAGCCCGGGGCGCCGCGCGCCGGTGCGATCTCACCTTGTTTTCGTCGGCGGAGCCAACCAGCATCAAGAATTGTCAGTGGGCCCTTCTAGAGTCTTTTCATGGAGACGTTGATCCGGACGCGGAGTGAGGCATTCCTGACGAATGTCCTCGCTGGTCTGGACGGCCTGGAGCCCGATGGTTTGGATCGGGTGCTGCTCACCGATGCTGAGCGGGTCGGGTTGGCCGAGCAGGCGCTCGCCGCCGCCGGCCGCCTGCAAGCACTGGCAGGGGTGTTGGTGGCTGAGGCGGATCGAGTCGCGGCCCCGCAGGCGGTGGTCGGGGTGGGCACGTTGTCGTGGCTGCACGACGCCCAGCGGATGACGCGACGCGAAGCCGGCCGGCTGTTGGCCTCAGCCCAGGAACTGTCGAGCCGGCCCGTGCTGCGGGAAGCGACCCTCACCGGGGCGGCCACACCCTTGCAGGCCCGCGCGGTCACCCGCGTCCTAGCCCAACTGCCCGAGGATCTGCCCGACCAGAAGGTGCGGGACGCTGAGGCGATGATGGTGGGGTTCTGCGCCCAGTTCGACTCCCACGAACTCAGCCGGCTGGCCCGGCATCTCCTCGAAGTCATCGCCCCCGAAACCGCCGACGAAACGCTGGAACGCCGCCTGGAGCGGGAAGCCCGGCACGCCCACGCGGTGCGGCACCTGACCTTCACCCCCGATGGGATGGGATCGGTCCTCATCAAAGGTTCGCTGCCGACGGTGGAGGCGGAGTTGTTGCGGGCGCAGGTCGAGGCGATCGCGCACTTGCACCACCGCCGTGCCCTGGACTGCGCCGACCCGCTCGCCGAGAAGGCCACCCCCACCCAGCGCCGGGCTGATGCCCTGATCGAGCTCGCCCGCGCCGCCGCGGTGCACCAGGACGCCCCCAACCACGGCGGGGATCGGCCGCGGATCATGGTCCTCATCAACCACGACCGGCTGGTCGACGACTGCCGGAAGGCGCAGCTGCTCGATTCAGGTGCGGACCTCACCCCCACGCAGGTGCGGGTGCTGGCCTGCGACGCCGGCATCCTCCCGGTGGTGATGAACGGTGCAGGCGAGGTGCTGGACGTGGGACGGGCGAACCGGCTGGTCACCCCCGCGATCCGTGCCGCGCTCGTCGCCAGGGATCGTGGCTGCGTGTTCCCCGGCTGCGACCGGACCGCCGCCGTGTGCGACGCTCACCACGTCACTCCCTGGCAACGCGGCGGACCGACCTCGCTTCCGAATCTGGTGCTCCTGTGCCGGCATCACCACAACACGGTCGAACCCGACCACCGGCATCCCGACACACGCTGGCAGATCCGACTCGACGATGGCGTGCCGGTGGTGATTCCACCGGTCAGGGTCGACCCGCAGCAGCGTCCCCGCCGCAACCACCGCCACCGGCGCGAGCATCCGGCCGGTGAGGGTACGAGTTCCGGCTGATGGACGCGGCGGCGTCGCTCACCGTCCAGAAGTCGGTCGGGGCACAGGCGCAGCCGGTCACCCGAACCCGCTCCGGTCGGCCGCGGGTGAGGGGATAACGCGGGTCGTCGCGGGGCACTGGTCCGCCGTGCGCTGGAACCGAGCGCAAGAGGCCAAGCGAGCGGGGCCATCGTGGGGTGCCAACGTCCGCCAGGATGCCGAGTCAACAGCGCGCTCGCCTTCGGCGGCTGGGTCGATCGTCCTGCCGGCCCCGGTCTGGAAGCCGATGCCGCGGCCTGCCGCGCGAGTCCCGGGCCGTTCGCGAGCGCGCCCGTGTCCGGGTCTGACGCCGAAGTCCATGGGGGCGTGGCCGTAGGGGACTCCAACCAGAGGTTCCACGCCTCGCGTCCAGACATGATGGTGCGGTAGCGCCGAGGTGGTGGCTCGCAGTGTGGAGCAGCCGGCGTTGGCGCCCAGGGCGTCGGTACGGTCCCGCCGCGTCCCGTGGCGGCCCCGATCCCGCCCCGCGCATACGGCGGTGTCGCGGCCGGGGCGATCGGGTTGCTGGTATCGGGACGGACGCCGCTAGCAGATACTCCGGCACGAGGTGGGCCCCTGTAGGGCGGAGGGCCCGCCGGGGCGGGCTGGTTGAGCAGGGCGGAAGGCCCGCGAGGGCGGGCTGGTTGACGGGAGGGCTGGTCTGACAGGTGACAGCGAGTGGCTGTGGCCTGTTGACACTGCGAGGGCTGGTTCTTGACGTGGGGTGGCTGTTCGGCGGTGGCTGTGGCCTGGTCGACATCGCGGGGCCGGTTGGCAAGGGTGGCTGGTCGCCGGGGCGGCGCGCGCAGGCCGCCCGCCGGGCCGCCGAGGAGGAGTCGGACGCGGCGCCGGCTGTCGGGCCGGTTGCCCTTCTCGGAGCCGGATCGCATTGCGGAGGCCGGTTGGCATGGGGTGTGGGCGGAGTGTTGATAGGGGGCGCCTGCCGGATGCTCGAGGCGGCGCTGTGCACCGAGCGAGAGGCGACCAACGAGCGGACGCGCGCGCTGCCGCCCTCGGGGCCGTCGAGGGGGAACTGGACGCGGCGCCGGCTGAGGGGCCGGTTGGCACCGCAGGGGCCCGTTGGAATTGCGGCGACTGGTTGACATTGCCGGCCCGGTTGATGTCGTCGGCCGGTTGACATTTTCGGCCGCTGGTTGACATTGCCGGGCTGGTTGACACTGCGGGCCCGGTTGATGTTGCCGGACGGTTGACATTTCGAGGCTGGTTGACATTACCGACCCGGTTGACATTACCGACCCGGTTGACATTGCCGGACGGTTGACACTTTCGGAAGCCGGTTGACATCTGCGGAGGCCGGTTGACATGTGCGGGGGCCGGTTGACATGTGCGGAGGCCGGTTGACATCTGTGGAGGCCGGTTGACGTCTGCGGGGGCCAGTTGACATTTACGGAGGCCGGTTGACATCTGCGGAAGCCGGTTGACATCTGCGGAAGCCGGTTGACATGTGCGGCGGCCGGTTGACATTGCGGGGGCTGGTTGACATTGCGGCTGGTTGACAGGGACGGCCGGTCGACTGGTGACTGCGGGCTGGTTGACCAGGGTGGCTGCGGGCTGGTTGACAGAGGGCGCCGGTTGACGAGGCTGGTCGCCTGGCGGGGCAAACTGACGGGCGAGAACGAGCAGTCGTCGGGACGGGCGCGGCCCCGCACTCCTACCCGGGGAGCAAGCGCTGAGTCAGTTCGTCCGGGCCCACGAGTCGTCCGGGCCCACGAGCGACGGGGCGTCGGGCATGGGTGCAAGCCGCTGATCCCGTTCACGGGGGCGTTCAAGCGAGGGGGCGGCGACCGGATGTCACCGATCCAGCCGCATGCGGGCCCAACTCCGGCACGTGAGTGCCGCCGCGGCCGCGGACAGGGCGAGCGTGAGCCCCAGCTGTGGCGCTCCGACCGTGCCCCCGGTCATGGCCCAGATGGCCGGGGTCGCGACCGGGAACCAGGGCCCCGCGCCGGCCAGCGTCCCCACCTGGGCGATCACGACCATCCCAACGGCGGAGGCCACGCCCCCGAGCAGCGACCGGGACGCCGACGCGACCCACGCGACCGGCACCGCAACCAGACCCGTGAGCAACCCGAGCGCCACCTGCCGTGCCAGCCCGAACCAGGCGTCCCGCAACGGAAACCCGTAGCCGAGCACCCATCCCAGGGCGAGCACGCCGGCCGACGCGGCGAGGCTCACCGCCGCGACCCAACCGAGGTAGACGACCAGCTTCGCCCCTGCGATGCGGCCGCGGGGCAGCGGCAACGCGAACAACCCGGAGACGGTGCCCTCGGCGAACTCGCGGGCGAACATCCAGGCGAGCACGACGCCGAACCCCAGCAGGCCGCCGGCGGCGGTGACCTGGGCCGATGAGGCGAGCAACCCGGACCAGTCCGCTGTGGCCCCGCGTCCGGCCTTCGCGATCATCTCGGCGTTGCCCGACGCCACCGCCGCCGCGATCCCCGCCAGGAGGGCCAGCAGTCCTCCGACGAACACCAGCGACGCGAGCGGTCCGACGCGGGAGCGCCCCAGCTTGAGCGCCTCGGCGGCCAACGCGGCCCTCATCGCACCCGCTCCTCGTCGTCGGCGCGCACCATGGCGAAGAACGCTCGCTCCAACTCGGCGCCGTGCGGATCCAGGGCCCCGACGAGGCGTCCGGCGTTCATCACCAGCACCCGATCGGCGACGCGGGCCACCTCGTCGAGGTGGTGGCTGCTGACCAGGACGCCGGCACCCGCGTCCGCCCGGCGACGCAGTTCGTCGCGCAGGATGATGACGCCCGCGGGGTCCAGGGCGTTGCCGGGTTCGTCGAGCACCACCAGGTCCGGGTCGTGCGCCAAGGCCGCCGCGAGCCCCACCCGCTGCCGGTTCCCCAGCGACAGGTGCCGGAGCCTGCGGCCGGCCGACTCGCGCAGCCGCCACCTCCCCAGGCACTGGTCGAGCCGCGCAGCCGACCGCCCGTGCAGGGACAGGGCCATCCGAAGGTTCTCCCGCACCGTGAGCTCGGGGTAGGCGAGCGGGGTGTCGACGAGGTACCCCACCCGACCCCAGATCGCGGCGGGCAGGCCCGCGACCGGCGTCCCGAGGACGCTGACCCGTCCGGCCGTGGGTCGGACCATGCCGAACGCGAGCCGCAGCAGGGTGGTCTTGCCGGTGCCGTTGAGCCCCACGAGCGCGACCACCTCGCCGCGCCCGACCGTCAGGTCGATCGCGCTGACGGCCGCCGCGCCCCGGTAGCCGCCGCTGACGCCCGCAAGAGTCAGGGCGCTCATCGGCCCGCCAAGGCGTCCAGCGCCTCGCTCAGGTGGTCGGACAGGTCGCGCTCCTCGGGGTCCCAGGCGAGCAGGGCCGCGCTCAACCCCGCGATCGCGGCCGCCGCCGCGACGGCCGCGGCGACCGGGGTGGCCCCACGCGCGATCAAGGCCTCCGCGAGCGCGTCGGTGGTGGCGGACGCGTTGCGTTCCAACGCGCCGCGCAGCCCCGGCGTCCCCCGGACGATCGCCAGCACCGCGCCCAGGGCGGCCAGGTCGGCCTCCGGGAGCCGCGACCACGCCTGGCCGATGCCGGCGACGAGCGCCGCCATGGGGGCCTCGCCCGGCGGCCGGGTGCGGACGGCCTCGGCCAGCAGCGGGTCGTACGGGTCGGAGAGCAGCAGCGCCTCCTTGGTCGGGAAGTGCCGGAACAGCGTCATCTCGGTGACGCCTGCCCGGCGTGCCACCTGCGCGGTCGTGGTGGCGTCGTACCCCAACGTCCCGAACAACTCCAGGGCCGCCTCCCTGAGCGCGGCATGCGTGGTGTCCCACCTGCTCATGCATAAATGTTAGTTACTAACAAACAGGGTGTCGAGCCCGAGGCTAGGGGCGTCAGCCTTCCTCGGCGACGAGCATGGCCGCCGGCATCAGGCTCGGCAGCACGTCGGCGAACGTCAGGACGCCGACCTCGCGGCCGTCCTCGGTCACCACGGCCAACTGCGTCCTCGCCTGCCGGATGGTGGCGACGGCGGCGGCCAGCCCCGTGTCGGCGGCGACGGTGACCGGGGGACGGGCCAGCGAGAGCGCGGGGGCCGAGGGATCGGGCGCCTGCAGGGTGTCGCGGACGTGCACGACGCCGACGGTCCGTTCGCCGTCCCGCACCAGGACGCGACGGTGGCGGGAGGCCATCGCCTCCGCCCTGGCGTCCGCCACCGTGGCCTGCACCCCGACCGCGGACAGCGGCCGGCCGGTGGGCATCACTTCCCGGACCTTCGTGTCGCGCAGCGTCAGCACCTGCTCCAGGGAGCCGCTGAACCGCGCGTCGAGCGCCCCGACGTTGGCCGAGTGCTCCACCAGATGACGCAGGCCGACGGCGTCCTGCCCGGTGGCGAGTTCGTCCACCGGCTCGGCGCCCGCGCGCCGGACGAGCCAGTTCGCCGCGGTGTTCATCGCGATCAGCACGGGCCGGGTGAGCCACATGTAGGCCCGCAGCGGCAGCGCCAGCACGAGGGACGACTCCTCCGGGTGGGCGATCGCCCACGACTTGGGCGCCATCTCGCCGATGACCAGGTGCAGGAACGTCACCACGATCAGGGCGAGCACGAACGCCACCACGTCCGCCGCCGCCGTGGGCAGGCCGGCCTCGAGCAGCGGCATCAGGGCGTGATGCACGGCGGGCTTGGTGATGGCCCCGAGCGCGAGCGTGCAGACGGTGATGCCGAGCTGGGCGCCCGCGAGCACGAGCGTGAGCTCGGCCGAGTTCTTCAGCGCGGCCCGCCCCGCGGGGGTGTCGGCCCGCCGCTCGAGGCGGTGCCGCTTGGCCGCCATGAGGGCGAACTCGGCCGCGACGAAGAAGGCGCTCAGGGCGATCAGGGCCACCGTCCACGCGGTGACGGCCCAGGGGCTCATGGCCAGGGGGGTGATCATCGCTCCGCCGTCCTCTCGTGGCCCCCGGAGGACGTCCCGTCCTCGGACGCGACCGCGATGCGGACGCGGGAGGGGACGTGCCGTTCGATCGCTTCCACGGTGAACGTGACCAGCGTCACGGGGGCGTCCGCGTCCAGCGTCTGCTGCCCCAGCGACGGCTCGAGGCGGACGGTGATCGCATCGCCGACCGCCGGCAGGTCGCCCTGCTCGTGGATCAGCAGGCCGGACAACGTCTCGTAGTCGCCCTCCGGCAGGCGAAGCCCGAGGAGCCGCTCGACGTCGTCGACCGGGGTGTCGCCGCCGACCAGATGGATGTCGTCGTCCGGGTCGGGGTCCAGGTCGTGCTCGTCGACCAGATCGCCGACGATCTCCTCGATCAGGTCCTCGACGGTCAGGATGCCGGCGAAGCCGCCGAACTCGTCCACGATGCAGGCCAGCTCCTGGCCGGCCTCGCGCAGAGCGGACTGGGCGTCCGGCAGCGACATGACGGTCGGCAGGAACAGCGCCTCGCGCGCCAGGGTGGCGACAGGTGCCTCGTCGTCGGCGGGTCGGCCGAGGACGTCCATGAGGTGCACGACGCCGACGACCTCGTAGTCCGCCCCGATGACCGGGTAGCGGGTGTGGCCGGCCGCCATCTCGGCGCGCACCTGCCCGATCGTGGCGGTGTCGCGCACCGTGTCGACCCGGACGCGGGGCACCATCGCGTGCTCGACGCCGCGACGGGGGAAGTCGATGATCCGGTCGATGACCAGCCCGAGCTCGTCGGGCAGCGTGCCGGCCGCCCGGGAGTCCGCGACGACCCGCTCCAGGTCGGTGGCGCTGACCGCCGACTCGACGTCGTGCACCGGTTCGATGCGCAGCAGCCGCAGCAACAGCTCGGCGGCCTTGTCGAACACCCAGATCACGGGGCCCAGCACCGCGAGGTAGACGCGCGTGGAGGGGGCCAGCGCGTCCGCGACCGGCCCCGAGCGGGCGAGCGCGTAGTTCTTGGGGAAGAGCTCGCCGAACAGCATCTGCACCAGCGTCGAGAAGGCCAGCGCCACGAAGCCGCCGATCCCGACGGCGACCGCCGTGAGCGCCCCGCCCGACAGCATCGAGCCCAGCGCCTGGCCGATCAGCGGCTCGGCCACGTAGCCGACCAGAAGGCCGGTCACGGTGATGCCGAGCTGGGCGCCGGACAGCATGAAGGACGTGCGGCGCGTGACCGTCAGCGTCGTCTCGGCCCGCTTGTCCCCGGACGCGGCGCGACCCGCGAGCCGGGAGCGGTCGACGGAGACGAACGCGAACTCCTGGGCGACGAAATAGGCGGTGGCGGCGGTGATCGCGAGGACCACCACGACGCCGAGCAGCAGGGAGACGACCGGGTTCACCGGACCACCTCACCGGGGGAGCTGGGTCTATGACTCTCCGCGTCGGTGCTTGTCATGGGCTTCATTATGGCAGTGCCGCCCAACAGCGGACCGGCTCGTCCCGCATCACAGAAGTGAGCTGAGCAGCCGCAGCGCCACCCCGCGAACCGTCACCACCGGCACCCCGGACGCCTCAGCGGCAGCCCGCCGCGCGTCCTCGCCGAAGCCCATGCAGTCCAGCACCACCAGATCGACGCGGTCAGCCACCTTGGCGGACGCCGCCGCGATGGTCTCCAGCGAGTCGGTGTAGGGGGACGCCGCCGCCATCGCGGCCGGGAACCGCCCCAGGGACCGGCCCCAGTGCGCGTACCCGGCGTCCAGCTGCTCGGGCAGCGGCCGGACGACGCCCAGACGGCCGGCGCCCAGGCCGCTCAGGAGCCCCCGGACGCCGTCGTGGGACAGTCGCTCGCTCAGGAACAGCGGCTTGTCGTGGACCACCCCGGGGAAGTCGCCGGCGCAGAGCAGCACGGTGGCGTCCGCCCCGGCGTCCTCGCCGCTCCGGATCGCGCGCTGCACGAGCGGCACGGTGTGGCCGTGCCCGAAGACCGCGGAGCCCCCGTCGCGCAGGCGCGAGGTGAGGTGGCCCTCGCGGGCCCGGGGTGCGATGGCCGCGATCCCGGCCTCGTCGAGGTGGTCCAGCGCGCCGAACTCGATGATCTCCACCCCGGTCGGCAGGTAGCCGTCCAGTTCGGCGGTGATGTCGACGCGGGGGCTCTGCCCGATCGTGACCAGCGACAGCTTCATGGTTCCCCTTCAAGAGCTTCCTGGCGGCGGCGGGTGCCGGCGCCGTGGTCGGTGTGGCGTCAGCCGCGCAGCAGCCGCAGCAGCCGGTCGAGCAGGTTGCGGCCGTCCACGCGGATGCCGTCGTGCTGGTACTCGTTGGTGATGAGGGGCCGCAGCCCGCGGATCCCCGCGGCGGTCTGCAGCGAGAGTTGCCGCGGCACGAACATGTCGTCTTGGTAGACCGCCGCGGCGACCGGCACCGTGTTCTCCGCCAGCGTGGCCGGGTCGTACAGGCGCCCGAAGTCCTCCTTGGCGGCGAGCGCCTCCGCGGCGTCCTTGAGCGGAACCAGGGCCGGGTCCTCGTCGAACTGCCAGGGGTAGATGTGCTCGCCGGTGAGCAGCGGCGCGGACGCCGACGCGTCGAACGCCGGCAGCCGGTCCCGGACGCGCTGCGCCGCCCAGCGTGTGGCCCCGTGTGAGGCGGACCCCTGGGCGTAGATGGTCTCGTGCAGCACCGCGTACAGCGGGTTGCCGGCGAACGACACGACCCCGCCCACCTCGGCCAGGAACCGGTCGCGCAGCCGGCGCTCGCCCCGGACGCTCACGAACGGGTCCTCCAGCAGGTAGGGCATCGCCGCGAAGCCGGACGCCGCCCCGAGCTTGATCCCGATCTGCAGGAAGCGCCGCGCGCTGAGCCGCTCCCCGGTGGGGAGGAGTTCCTCGGTGTCGCCCAGGTGCCGGGCCACGTCGGCGATGGTGCCGGGCAGCCACGGGAACGCGCGCCCGAGGTCGGCGTTGCGGCGCGCGGTCTGCGCGTAGGTGAGCGCGTACACGTCGTCGGCGGGCCCGGTCAGCGCGGGCAGGCCCGCGGTGATCACGACCTCGCGCAGCGACCCCGGGTGGCGCGACAGGTAGGCGGTGGCGATGAAGCCGCCGAACGACTGCCCCAGGACGCTCCACTTCTCCTCGCCCAGCGACACGCGCAGCGCCTCGGCGTCCTCGACGATCGCGTCGGCGCGGAAGTGGCTGAGGTAGGAGGCGGGCTCGGCCATCCCCGCCAGGGTCTGCCGGTCGGCCGGGGTGGAGCGGCCGGTGCCGCGCTGGTCGAGCAGGACGACGCGGTACTCCTCCAGCGCCCGGTCGAGCCAGCCGCCGACCGAGTCCGGCCGGTTGGCCCGGTTGCCCGGGCCGCCCTGGAACCAGATCAGCCGGGGCCGGCTCTCCCCGCCGCGCCGGACGAACTCGCGGGCGAACACCTCGATCGTGCCCGGCGTGGTGCCGGTGTGGTCGAGCGGAACGGTCACGACGTGCTCGTGGACCTCGTGGCCGTCCACCCGGAAGGTCTCGGTGCTCACCGCGGATTCTCCTCTCAGTAGCCGCCGACGCCGAGTCGGCGGCAGATCTCGACGAGCTCGGGGTGGACGTACTTGCCGTTCTCCTCGATGGCCACCCCGTCGACGTAGATGGACGGCCGGACGTTCGACCCGTCGGTGTGCGCCGGGGCGACCCACGGCTCGCCGCCGATCCAGGCGCCCTTGGTGCCGATGCCGAACTCGACGCAGCCGAACACGCGCTCGTCCTCGACGATACGGCCCGTCGAGCGGGTCACGCCCGGGTTGTAGCCCAGCGACCAGTGCGCGATCCGGAACATGTTCGGGTCGTCCTGGGACTCCATCCAGGCGCGGAAGACGGCGGCGTCGCGGCCCTCGCCGGTGATCGACGTCACGACGCCGTTCTCGACCGTCAGCGTGATCGGGTTCGCGATCAGGCCGTTCTCGTCCGGCGGCCAGGCGGCGCCGTCGAACACGATCGTGCCGTTCTGCGTCTCCTCGAGCGGGTTCCAGGAGATCTGGCCGGCGAGCATGACCGACATGCCCGGCTTGTCGGCGGGGATGCCGCGCACGTGGATGGGGCGGTCGCCGGTGCGCCCGGTGATGTCCATGCCGTTCTCCGAGGTGATCCGGATCTCCTCGCCGGCGCTCATCAGCTCGACCAGCTTGTCGCCCAGTTCCCGGACGCCGGCGTAGTCGACCTTGGCGACGGTGTCGACGAGCATCTGGACGTCCAGGCCGGTCAGGCACGTGTAGCGGGTGCCCCGCTCCATCGCCGCCCGGAACGCGTTCGAATGCATGATGTAGCCGAGCTGGAGTTCGATCCACACGTCCGCGCCGAGCGCGGCGCCCGCGACCGGGGCGGGCGGCTCGACGGCCGACTGCCAGCGCGTCTCGTAGCGCACGATGACGGGATGCGCGCCGACGGCCCGGGCCGCGCCGCCGAGCAGTTCGGCCACGCGCATGTCGGAGGACGTGTCGGTGGTGATCAGCACGTTCTCGCCCGGCTGCACGCACATGATCTCCTCGATCAACTTGCGGGCGCCGACGAACGCCTCGAAGGCGAGGTACTCGTTGCGCGACTCGACGCGGTTGGTGACTTCCATTTCGGTTGCCTTTCTTCGTTGCGGTCAGGGGTGGTGGAACGCGGATCAGCGGGGTTTGAAGATCTGGCCCAGGGACGCGATGGCGTCCCCGGCGATCAGGCCGGCGCCGACCAGGGCCAGGTCCTCCTCGGCCTTCGCGCCCTTGAGGTGGCGGATGACGAGGCGGATGATCAGCGCGCCGAAGATCAGCCAGCACGCGTTGGGCTGGGTCAGCAGCAGGCCGGTGGCGAGCATGATGCCCATCTGCCGGCTCGAGCCGCCGATCAGCTGGATGATCGCGCCCGGGATGGCCCACAGCATCAGGTTGGTCACGGCGTTGGGATTGGTGAGGCCCGCGGTGATGGTGTCGGCGAAGACCTTCGAGACCGGCGGGACCCGCCCGTCGGTGAACATCGGCTGCCACAGCAGCATGACGGCGGCCAGGGCGACGGCGAAGCCGAGGATGGCGGCGTAGTACTGCTGACGGCGTCCCGACATCTCGTAGGCGCGGTACCCGGGGTGCCGCGAATGGACGCGGCGCAGGATCCAGCCGGCCTTCAGGTCGTAGCCCATGTCGGCGAAGGCGGGGCCGGTCGCGGCGCAGTAGCCGACCAGCACGACCAGGGGGACGTCCGGCAGCCCGGCGACCAGGCCGAGCACCAGGAAGATCAGGGTGACGGCGAACGCGGGGAACCAGCCCGAGTGCATCGCGGCGAGGCCGACGATGATCTCGTGGACGAACGCGGCGAAGGCGGCGAACAGCGCCCACCCGATCAGCTGCCAGATCGACATCTCCGCCATCAGGCCGGTGATCACGCCGAGCGCGAGCGCGCCCACGATGAACACCACGAAGCCGCCGCCGAGGCCGGACGCGAGCTCCTGGCGTCCGCGGGTCGGGGCCAGCGCCGGATCGGTGGCGTCCTCGCCGTCGTCCACGGGGGTGGCCTTCCGGCGGCTGGGGCGGTTGAGGAAGATCCACACGGCCTGCCCCAGCGCGACGAGCCCGGCGCCGACCATGAGGCCGTGCGGGATGTACTGGCCCGAGAGCGAGACGTCCTTGAGGGCGGGCACGAGCTTGTAGTACTGGTTCACCATCAGGCCGATGCCCAGCATCAGCAGCGCGACCACGTTGCCGATGAACGCGACGCCGGCGGCGGACGCGGACAGCCCGAACCAGGACATGACGGCGCCGACCACGCCACCGCCGGTGAGCACGGCGGCGCGGCGTCCGCCCTGGTCGCCGGCCTTGATCGTCTCGGCGGCCGCCACCCCGGGCGGCCAGGGAGCGGTCGCGGGCAGGAAGCGGGAGCCGAAGGTGCGGTAGAGCACCCAGGCGTCGATCATCAGGCCCGCCGTGACGCCGGCCAGCATCGGCCAGACGAGGTCGGGGCGGCCGAACGCCCAGCTGATGCCGATCGGCATGAGCAGCGCGTTGGCGGCCGCGAAGGTGGCCGACGAGATGGCGGACTGGGCGAGGTTCTGGCGGTTGATGTCGCGGAACTTGCTCAGTCCGAGGATGCCGATGCGCCCGATGATCATGGCCACCAGCGCGCCGATCACGGACGTGTTGGCCGAGATGCCGAGGGTGGTGATCAGGTGCAGCCCGATCAGCGCACCGACGACGGACAGCAGGATGATCAGGATGAAGGTGATCGGCTCGAAGGCGCTGGGGTGCCGCAGGGGTGCCTGCGTCGTGGTGGTGGGTTCAGTGGTCATGGCCGGCTTTCGGTGTGGCGTCGGGGGAGGGTGGCTCAGGAACCCACGGGTTCCTGGATGGCGGTGGCGGCGTCGCGGACGGCGCGGACGAGATCCTCGCGCCGCTCGCGCATGGACTCCTTGGGGCCCAGGACCGAGACCGACCCGAAGATCCGCTCGTCGAACATCAGGGGGAACGCCACGGACATGACGCGTGGGTCGTACTCGGCCTCCGAGACCGCGTAGCCGTCGCGGCGGACCGCCTCGTGTCGCTCCCGGAGCGCGGCCACGTCGGCGGTGGCCGCGGGCGTCCCGTCGGCGGTGAGCAGGTCGACCGCGCTCACGCCGCGGTGGTGGGCGAAGATCGCGTGGCCGGTCGCGCCCGCGTTGCCGGGGTAGGAGCGGCCGATGGCGGTGTTGTAGCGCAGCAGCCCCGGGCCCTCCACGGCGGCGATGGTGCGGTACCGGAAGCCGTCGGGGACGGCGATGACGACGCTCTCTCCCGTTCGCTGGGACAGGGCGGCCAGGTGGACGTCCCAGCGGTGCCGGACGCCGGGGCTCATCTCCGCCAGGTGGCCGAGCCGGACGGCCGCGGGCCCGAGCGCGTAGCGCCTCGTCGGGGGACCGTGGCGACGAAGCCGTACCGGGTGAGGGTGGCCAGCAGGCGGTGGACCTGCGACTTGTCCAGGTCCAACTCGTTGGCGAGTTCGGTGACGCCCCAGGAGGGGTTCTCCTCGCTGAAGGCGCGCAGCACCTTGAGCGCGCGGCTGACGGTCAGCAGTTCCGTGCCCCCGGCCATGGTTCAGCCCTCGCGGAGAGGGGTCGGCGGGCGGTCGGACGGCGTGCGTCCACACGGCTGCGCCACGGTGGCGCGACTGACAAGCAGATACATGGCGCGCTCCTCGCTCGGGATGGCGGAGAACATAACCCGCCGCGGGTGAGGGAGTCCAGAGTTGTGCCGATATTGGAGACGAGCGTTGCGCATAATGCAACGAAACCGCTTGCTGGGGCGCCCGGCGACCCGTATCCGCCCCTCCGGTGCCGGCGCCCTAGGCTGGGCTCCCGTGGAGGGGCACGCGGTGTTGCTGGTGGGGGTACCGGCGCTGGAGGACTGGGTGCGTGCGCGGACGGCGTTCTACGACCCCGGCTTCGTGTCCGCGGACCCGCGGTTCGCCCACGCGCACATCACCGTGCTGGCGCCCTGTCCGGCGTCGACGGACCTCCTGGAGCAGGTGGCCGCGTCGGTCGCCCCGTTCGACTACGCGCTGGAGCGGCTCGCCGTCTTCCCCGACGGGGTGATCCACCTGGTGCCCGAGCCGGCCGGGCCGTTCGCGGCGCTCACCGCGGCGGCGCGCCGCGCGGCACCCGAGGTCACGCCCTACTGGGGACGCGCCGAGCCGACGCCGCACCTGACCCTCGACCGGCTGGGGGAGCGCGTCACGCTCGCCTCGACGGCGGCGCGGGTGGGACCGCTGCTTCCGGCGGCGGGGCGCGCCGACGAACTCCTGCTGACCTGGTGGGAGTCCGGCGGCTGCCGCGTCCTCGCCCGCGCGCCGCTGCGGGGATGACCGGGTAGGCAAAATCTCGACCCTCGTGAAACGTCCCAAAGAGGGGCTGGGGCCGCTAGGTTGGATCGACGGGTCGTCCACGGCTCGGAACGGGGGACCACCAGATGACCGTGCTGTCGCTGTGCGTGGCGCTGCTCATGCTCACCTTCCTGGGTGGGCTGCAGGCCATGGTGGCGGCGGGCAAGCCGGTCGGCGAGTACACGTGGGGCGGCGAACGGCAACTGCACGGCGACGGTGTCCGCAAGGCCGCCCGGCTCTCCATCGGGGTCTACGTGGTCACGGCGCTCGTCCTGCTCTCGCGGGCGGGTGTCCTGCCGGGCGGGGAATCCTGGCTGGTCGGCACGCTCGCCTGGGTCGTGTTCGCCTACGGCGCGGTCAAGGTCGTCGCGCTCGCGATGTCCCGCAGTCGGCGGCAGCGCCGCCTCATGGTGCCGCTCAGCGTCGTGATGATGCTCGCGGTCCTGTTCATCGCCACCGGCTAGACCGGCGGCAGCGGAACCTCCAGGACGCGGCGTCCGCCCTGATCGGACGCGGCGGCCCGCGCCAGATCGTCCACCCCCACGCGCGCGTGGCGCGCACCGAAGCCGCGGGCGATGCCGGCGATGTCGAGGGTCTGCGGCGTCGCGAAGACCCGTTCGAACGTCGCGCGCGGGGCCGCGGCGTGCTCCAGACCGGCGAAGATCCCGCCGCCATGATCGTCGAGCACGACCACGTCGAGGTCGGGCTCGGGCTCGCGCTCGCCGCGCCCCAGCCCGCCGGCGTCGTGGGCGAAGCTCAGGTCGCCCAGCACCACCGTCACGGCCTCGCCGAGGCCCACGGCCAGCCCGTGCCCGGTCGAGATCAGGCCGTCGATGCCCGCCAGCCCCCGGTTCGCCAGGACGCGCGCGCCGCGCCGCGACCCCGGCGCCACCGCGTCGAACGCGCGCACCGTGTTGGAGGACCCCAGCAGCAGGACGCCCTCGCCGCCCCACAGCGCCAGCGCGGCCCGCTGGATGGGGGAGAGCCCCGGGTCGCCCGGGGCGGCGGCCGCGTCGGCGTCCCGCCAGCGGTCCAGCCACGCCGCGTCGGACGCCGCGGGCGCGGCAGGGGCGACGGCCGGGATGACGGCCGAGGCGCGCCCCATCACGTCGGTCCAGCGTGCGGTGGGGGAGACCACGATCACCTCGAGGTCGGCGCGGCCCAGCAGCGAGGAGACGGTGCGCGACAGCGTGGGGTGCCCGAACACGACCACGCGCTCGGCGTCGGCGGCCAGCCCGGCGCGCAGCAGCGCCTGGTAGCGGACGATCGCGCCGGGCAGCCGGGCGCCCGACGACGGCTCGGCCAGCAGCGGCCAGCCCGCGGCCAGCGCGACCCGGGCGGCGTCCGGGCCGGCCGCGTCGCCGGCGATCGCCAGGGTGCGGCGTCCGGCGGGCACGGGCAGTGCCTCGCCCGCGGGCCGCGCCGCGACCCGGATCGGCTCGGGCGCCGCGGGGACGTCCCAGGGGGACGCGGGCACCAGCGGCTCGGCGAAGCCGACGTTGAGCTGGGCGGGTCCGGGGTCGCGGGTGAGGGTGCCCTCCGCGGCGGCGACGGCCCGGGCGACGTGGCCGCGGATCGAAGCGGGGTTGACCCGGGCGGGCAGTTCGCTGGACCACCGCACGGCCTCGCCGAACATCCCGGACTGGATCGTGGTCTGGTTGGCGCCGGTGTGCCGCCACTCGTGCGGACGGTCGGCGCTGAGCACCAGCAGGGGCAGCCCGGTGTGGGACGCCTCCAGCACCGCCGGATGGAGGTTGGCGACCGCCGTGCCCGACGTCGTGACGACCGCCACCGGGCGCGTCCGGCCCGCCAGCGTCGAGGCCTTGATCAGGCCGAGCGCGAAGAAGCCCGCCGTGCGCTCGTCCAACCGCACGTGCGCGCGCAGCAGGCCGGACGCCTCGGCGTCCGCCGCCGCGTAGGTCAGGGGCGCCGAGCGGGAGCCCGGCGCGACGACGACGTCGCGGACCCCGGCCGCGACCAACTGCAGGATCAGCTCGCGGGCCACCTCGGTCGCGCTCACCGCAGCACCTCGTCCAGGTCGATGGCCGCCAGGTCGGCGACCCGCTCCAGCCGGGCGAGCCAGCGGCTGACCGTGTCCTCGGACGCCGGCGCGAGCGCGTCGGGGGTGACGCGGCCGACGGGCAGCGTCCCGGCCTCGGGCAGCAGCGGGCGCGACGCCACGTCGTGGTCGAACATCGCCACGGTGGCCAGCCCGGAGGCGTACTCGATGCCCGGCAGGGCCGCCGCGAGGGCGACGCCGGCGGCGATGCCGACCGACGACTCCAGCGCCGAGGACACCACCATGGGCAGGCCCAGTTCCTCGACGAGGGCGAGGCAGGCGCGCACGCCGCCCAGCGGCTGCACCTTGATGACCACCACGTCGGCGGCCTCGGCCCGCTTCACCGCGAGCGGGTCCGTGGCCCGGCGGATGGACTCGTCGGCGGCGATCGGGACCCCGACGCTGCGGCGCAGCCGGGCCAGATCGTCCACGGTCGCGACGGGCTGCTCGGCGTACTGCAGGCCGCCGGCGGCGCGGTCGAGGGCGGGGACGGCTGCGCGGGCGTCCTCCAGGGACCAGGCGCCGTTGGCGTCGACCCTGATGTGGCCCTCGGCGCCCAGGGCGGAGCGGACGGCAGCGACCCGGTCGAGGTCCTCGGCGAGGCTCTGGCCGGCCTGGGCCACCTTGACCTTCACCGTCGAGCAGCCGGAACGGCTCACGATCTCGGCGGCGCGCTGCGGCCCGACGGCCGGCACGGTCGCGTTCACCGCCACGCGGTCGCGCACCGGCTCGGGGTAGGGCAGGGTCGCCGCCTCGAGCGCGGCCCGCAGCCACGGGACGCAGGCGGCGTCGTCGTAGTCCCAGAACGGGGAGAACTCGCCCCAGCCCGCCGGACCGCGCAACAGGACGCCGCCGCGCCGGTCCAGCCCCCGGAACCGGTCGCGCAGCGACGTCGCGTAGACCGCGATCACGGCCGGTCCACCGGCGACAGCGCCTCGTACATGGGCAGGAACTTCCGCGCCGTCTCCGCCAGTTCCTCGCTGGGGTCGGACCCGGCGACGATGCCCCCGCCCGCGAACAGGCGGATGCTCCTGCCGTCGTCGGAGACCTGGCCGCAGCGCAGCGCGATCGCGAACTCGCCGTCGCCGTCGGCGTCCAGCCAGCCCACCGGGCCGGCGTAGCGGCCGCGGTCGAAGCCCTCAAGTTCGGCGAGCACCCGCGCGGCCAACTCCGTGGGCGTCCCGCACACCGCCGCGGAGGGGTGCACCACGCCGGCGACCGCCAGCGCGGTGGCGGGCGCATGCAGGTCGCCGGAGATGTCGGTGGCCAGGTGCATGATGCGGGGCAGCCGGATGACGTGCGGGTCCGAGTGCTGCACCGACGCGAGCGTCCCGAGCTTCTCGGCGACCGAGGTGGCCGCGTAGACGTGTTCGGCGTGGTTCTTGCCCGAGGCGGCCAGCCGGGTGGCGGTCACGTCGTCCTCGGCCACGTTCCCCGTCACGGGCGCCGACCCCGCCAGGGCCTGCGAGCGGACGTGGCTGCCCTCGACGGCGACCAGCAACTCGGGGAGGAACCGACCATGCCGTCGACGTGGAAGGTGTAGGACTGCGGGTTCGCCTGCTGCAGGCGGATGAGGAGCGCGGGCACATCCAGGGGGTCGTCGGCGGCCGCCTCCAGGTCGCGCGCCAGCACCACCTTCTCCAGTTCGCCGTCGGCCAGCCGCTCCACAGCGGCGGCGACCGCCTGCCGGAAGCCCTGCCGCGACAGCGTCCCCGGGCGCAGGTCCAACTCCTCGAACTCGGCCCGCTCGCCCAGGGGCGGCAACATCCCGGGGGCGGCGTCGGTGTTCGGCGTCACGGTGAGCACCCCGTCGGCCCAGCGCCCCAGCAGGGCGGGCACGATCAGGACCGACGCGGACGCAGAGTCGTCGGCGAAGGCCGCCGTCACGAAGGCGACCGGCGTGTCCCCGGCGTCCGGCGAGGCCGCGTGGGCGGCGAACGCCGCGTCGAGTTCGGCGAACCGATCGGGGCCCTGCGCGGTCGCGCGGAACGCCTCGCCCCAGCCCAGCAGCGCCCGGCGGCCGCGTCCGGCGCCGGTCGCCCACACCAGCGGCAGGCCGCGGCTGAGCGAGTCCTCCAACGGCTCCTCGATGGTGTGGGCAGCCGGAGATGCGAGCGCGTCGTCGGACGGGTTGGTCACGAGGGGCGAGTCTACCGCCGAGGGCCACCCACCTCCCGATCGCGCGGCCCCGCGGCGGAGCGCGGCCGACCGGCGGCCGCCGCGCTGAGTAGGCTGGCCCACCATGGGCAACCCGTTCGATCCGACCCGCTGGCGCGCCGTCGAGGGCTTCGACTTCACCGACCTCACCTACCACCGGGCGGTGGACGCCGACGGCGGCGACCTGCCCGCGGTGCGGATCGCGTTCGACCGGCCCGAGGTGCGCAACGCGTTCCGCCCGCACACCGTCGACGAGCTCTACCGGGCGCTCGACCACGCCCGGATGACCTCCGACGTCGGCACGGTCATCCTCACCGGCAACGGTCCCTCGCCCAAGGACGGCGGCTGGGCGTTCTGCTCCGGCGGCGACCAGCGGATCCGCGGTCGCGACGGCTACCTCTACGAGACCGACGGCGCGGACCCGCGCGCCGACCGGGCCACCCGGCGGGAGCAGATCGATCCGGCGCGCGCCGGACGCCTCCACATCCTCGAGGTGCAGCGGCTCATCCGCACCATGCCGAAGGTCGTCGTCGCCGTCGTGAGCGGCTGGGCCGCCGGCGGCGGTCACTCCCTCAACGTGGTCTGCGACCTGTCCATCGCCTCGCGGCAGCACGCGAAGTTCATGCAGACCGACGCCAACGTGGGCTCCTTCGACGCCGGCTACGGCTCCGCACTGCTCGCCCGGCAGGCGGGCGACAAGCGCGCCCGCGAGATCTTCTTCCTGGCCCGGGAGTACTCCGCGGACGACGCCGAGCGGTGGGGCGTCGTCAACGAGGTCGCCGACCACGACGACATCGAGTCGCTGGCCCTGGAGTACGCGCGCATCATCGCCACCAAGTCGCCGCAGGCGATCCGGATGCTGAAGTACGCGTTCAACCTCGCCGACGACGGCCTGGCGGGGCAGCAGGTCTTCGCGGGCGAGGCCACGCGGATGGCCTACATGACGGCCGAGGCCCAGGAGGGCCGCGACGCCTTCGTGGAGAAGCGGGAACCCGACTGGTCGGGCCACCCCTACTACTTCTGAGCCGTGGTCGACTACGGCGGTCGCCCCCTGGCCTGGGGGCGCGGCGGGACGGGGGAGCGCTCGGTCCGGGCGCTGTACGGGCACCTGCTGGCCGCGGTGCGGGGCCGCGCCGACGACCCCGGACGCCTCGGCGAGGCCACGTGGGTCATGGCGGCCGACGAGGAGGGCTTCGACGCGGCGGTGCGGCGGCTGGTCCCGGGGCACGCCGCGCCCGAGATCGTGATCGCCACGTCCGGGTCGACCGACGGCCGCGGCCACCTGGTCGGGCTCGGGCTGGACGCGCTGCTCGCGTCCGCCGCGGCGACTCTGGAGCGACTCGGCGGCCCCGGACGCTGGGTCACGTCGCTCCCGGTCCACGGCGTCGCCGGGTTCCAGGTGGTGCTGCGCAGCGCGCTGGCCGGGTTCGAGCCGCGGGTGTACGCCCCGGCGTCCGGCTTCGACGAGGCCCTGCTGGCCGCCGCGCTGGCCGGCACCGAGGGCGAGCGGCGCTACCTGTCGCTCGTCCCGACGCAACTGCACGCGGCGCTGACGTCCGGGACGCGGCTGCTGGCCGCCTTCGACGCCGTGCTGGTCGGCGGGGCCGCGCTCAGCCCGGACCTGGCCGCGCGGGCCGCGGCGGCCGGCGTCCGCGTCGTCACGACCTACGGCTCCACCGAAACCGCCGGCGGCTGCGTCTACGACGGCGTCCCGCTCGCCGGGGTCGGCGTCCGCGTGGTCGACGGGCGGGTGCGGCTCGCCGGGCCCACCCTCGCCGACGCCTACCTGGACCTGTCGCCGGACGCCGCCGGCCAGCCCTTCGTCACCGACGCGGGACGCCGCTGGCTCGTCACCCCCGACGTCGGGCGGCTGGTCGACGGGCGGCTCGTGGTCGAGGGGCGCGCCGACGACGTGCTGATCAGCGGCGGCGCCAACGTCTCGCCGCTGGTCATCGAGGCCGCGCTGGCCGGCCTGGGCGGGGAGTGGCTGGTCGTGGGCGTCCCGGACGACCGCTGGGGCACCTGGTCACGGCCGTCACGACCGACCCGGACGTCGACCTGGCCGCCGTCCGCGCGGCCGCCGACGCCCTGCGCCCGGCCGAGCGCCCGCGCGCGCTGGTCCGGCTGGCGAGCCTCCCGTTGCGCCCCACCGGCAAGCCCGACCGGCGCGAGGCGGCCGCGCTGGCGACGGCGTTGCTCGCCCGGGGCGCGGGGGAGCGCCGCTGAGCCGAGCGGCCGCGGGGTGTTGCGAGGCACCGCAACCGGCGCGGCGTCGCCACCCGCACCGGGTGGCGGACCGCGCAACCCGCCCCAAGTCCGTGCTGATTGAATAGCGGAGCATTACGGTTGGGATGGTCGAGTCGAAGGGGAACGCCATCAGCACCACACCTGCTGTCACCTCGCGGCACCGGCGCGCGCTGTTCGCCGGCACCGTGGGCAACCTCGTGGAGTGGTTCGACTGGTCGGTCTACGCGTTCTTCGTGCCCTACTTCGCCGCCGCGTTCTTCCCGGCCGGCGACCGGTTCGCCCAGGTGCTGTCCGGCTTCCTGGTCTTCGCCATCGGCTTCTTCATGCGCCCGCTCGGCGGCGCGCTGCTCGGCTCCTACAGCGACCGCCACGGCCGCCGGGCGGGCATGACGCTCGGCATCGGCCTGATGGCGGGCGCCAGCCTGGCGATCGCCGTGCTGCCCGGCTACGGCCAGATCGGGATCCTCGCCCCCGTGCTGCTGACCCTGGCCCGCTGCGTCCAGGGGATCTCGGCGGGCGGCGAGTTCGGGGCCTCCTCGGCTTTCCTGGTGGAGAACGCGCCTCCCGGACGCCGCGCGTGGGCCGGGTCGTTCCAGCAGGTGTCGGTGGGCGCGGGCACCTTGCTGGCCTCGATCCTGGCGGCCTTCATGTTCGCCACGCTGCCCGAGGCCGACCTCGCCGCGTGGGGCTGGCGCGTCGCCTTCGGCGTCGGCGCGGTGATGGGGCTGCTGGGCCTGTGGTTGCGGCTCGCGGTCCCCGACACCGAGATCTTCACGCGCACCCGCGACGAGGGGCGGCTGGCCAGCCGGCCGCTGACGCAGGTGCTGCGCGAGCACCCGCGCGCCGCACTGCGCGTCGTCGGGATGGTCGCCGCCGGCACCGCCCTGGTGCAGTTCTGGTTCGTGTCGCTGCCGAGCCTGGTGAACCTCAAGACGGGCGTCGAACTCGCGGACGCCCAACTGGCGGCCATGCTGGGCCTGGCGCTGTTCACGATCCTGCAGCCGGTGTCGGGCTGGCTGTCCGACCGCTTCGGACGCCGCCCCCTGCTGCTGGCGTTCGCGCTGGGCTCGGCGGTCTCGTTCGTCCCGACGCTGGCCACCATCGGCACGACCATGTCGAGCGTGCTGGTCGCCGTGGCCGTCAACGCGATCTTCCTGGCCGCCTACGCCGGCTCCCTGGCCGCGGTGATGGCCGAGCAGTTCCCGGCCGCCGTGCGGACCGCCGGGATCTCGCTGCCCTACGGGATCGCCGTGGCGGTCTTCGGCGGGCTGGCGCCGGTGCTCGCGACCGCGACGCTGCGCGCCGAGGTCTTCTGGGTGTTCGAGGCGGTCATGGTGGCGCTGTGCCTGGTGTCGGCCGTGGTCTTCTGGCGGATGCCCGAGACCTCCGACCGCGGCCGCCCGGCGTCCGCGCCGAGCCCGTAGCCCGCGTCCCTCAGCGGCGTCCGCCCGGGGCGAACCGCCGCAGCCGGGTGGAGTTCGACACCACGAAGACGCTGGACAGGCTCATCGCGAAGCCGGCGATCAGCGGGTTGAGCAGCCCGAACGCCGCCAGCGGGATCGCGGCGATGTTGTAGCCGAACGCCCACACCAGGTTGCCCTTGATGGTGCGCAGGGTGCGGCGCGCCAGCGCGATGGCGTCCGGGATGACGTTGAGGTTCTGCCGCACCAGGATGATGTCGGCCGACTTCAGCGCCACGTCGGTTCCGGAGACGACGGCGAGCCCGAGGTTGGCCGAGGCGAGCGCCGCCGCGTCGTTGATGCCGTCCCCGACCATGGCCACGCGCCGGCCCTCGGCCTGCAGCCGCTCGATGACGGCCGCCTTGTCGGTGGGCAGCACCTCGGCGACCACCTCGTCGACGCCGACCCGGTCGCCGATGAGCCGGGCCGCCACCTCGCGATCGCCGGTCAGCAGCACGGTCCGCAGGCCCATGTCCTTCAGCCGCGCGACGGCCTCGGGCGCGGACTCCTTGAGTTCGTCGGCGACGGTGATCGCCCCCACGCAGCGGCCGGCCACGGCGACGAGCACCGCGTTCGCGGCCACCGCGGACGCGGCCTCGACGGCGGCGAGTGCCTCCTCGGGCACGGCCACGCCGGCCTCGTCGAGCAGCGCGGCGTTGCCCACGAGCACGGGCACGCCGCGCACGGTGCCGGAGGCTCCCCGCCCGGGGACGGCGGTGACGTCGTGGGCGCGCGGCCAGGTGGGGCCGTCCGCGTGGGCCCGCACGACCACGGCGCGGCCCAGCGGGTGCTCGGACTGCTGCTCGACCGCCGCGGCGTCCGCGAGGACGGCCTCCGCGCCGGCGTCGTCGAAGGCGATCACCTCGCCCGCGGTCATCTCGCCGGTGGTCAGCGTGCCGGTCTTGTCCAGCACGACGGTGTCGATGACGCCGGACGCCTCCAGCGCGTCCGGGCCCTTGATGAGGATGCCGAGCTGCCCGCCGCGTCCGACCCCCACCATCAGGGCGGTCGGGGTGGCGAGCCCGAGCGCGCAGGGGCAGGCGATGATCAGGACGCTCAGGGCGGCGCTGAACGCGGCGCGGGGGCCGCCGCCGGCCAGCAGCCAGATGGTGAGCGTCACGACCGAGATCACCAGCACCGTGGGCACGAACCACGACACGACCCGGTCCACCATGGTCTGCACCGCGGCCTTGCGCGCCTGGGCCTGCTCGGCCGTGGCCGCCATCTGCGCGAGCTGGGTGTGGGCGCCGACCCGGTCGGCGGTGACGATGAGCGCGCCGGTGGTGTTGACGGTGCCGCCCAGCACCGTGTCGCCCTCGGTGACCTCCCGCGGGACGGGCTCGCCGGTCATCATCGAGGTGTCGATCGCGGAACTGCCCAGGGCGATGGTGCCGTCGGTGGCGATGCGTTCGCCGGGCCGCACCGAGAACCGGTCCCCGATGGCCAGCTCGCCGATCGGGATGAGTTCCTCGACCCCGTCGCGGATGACCCGCACCGACGTGGGCGCCAGCCTGCTCAGCGCCGACAGGACGCCGCGGGCCGACCGCTTCGAGCGGGCCTCCATGTAGCGCCCGCCCAGCAGGAACGTCGTCACGGCCGCGGCGACCTCGAGGTACAGCGAGTCGGCGCCGGAGGGGGCGATGCCGTACCCGACCCAGAAGCCTTCGTGGTCCTCCGCCCCCAGGATCGTGGAGACCAGCGACCAGGTGAAGGCGGCGAGGATGCCCAGGGAGACCAGCGTGTCCATCGACGTGGAGCCGTGCCGCAGGTTGCGCCAGGCGGCCTTGTGGAACGGCCAGGCGCACCAGAACACCACGGGGATCGCTGCCACGAGCAGCACCCACTGCCAGCCGGGGAACCGCATCTGGGGCGCCAGCGCCAGCACGATGGCGACGTCGCCGAGCGGGACGGTCAGGAGCGCGGCGACGATCAGCCGGTTCCGCAGCATCTTGACCCGGTCGGTGTAGCCCCCGGCCTCCTCGCCCTCGCGGACCTCGGACGCGCCGTAGCCGGCCTTCTCCACGACCGTGACGGCCTCCTCGGCCCGCGCGGGGGGCAGGCCCAGCACGACGGCCCGCTCGGTGGCGTAGTTGACGGTGGCGTGGACGCCGTCCATCTTGTTGAGCTTCTTCTCGATGCGCGACGCGCACGCGGCGCAGGTCATCCCGGAGATGTCGAGTTCGACGCGCTGGTCCAGCGCGCTCGGGGTGGCCTGGGTCTGCGTCATGGCTGGAACTTCCTCAGGTGGGCCTCGCGCTCGGCCTGCCGGTCGCGGCGGGCCAGCTCGGCGAGCATGTCGTTGTAGGCGTCGAAGGAGTCGTCGTCGCCGGACTCCTCGGCGGCGTCCGAGTCGGCCGCCTCCTTGCTGTCGGACCGGAACCACTGCGCGGCCAGGGCCGCGATCACGAGGAACAGCGGCACCTCGCCCAGGAACCACGTCGCCTGACCGGCGATGTTCTGCTCCGCGAGCAGGTCGGGGATCCACGGCGGCGCGATGGTCTGGTAGAACTCGGCGCCGATCAGCGTCCGGCTGGACAGGATGCTGACCGCGAAGATCGCGTGGAACGGCATGATCGAGATCACCAGCGCGAGCTTGAGCAGGTGGGGGAGTTGGCGTCCGGGACGGTCCGAGCCGATGATCTGCTCGAAGAACAGGTAGCCGGTCGCCATGAAGAACAGCAGCATCAGCTGGTGGGCCCAGTGGTACTTCATCAGCCAGCTGAACGCCGGGGTGAAGTACACCATGAACAGGCTGCCGACGTAGAGCAGCCAGGCGACGAGCGGGCTGGTCATGATCTGCCAGGGCCGGGACGCCTCCAGCGCGTCCAGGCCGGCGGCCGCGCCGACGTGGCCGGGCTGCGGATCGGAGGCCGCGCGGATCAGGCTCAGGGGGGCGCCCAGCACGGCGAGCACCGGCACCATCATGTTGACGGTCATGTGCACGACCATGTGCCAGCTGTACTGCACCGTGGAGTACTCCCACAGCCCGGTGACGGCCAGGAACAGGGTCAACAGCCACGCGGCGCACCAGGACACGAGCCGGAGCAGCGGGTAGGGGCGCCCCAGCCGGCGCGCGCGCAGCCAGGCGGTCACGTACCAGGCGATCGCGGCGACGACGATGACGACCCACAGCAGGTTGGGACGCCCCAGGGAGACCAGCCGCTCGATGGTCGGGCCGACCTGCACCTGGTAGCCCAGGTAGTTGATCATCACGGTCTGCGGCTCGAGGAAGCGCGGCGAGGGGACGTGGTTCTCGGCGGTCAGGGCCGCCAGGTACGCGACCCCCAGGACGGCGTCCAGGCCGACCGAGGCACCCGGACGCGCGCCGCGGACCGCCCGCAGGGCCCAGCTCGCCAGCCACAGCACGGCGATCCCGGCCATGACGAGCTGCCACAGCCCGAACGGGGTCGCCGTCGCGGGGACGCCCGCCAACTGCTGCCAGGCGACGACCGCCTGGCCCGCCGCGGCGATCAGGAGCAGCGGGAGTGCCACGCGCTGGTAGCCGCGCGCCGCGGCGGTGGTGCCGGCCAGCCAGCTGCCGACCGCGAGGCTGAGCAGGGGCACCGCGGTGAGGGTGAGGATGACGGCGGCGTCGGTGGCCCAGTCGTGATCGAGCCCGACGGTGACGTTGCCGGTGACCGAGACGAACAGCAGCGCCGAGACCCCGGCCGCCCAGCACAGCGCGAACGTCGCCCAGCGCCGCGACGCGTAGGCGGCGACGACGCAACCCAGCGCCACGGCCGCGGAGTACAGCCACGCGAGCGCGGAGGGGGACGCCCACAGGAAGGTCCACCAGGACGCCGGCGTCAGCGTGGTGTGCAGCCCCACCCCGTTGACGTAGGCCGGGTTAGCGAAGGTGTTCAGCACCGATGCCGCGAACCACACCTGCGCCAGGCGTCCGCCCCAGGCGGCGAACCGGCCGCCGCGCTCGGTGAGCCGGCCGGCGTCGAGGCCGCCGGCGAGGGCGGCGACGAACGCGCCGAGCGCGCCCACGGCGCCCAGCCGGGCGGTCAGGTCGGCCACCAGCGAGATCAGCCCGGTGACGTGATCGGCCTGGAACCGGGCCGGCAGCGGCGGGCGCACCGACAGGTCGAGGCCCACCAGCCACACCGTCACGTAGGCGGCGACGACCGCCGCTGCGAGGGCGAGCAGGAGCCCCGTGCTCAGCACGCGCGGGGCGTGCGACGGGGAGGGCGATGCGCTCACGGAAAACAACCTCGCAACATGGCTCGTCGGGCGGCTACGGATCACTCCCGAGTCTAGTCCGGGCGGTGTGGCGGTCCCGACGTGGGGCGTGGTGCGGGCGCGGCGCGGCGACTAGTCTCCGAGCACGACCGTCGAAAGGGAGCATGACCATGCAGATGGGACTCATCGGGTTGGGCAAGATGGGCGGCAACATGCGCGAGCGGCTGCGCCGCGCCGGCCACGACATCGTCGGCCTCGACAAGAACCCCGACCTCACCGACGTCCCCGACACCGCCGGGCTCGTCGCCGCCCTGAGCGAGAGCCCCGGGTGGTGTGGGTGATGGTGCCGGCCGGGCCGATCACCACCTCCGTCATCGCGGAACTGGCCGAGGTGCTGGCGCCGGGCGACATCGTCATCGACGGCGGCAACACCCGCTGGACCGAGGACGAGCCGCACGCGGAACTGCTGGCCAAGCGCGGCATCCGGTTCCTGGACTGCGGCGTCTCGGGCGGCATCTGGGGCCTGGAGAACGGCTACGCGATCATGGTCGGCGGCGAGGACGCCGCCGTCGAGGTGGTCCGGCCGATCTTCACCTCGCTGAAGCCCGAGGGGGAGTTCGGGTTCGTGCACGCCGGCGGCGTCGGGGCCGGCCACTTCTCCAAGATGGTGCACAACGGCATCGAGTACGGGGTGATGCAGGCCTTCGCCGAGGGCTTCGACCTGCTCGAGACCTCCGACGTCGTCGAGAACGTCCCCGAGATCTTCCGCAGTTGGCGCGAGGGCACCGTGATCCGCGCGTGGCTGCTGGACCTGCTCGTGCTGGCGCTGGACGCCGACCCGCACCTGGACAAGATCGACGGCTACGCCGCCGACTCCGGCGAGGGCCGCTGGACGGTCAACGCCGCGGTCGACCTCGGCGTCCCGGTGCCGACGATCGCCGCCGCGCTGTTCGCGCGCTTCGAGAGCCAGCGCGAGGACAGCCTCACGATGAAGATGGTGGCCGCCATGCGGCAGCAGTTCGGCGGCCACGCCGTCCGCGCCGAGGGGGCCGACGGCGTCCCGCCCGTCGCGAAGGACGCCGCCTCCTGAGCGGGCGCCCGCTCCCCCGAGCCGGGGAGCGGGCCGGCGCCGGACGACGCACTCGCGTCGGTTCGTCGGGGATTCGTGACAACCCCCTTGCGGGCGTCACGCGCCGCTGGGTACCGTCAGTCAAACGTTTTACTGGGAGAGGCGATGACGCGATCCACGCTGCGGTCCGTCGCGGAGGCGGCGGGCGTCTCCGCCGCGACCGTCTCCCTGGTGCTGCGCGACAAGCCGCACGCCATCCCCACGAGCACCGTCGACCGGGTGCGCCGGGCGGCGGCCGAGCAGGGCTATCGTCCCAACCGGGCCGCCCAGGCGATGCGCACCGGCCGCACCGGGTTGGTGCTGCTCTCGCTGCGCATGATGACCGACCCGTGGGCGCTGGCCGTGGCGGACACCATCGGCGAGGCGGCCGAGGGGTCCGGGGCGACGGCGCTGGTCCAGAGCCGGGGCGACTGGTTCGACACCGTGCTGCGGCTCCAGCCCGACGTGGCCTACCTGGACTCGCCGACCCCCGGTGCCGAGACGGCGCGGCGGCTCGCCGAACTCGTCGCGCGCGGGCAGCGGCTGGTGGTCTTCTCCGACACGCTGGCCGCGGACGGCTTCGACGTCATCCGATCCGACGCCGCCCCCGGGACGGCGCTGGTCCTGGACGCGATCCTGCCGCACACCGGCGACGTCGCGTACCTGCGTCCGACCGTGGGCGGCGCCGTCCACCCGTCCCAGGCGGCGCGCCACGACGCGTACGCGGCGGCGGTGACCGCCGGACGCGTCGAGCGCGACCGCACCACCGACTACGACGGGTCCCGGACGTCCGCGTTCGGGGCCGCGCTGCGGCTGCTGAGTTCGCCGGGACGACCCGCGGCCATCCTCGGCAACACCGACTACGCGGCGCTCGCGGCGCTCCAGGCCGCGCAGTACCTCGGCCTCCGCGTCCCCGACGACGTGATGGTCGCCGGGCTGGGCAACACCGCCGAGGCCGCGCAGGCCGCCCCCGCGCTCACGACCGCCGGGCCCGAGGACTTCTTCGCCCGGCAGGCCGCGATCGTCCTGGACGCCGCGTCGCGGGACGCCGGGACCGGCACGCTCCACACGTTCCCGTGGCGCCTGTACCCGCGCCGCTCGACCTTCCACCACCGCACCGAACCACGTATCGAGAGGAACCACCTTCCATGACGACCCTGCGCATCGGCCTGATCGGCTACGGAGCCCGGGCGGCCAGCCTGGCACGCGAACTGGGACGCGAGGGCAACGACGCCGTCGTGGCGGTCGTCTGCGACCCGAGCGAGCGCAGCCGCCGCGAGGCGGGTGAGGCGTACCCGGAGGCCCGCATCACGGCCGATCTGGCCGACCTGATCGGCTCCGACGTCGACGCCGTGATGGTCCTCACCCCCGACGACCTGCACGCCGACCCCATCGTCGCGGCGCTGGAGGCCGGCAAGGCCGTGTTCAGCGAGAAGCCCCTGGCCATCACCGTCGAGGACGCCGACCGCGTCCTGGCGGCGGCCAAGCGCACCGGTTCCCGGCTGTACGTCGGCCACAACATGCGCCACATGCCGGTCATCACCCTCATGAAGCGGCTGATCGACGAGGGGGCCATCGGCGAGGTCAAGGCGGTGTGGTGCCGCCACTTCGTCGGGCACGGCGGGGACTTCTACTTCAAGGACTGGCACGCCGACCGGTCCCGGGTGACGAGCCTGCTGCTGCAGAAGGGCGCGCATGACATCGACGTGATCCACTGGCTCGCGGGCGGCTACACCCGGACCGTGGCGGCGATGGGCGACAACGTCGTCTACGGCGGGATCGAGGACCGGCAGGACCGCAGCGACCAGCGGATGTGGGACTGGTTCTCGCTCGACAACTGGCCCCCCACCGAGCTGACCGGCCTCAACCCCGTCGTCGACGTCGAGGACATCAGCCAGGTGAACATGCGCCTGGACAACGGCGTCCTGGCCTCCTACGAGCAGTGCCACTTCACGCCCGACTACTGGCGCAACTACACCGTGATCGGCACCCGCGGGCGGCTGGAGAACTTCGGCGACGAGGCGGGCCAGCTCGTCGGTGTCTGGAACCGCCGGCACCGCGGCTGGGCCCAGCCCGACGAGACCCACGCCGTCCCGGACGCCGAGGGCGGGCACGGCGGCGCGGACTCGCTGCTGATCCGGGAGTTCCTGCGCTTCGTCCGCGAGGGCGGCCGGACCGACACCTCCCCGGTCGCCGCCCGCGAGGCCGTCGTGACCGGGGTGCTCGCCGCGCAGTCCCTGCGGGGCGACGGCTCCGCGCTGCCGGTTCCGCCGCTGCCCGCCGAGACCGTCGCCTACTTCGACAACGGCCAGGTCTGATCCGGTCCGACCGCCGGGCGGCGCGACGGTGCGGCCCGCGGCCGCCCGGCGCATCAGAGCCGGTGTTCGAGGATCCCGATCGCCTGCATCAGGGCGAACATCGTCACCGGCCCCACGAACACGAATCCCCGCCGCTTGAGCTCCTTCGAGCAGGCCAGCGACTCCGGCGAGTGGGTCAGGTCGGTGCCCGCCGTCGGATCGTCCGGCCGGAACGACCACACGAGCTCGGCGAGGTCCTCGCCCCGCTCGGTCAGCGCGACCGTGGCGCGCGCGTTGGTGATCGCCGCCTCGATCTTGCGCCGGTTCCGCACGATGCCCGCGTCCGCCAGCAGCCGCTCCACCTCGGCGTCGCCGTAGCGGGCGACGGCGTCGGGATCGAAGCCGTCGAAGGCGGCCCGGAACGCCGGACGCTTGCGCAGCACCGTCGCCCAGGACAGCCCCGACTGGAAGCCCTCCAGGGTGATGCGCTCGTAGACCCCGCGGGTGTCGCGCACCGGCAGCCCCCACTCGGTGTCGTAGTACTCCTGCATCAGCGGGCTGCTCAGCGCCCAGGCCGGTCGTTCCATGCCCTCAGGTTAGGCAGCCCGCGTCACGCGCCGACCTGTTCGCCGGCCGTTCACCCGCACGGGTTACGCTCTCGCGGGTGAACGACCTCGCCCGCACCCTGGGACTGCGCGACGCCGTGGCGCTCGGGCTCGGCTCGATGATCGGCGCGGGGGTGTTCGTCGTGTGGGCGCCGGCCGCCCGCGCCGCCGGGGCGTGGCTCTTCGCCGGGCTCGTGCTCGCGGCCGTCGTCGCGTGGTGCAACGCCACCAGTTCGGCGCAGTTGGCCGCGCGGTACCCCTCCGCCGGCGGCACCTACCTCTACGGACGCGAGGAGTTGGGCCCCTGGTGGGGTTTCCTGGCCGGCTGGGGCTTCGTGGTCGGCAAGACCGCCTCCGCCGCCGCCATGGCCCTCACCGCCGTCACGTACCTGGTCCCCGACGGCTGGTGGCAGCGCCCCGTCGCCGCGCTCGCGGTCGTCGCCCTGGCGGGCGTGAACTACCGCGGCATCACGCGGACCGCGGCGCTCACCCGCGTCCTGCTGGCCGCCGTCGGGGCGGTCCTGGTCGCCGTCGTCGCCGCCACCTGGCTCGGCGGCGCGCCGGGGGCGCTCGCGCGGCTGGAGCCGGCGCCCGCGACCCCGGCCGGCGTCCTCCAGGCCGGGGGGCTGATCTTCTTCGCGTTCGCCGGGTACGCCCGCATCGCGACGCTGGGGGAGGAGGTCCGCGATCCGCGCCGCGCGATCCCGCGCGCCATCTGGATCGCGCTGGGCGTCGTCGTCGTCCTGTACGCGTTCGTGGGCATCGGCACGGTCGGGACGCTGGGCCCGGACGCCGTCGCCGCCTCCCCCGCGCCGGTGCTGGCGGCCGTCGAGGCCTCGCCCGCCCCCTGGCTTGCTCCCGCCGTGCGCGTCGGCGCCGGGCTGGCGGCGCTGGGGGCGTTGCTGGGTCTCATCGCGGGCATCGGTCGCACCGCGCTGGCGATGGCCCGCCACGGCGACCTGCCCCGGCCCCTGGCCGCGGTGCACCCGCGCTTCGGCGTCCCGCACGTGGCCGAGGTGGCGGTGGGCGCGGCGGTCGCGGGCCTCGTGCTGGTCGCCGACCTGCGCGAGGTCATCGGCTTCTCCAGCTTCGGCGTGCTGGTCTACTACGCCGTCGCCAACCTGGCCGCCTGGCGGCAGCGGGAGGGCCGCCTGGCCCCGCGCGCCGTCCAGGGCCTGGGGCTCGCGCTCTGCCTGCTGCTGGTGGCGGCGCTGCCCGTCGCCTCGGTCGCGGCCGGCGCCGCCGTCTTCGCCGTCGGGCTGGCCGGGCGGCTGCTGGTACGGCGCCGCCCCCCGCGCTGAGCGCAGGGGGCGGTCCGTCGCCGCTCGTGGTCGGTGCTGCCGACGGGCGTGCGCAAGCAATGCCGCGGCGCGGCGGCCACGAGCGGGGGGTCAGTCCTGGTCGTCGCCGCGGTAGGCGCCCGGCCGATCCACGAACAGGACGGCGCCCTCCAGGTCGGTCTTGAGCTCCGCCGGGGCCAGCCGGACGGCGAGGTGGTAGACGATCACCGTGACCAGCGTGCCGAACGCGATGCCGCCCAGCGTGAAGTCGCCGATGGTCAAGGAGACGTCGCCGACGCCGATGATGATGCCCGCCGCGACCGGGACGAGGTTGACCGGGTTGCCGAAGTCGACCTTGTTCTCCTTCCAGATCTTGGCGCCGAGCAGGCCGATCATGCCGTACAGGACGACCGTGATGCCGCCGAGCACCCCGCCCGGGGTCGCGGAGATGATCGCCCCGAACTTCGGGGAGAACCCGAACAGGATCGCGACGACCGCCGCCACGACGTAGGCCGCGGTCGAGTAGACCTTGGTGGCGGCCATGACGCCGATGTTCTCCGCGTAGGTGGTGGTCGGCCCGGCGCCCACGAACGTGGCCAGCATCGAGGTGGCGCCGTCGGCGGCGATCGCCGGGCCCATCTGCTTGTCGAGGTTGGCGCCGGTCATTTCGGCGACGGCCTTCACGTGGCCGGTGTTCTCGGCGATCAGCGCGATCACGACGGGCATGGCGATCAGCGCGAACGCGATGTTGAAGCTCGGCAGGTGGAAGCCGACCACGTTGGCGTCCGAGTGCCACACCCAGCCGGCCAGGTCCGTGACCGGTGGCAGGCCGATCCAGGACGCGTCCGCCACGTGCGACCAGTCGACCCGCAGGTGCGTGGTGACCTCGCCGGCCGACGCCGAGAAGGACGTGATGGGGCCGGTGACCAGATCGAGGATCCAGCTCAGGACGTAGCCGAAGATCAGGGACACGAAGATCGCGATCCGGCTCACGAAGCCGCGGACGCCCACGCTCAGCACCACGACGGCGAGCATGGTGATCAGGGCGACCCACTGGTCCTGGGGCCAGTAGGTCCGCGCCACGACCGGGGCCAGGTTGAACCCGATCAGCATGACCACGGCGCCGGTGACGACGGGCGGCAGCACCCGGTGGATCACCCGCGCCCCGGCGGCGCTGATGATGACGCCGACGATCAGCAGCAGGACGCCGACCCAGAACATCGCCCCGCTCACGTCGGCCGGGTTGCCGCCGGCGGAGTAGATCGCGGTCGCCACGCCGACGAAGGACGCCGAGCTGCCGAGGTAGCTCGGCACCTTGCCCTTCACCGCCACCAGGAACACCAGGGTCGCGATGCCCGACATCATGACGGCCAACTGCGGGTTGAGCCCCATCAGGAGCGGGAAGACGAAGGTCGCGCCGAACATCGCGACGACGTGCTGGGCTCCCAGCCCGACGGTCTTGCCCCAACTCAGCCGCTCGTCCGGGGCGACCACGTCGCCCAGCTTCAGCGATCCGTCACCGTGCAACTTCCACAACGCCATGAGGCATCCTTCGTCCGTACCAGGTCAAACGGCAGCAATGTACCCCCACCGGACGCGGTTGGCTCAGGTTGCCCAGCCCACGTCCTCCCAGTCGGTCGTGGAGAAGGCCGGCGCGCCGTAGTTGGCCAGCCCGTTGCGGACCGCGACCTGCTGCGGCAGTTGGAACAGGGTCACCTCGGTGGCGTCCTGCCACAGCGCCCGCGCGAGCTGGCCGGCCTGGTCCGCGCGGCGGACCCCGTCCTGCTCGGTGCGCACCTTCGTGACGAGTTCGGCCAGTTCCGGCCGGTTCGCCGACGCCGGCAGTTGCGCCAGCGGGAACGCCCCGACGGTGATGGTGGTGGGGGTGAGGTCGCCGGTGCCGGGGACGGCGCTCAGCGAGATCCCGACGGCCGCCAACTGGGCGCTCAGCGCGGTGAACTCGGTGCCGGCGAGCGCGTCGGTCTCCGTGACCCCGTAGGTCAGGGCGAGCGGACGCCCCTCCTTGCTGCGGTGGCCGTCGGGGTCCTTGCGCCAGCCCGCCTCCTCCAGCGTGGTGGCGGCCTGCGCGGCGTCGTGGCTCAGGCCGGTGGCGCGCGCCTCGTCGACGTAGCCGGGCTGGGTGGGAAGCAGCAGCGAGTTCGACCACGGCGTGACGGTGCCGGGGGTGACGTCGAGTTCGGTGGCGCCCAGAGCGCCGCGATCCAGCGCCTGGACGACGGCCTGCCGCACCTTGACGTCGGCCAGCGTGCCCTCGGTCGTCAGCCGCAGGGAGCGGCCCTTGCGGCCGGGCGCGGTCCGCAGCACGGTGTCGGCGGCGGCCTTGCTCTGCTGCAGCCGGTCCTCGGATGTGCCGATGGTCCACACGTCGAGTTCGTTGTGCTGGAAGGCGGCCGCGACGGCCTCGGGCTGCACGGTGCGGAACATCACCTGCTCCAGCTTCGCGGCGTCACCCCACCAGGTCGGGCTGGGCTCCAGCGTGATCAGGCCCTGCACCGGGTCGACGTGCGCCACCGTGAAGGGTGCGGCGTAGTGCGCCGGATCGTAGGCGTCCCAGTCGGCCGCGGCGGCGTCGCCGATGCCGTCGCCACGCAGTGGACCCGACACGAGCGGCTCCGCCCAGTCCGGGTCGGGCCCGTGGTAGGTGAGCACGACGTCGGTCGGCGTCTCGCCCGCCGACACGTCGGCCACCCGCTGCCACCCCGGGAGGTCCACCAGCTCGAGGCCGGCGACCTGCCCGGTCGCGGCCCGCCAGGTCGCGACCCAGTCCGCGGCTGTCACGCGCGCGCCGTCGCCCCACCTGGACAGCGGGTTGAGGTGCAGCGTGACGCGGGTGGCGGGGGTCGACTCGACCTCGAACGACGTGACGAAGTCGGGGTTGGGCCGGGCGCGGCCCGCGGCGTCCAGGGAGAAGTGGGCGGGCGTGAGCGGGGCCAGCACCGTGCGGGCGTCGTCGGTGGCCGCGGCCGGGTGGTGGGGGTTCCACTGCGTCGGCAGCGCCGTCAGCGAGAACCGCAGCAGGCCCCGTTCCGGACGCGGTCGCGGGGCAACGGGTTGATGTCGCGGCTCGCGTTGGCGGGGACGGAGGTGGTCTCGCTCGGCGTGGGGGACGGGTCGGTGGTGCACGCGGTGAGCGTCAGGGCGAGTGCGGTGCCGAGGCAGGCCGCGAGGCGCCGGACGTTCACGAACTACCTCCTGCGGGGCTCGGCCGGGTCGATGGGACCGGATTTCACCCTATTCCCGCCCATCGGCGGGTTCTGCACGAACAGGTCACGATTGGGACCGGATAGGTCACAGTTCGGCAACTGGTCAGATCCAGGACCGCAGCCACATCCGGGCGAGCCACTGCCCGTACGGCAGCGACGCGTCGGTGAGAACGGGATACAGATAGGCGAAGTTCGCCACGACCAGGCCGGTCAGGGTGCCGACGATGATGGCGCCGCGCCGGCGACCGGGGGCGTCCGGGGGCCCCAGCACCAGGCCGAGCACCAGCGCGAGCGCGACCACCGTGAACGGGATGATCGTGATGCCGTAGAAGAAGAAGACGGGGCGGTCGGCCGAGGCGAACCACGGCAGCCACACCGAGGCGACGCCCAGCACGGGGACGCCGAAGCGCCAGTCCCGGCCGGCGATCCACCAGATCAGGGCGAGGACGAGCGCCGCCGCCCCGGCCCACCACAGCACCGGCGTGCCCATGCCGACGATCACGCGGACGCAGGTCTCGGGGCCGACGCAGCCGTCGGTGCCGACCGGGATGGCGTTCGTGGCGTCGAAGCTGATCGGGCGCAGCATCAGCAGCCAGCCGGCCGGGTGCGCGTCGTAGGGGTGGGTCTGCTCGCGCATGTAGTCGCCGGTGTGGAACTCGAAGATCTCCTGGTGGTAGTGCAGGAGCGAGGCGAGCGCCGGCCCGAACGCGGCCACCCAGGGGTGGTCGGGGTTCTCCAGCCCCCAGCCGCGGCCGTAACCGCCGTCGGTGACCAGCCAGCCCGTCCAGGACACCAGGTAGACCACGAACGCGGTCCCCACCAGGGACACGAACGCGAGCAGCCCCTCCTTGAGCAGTGCCGTCCACGACAGGAAGCCGGCGCCGGCCAGCGAGCGTGCGCCGACGTCCCAGATCACCGTGACGATGCCGAACACCGCCAGCACGTACAGGGAGTTCCACTTGGTGGCGACCGCCAGGCCGAACAGCAGCCCGGCGACCCAGCGCCAGGGCCGCCACCACAGCAGCGGGCCGAAGGTGCCGCGCAGGTCGGTCCAACCCTTGGCCTCGATGGCGTCCGTCAACCGGTGCCGGTGGTGGTCCCGGTCGGCGACCAGGGCCGCCACGGCGGCCACCAGGAACGTGGCCTGGAAGACGTCGAGCAGGGCGATGCGGCTCATCGTGAACGCGAGCCCGTCGAAGGTGAGCAGCAGGCCGGCGAGCGCGCCGATCAGCAGCGAGCGCGACAGCCGGCGGGCGAGCCGGATCGTGGCCATCACGAGCAGGGCACCGAAGAGGACGGCGGCGATCCGCCAGCCGAGGGGGTTCATGCCGAACGCGGCCTCGCCCAGCGCGATCAGCCACTTGCCGACCGGCGGGTGCACGATGAAGGAGCCCGTGGCGGTCAGGTCGGACAGGTCGCCGGCGATGATGTGCGCGTTGACGACCTCCCCGTTGCTCCACTCGGCCTCGTAGCCGTGCTGCAGCAGCGACCACGCGTCCTTGGCGTAGTAGGTCTCGTCGAAGACCACCGTCCGGGGGAAGCCGACGTTCACCACCCGGATGATGAAGGCCAGCGCTCCGATGGCGACGGTGACGCCCCAACTGATCCAGGGGTTGTCGCGCACGCCGTCGCGCAGCCGGTCCAAGGTCACGGGGGCCATGCTAGCCACCGGCGCGCAGCCTCCCGGACGATGCACGCCCCCGCGCGCCCCGGGCCTTCGGTCTGGGCGGTCCTTCCCGCCGGGCGGTCGTGTCCGCCGTCGCGGTGCCTGCTCGCGTGCCGCTGGTCGGCGCGCACCCCGGCCCGCGTCCCGGACGACGTGGCGGGTTCGCCATACTGGGGGCGTGAGCGAACCCGAGAGCGGCGTCCTGGTGCTGGCCGCGACCCCGATCGGTGACGTCGCCGACGCCAGCCCGGCGCTGCGCCGGGCGCTGCTGGACGCCGACGTGATCGCCGCCGAGGACACCCGCCGCTTCCGCGACCTGTGCCGGCGCCTGGATCTCGAGCCGACCGCCCGGGTCGTGTCGTACTTCGACGGCAACGAGGCCGGACGCGTCGAGGGCCTGGTGGCCGCGCTGACCGCGGGCGTGCGGGTCGTCGTGGTGACCGACGCGGGCATGCCGGTCGTGTCCGACCCCGGCTTCCGCATCGTGCAGGCCGCCGTGGACGCCGACGTGCGCGTCACCGCCGTCCCCGGCCCGTCTGCGGTGCTCACCGCCCTGGCCGTCTCGGGGCTGCCCACCGACCGGTTCACCTTCGAGGGCTTCGTGTCGCGCAAGCCGGGGGAGCGCCGCCGCGCGCTGGCCGACCTGGCCGCCGAGCCGCGCACCATGGTCTTCTTCGAGGCGCCGCACCGGCTCGCCGCCTTCCTCGCCGACGCGGCGCAGGCGCTCGGCCCCGACCGCCCCGCCGTCGTGTGCCGCGAACTCACCAAGACCTACGAGGAGGTGCTGCGCGGCACCCTGGCCGACCTGGCCGCGTGGGCCGCCGGTGAGGTCCGCGGCGAGATCACCGTGGTCGTCGCCGGGGCCGTCGCGCGCGCCGGCTCGCTGCAGGACGCCGTCGCCGACGTGCTGGCCCAGGTCGCCGACGGGGAACGCTTCAAGAACGCGGTCGCCGCCGCGGCGGCCCGCCACGGCGTCGCCAAGCCCGAGCTGTACGACGCCGCGCTGGCGGCACGGAAGGAGCGCGCATGAGCCGCGAGGCGAGCCTGCCCGAGGCGCCGGCGCCGCTGCCGCGTCCCACGACGGACGCGCACACGCACCTGGCGACGACCACCCGCAAGACCGGCCTGTCGGCCGCCGACCTTGTGAGCCGCGCCCGCGCCGTGGGCGTGTCGCGCCTGGTCGACGTCGGCTACGACCTGCCCAGCTCCGTGGCGGCCATCGCGGCCGCGACCGCGTCCGACGACGTCGTCGCCGCCGTGGCGATCCACCCGCACGACGCCGTCGAACTCGGCGACGGCCTCGACGAGGCCCTGCGAGGGGTCGAGGCGCTGCTCGGCACCTCCGACCGCATCCGCGGCGTCGGTGAGACCGGCCTGGACTACTACTGGGTCAAGGACGAGGCCGCCCGCGCCCGGCAGCGCGACGCCTTCGCCGTCCAGATCGGCTGGGCGAAGGACCACGACCTCGCCCTGGTCATCCACGACCGGGACGCCCACGACGACCTGCTCGACGTGCTGGACGCCCAGGGCTGGCCGGCGCGCGTCCAGATGCACTGCTTCTCCGGGGACGCCGCCCTGGCGCGCCGCTGCCTCGACGCCGGCGCGTACCTGTCGTTCCCCGGCACGGTCACGTTCAAGGCCAACGAGCCGCTGCGGGAGGCGGCCCGCCTCACCCCGCGCGACCGGATCCTCGCCGAGACCGACGCGCCCTACCTGACGCCGGTGCCGGTGCGCGGCCGCCCGAACGCCAGCTACCTGCTGCCGCACACGGTGCGGTTCCTCGCCGAGCAGCGCGGCGAGGCCCTCGAGGACCTGTGCGGGGCCCTGGACGCGAACGCGACCGCTCTGTTCGGGGACTGGGGGAGCCGTGGCTGACCTGCTCGACCCGCGGACCATCCGCAACCTGGCCGCCGAGCTGGACCTGCGGCCCACCAAGCAGCGCGGCCAGAACTTCGTGCACGACGCCAACACGGTCCGGCGGATCGTCGCGGCGAGCGGGATCACGCCCGACGACGTCGTGCTGGAGGTCGGGCCGGGGCTGGGGTCGCTCACGCTCGGGCTGCTCGACATCGCCCGGCACGTCACCGTCGTCGAGATCGAGTCGGCGCTGGCGCGCCGGCTGGCCCGCACCGTGGACCAGCGCGCGCCCGAGGCGTCCGGGCGGCTGACGGTGATCGAGGCGGACGCCCTGGCCGTCGATGACCTGCCCGACCCGCAGCCGACGGCGCTGGTGGCCAACCTGCCCTACAACGTCAGCGTCCCGGTGCTGCTGCACGCCCTGGAGCGGTTCGACACCCTCGCCCGCGGCCTGGTGATGGTGCAGCTCGAGGTCGCCGACCGGCTGGTCGCCAAGCCGGGGAGCAAGGTCTACGGCGTCCCGAGCGTCAAGCTCGCCTGGTACGCGTCCTCCGCGCGGATCGGGACGGTCCCGCCCAAGGTGTTCTGGCCCGTCCCCAACGTGGACTCGGGCCTGGTCTCGCTGACCCGACACGCCCCGCCGAACACCACGGCGTCCCGGCAGCAGGTGTTCGCCGTGGTGGACGCCGCGTTCGCGCAGCGCCGCAAGATGCTGCGCGGCGCCCTGTCGGGGCTGTTCGGGGGATCGGCGGCCACCACCGCCGCGCTGGAGCGGGCGGGCGTCGACCCGCAGGCCCGCGGCGAGGTGCTGACCATCGACGACTTCGTCCGGATCGCCGAGCAGTTGCCCGCCTGAGCGCGCGTCCGTCGCGCCCACGCGCCCGGACCCGCGGGCGTCGCCCGGGTCGCGACCGCCCTGGCCGAGGCGCGTCCCGCGCGGGCACCGTCTCGACCGCCCCCGCCCCGGCTGGTAGGAAAGGGCCATGAGCAGCCGCGACCTCAAGGCCGAGCGGATCAAGGTCCGGGCGCCGGGCAAGATCAACCTCGCCCTGCGCGTGGGCGGCGTGCTGCCCGACGGCTACCACCCGCTCGCGACCGTCTTCCAGTCGGTGTCGCTGTTCGACGAGCTCGAGGTGCGGGCCGCGCCCGCCGGACGCCGCACCCTGGAGGTGCTGGGGGAACAGGCCGACCTCGTGCCCAGCGACGGGACCAACCTGGCGCTGCGCGCCGCCGACCTGCTCGCCGAGCACGCGGGCGGGCGGGACGACGGCGTCGCGATGCGGATCCGCAAGACCATCCCGGTCACCGGGGCATGGCCGGCGGTTCGGCCGACGCCGCCGCCGCACTGGTCGCCTGCGCGACGCTGTGGCACATCGACATCACGCCCGACGAACTCGCCGAGCTGGCCCGCGAACTCGGCGCCGACGTGCCGTTCTGCCTGCTCGGCTCCACGGCGCTGGGCCGCGGGCGCGGCGACGAACTGGTGCCCATGCTGAGCCGCGGCAGCTACCACTGGGTGCTGGCGCTGCCGGACGTCGAACTCTCCACCCCGGCGGTCTTCCGCCGCTTCGACGAGCTCAACCCCGACGCCGCCGCCGCCCCGGAGATCCCCGCCGGGCTGCTCGCCGGGCTGGCCAGCGGCGACATCACTCAGGTGGCCGACAACCTCGTCAACGACCTCCAGCCCGCCGCGCTGTCGCTGCGCCCCCACCTCGCCGAGGTGCTGGAGGCCGGGCTCGCCGCCGGCGCGCTCGCCGGGATCGTGTCGGGCTCCGGGCCGACGTGCGCGTTCCTCGCCGAGAACGAGGACGCCGCCGTCCGGCTGTCCAACGCGCTGGCCGGCAGCCCGCTGGCCCGCGCCGTCCGGCGCGTATCCGGCCCCGTCCCGGGCGCCCGGCTGATCGGCTCCTGACGCGGCGGGCTGCTGGGACGAGTTGCCCCCGTTTGGGACGAGTCGCCCCTGGTTGCGACGAGTCGCCCCCGTTTGGGACGAGTTACCCGCGTTTGGGACGAGTTACCCGCGTTTGGGACGTGTCGCCCGCGTTTGGGACGTGTCGCCCGCGTTTGGGACGAGTCGCCCGCTTCCAGAACGAGCTGCCCCCTTTGGGTGCAGGCGCCCCCGCAGGAACGCGGGCATCTGCACCGAACGGGGGCGTCTGCATGTGGCGGGTGTCGAGGGATGAGACGGGTTGTGTGGCGCGGGTGCGTGTCGCCCGCTTTCGGGACGAGTCGCCCCCGTTTGGGACGAGTCGCCCCCGTTTGGGACTAGTTGCCCGCGTTTGGGACGTGTCGCCCGCGTTTGGGACCTGTCGCCCTCGTTCGGGACGAGTCGCCCCTGTTTGGGACGAGTCGCCCGCTTCCAGAACGAGCTGCCCCTTTGGGTGCAGGCGCCCCCGCAGGAACGCGGGCATCTGCACCAAACGGGGGCGTCTGCATGTGGCGGGTATCGAGGGATGAGACGGGTTGTGTGCGGGTGCGTGTCGCCCGCTTTCGGTGACGTGTCGCCCCCGGTTGGGACGAGTTGCCCGCTTCCAGAACGAGTTGCCCGCGCTTGGGACGAGTCGCCTCCGGTTGGGACGAGTTGCCCACTTCCAGAACGAGCCGCCCGCGCTTGGGACGAGTCGCCCGCTTCCAGAACGAGACGCCCCCTTTCGGTGCAGACGCCCCCGCAGGAACGCGGGCGGCTGCACCGAACGGGGGCGTCTGCATGTGGCGGGTTTCGAGGGACAAGACGGGTTGCGTGGCGCGGTGCCTGTCGCAAGGGACGCTGATGTGGTGGCGGTGGGCACGCCGATCCGGCGAGGGATCATCCCTCAGTCGGCGAAGACCATCCCCGTCAGTCGACGAGGGGTCGTCCCCGTCAGTCCGCGAGGGCCGTCCCCGTCGGTCGGCGAGGACCATCCCGCCAGTCGGGGGCGGCTCACTCGGGGTGGGTGAAGGCGACCGGCTTGCCGGACGCGCGGGCGTACGCGATCTCGCGGGCGGTCGACTCGCCGACGTAGCCGCCCGGGTTCACCACCAGGACGCGGTCGGCGAGGTCGATCTTGTGCAGGTGCAGGGCGTCCAGCGCGGCCTTCTGCTGCTCGGTCACGGTGTCGCCGGCGTGGGCGAACACGCCCGGCGCGACCACGATCGCCCCGGCCAGCGTCAGCCGCCGGTTCGCCTCCCGCATCTGCGAGGCGAACCGCGTCGAGCCGCAGAGGCAGACGATCTCCGGACGCCCGGCCCCCGAACCCTCGGTCACGAGACGTCCAGCCAGACGCGCAGCCGGCCGCAGTGCAGGCAGCGGAACGCGAACGGCACCGGGTCGGCCGGCTCCTCGCCGTCGGCCTCCACGTCCCGCAGCGCCGCCAGGAACGCGTCGTCGAGCCAGGCCGGACGCTCCTCCTCCGCCAGCGAGCCCAGCGCGTCCGCCGTCGCCACGCCGTGGAACGCGCAGGCGTCCCCGCAGCAGTACTGCCATTCCTCCTGCTGCCAGGACGCGAAGCCGGGCGTGCGGTGCGCCAGCTCGGCGAGCCGGTCCAGGGGTGCCGGCGGGTCCTGGCCCTCGAGCCAGTAGACGTCGATGAACGACGCGGAGAGCTTCTGGGCCGCCGAGCCGTCGGCGATGCACCACGGGCACAGGTCGGGATGGCGCCCCGGCCCGTACGGCGAGGTGACGTAGGACCAGCCGGTCGCGAGCCCGCACGCCGGGCAGGTCCGGTCGGCGCGCTGCACGAACGACCCCGTCCCCACCGGGTCGGGGTGGTAGCGGAAGGTCGGGATCTCGCTGCGTGGCCGCAGTTGCGCCGGGTCGACCGGCGGGGCGGGACGGCCGAGCGCGGCGCGGTCGACCGGGGTCGGCTCCCCGGTGTGGACCTGCCGGAACAGCCGGTCGTCGAACGCCGCCGGGTCGTCGGGGTCGGGCAGCAGCAGCAGGCGATGCGAGTAGCGGGCGCGCCCGAACGCGACCATCGCCGCCCCGTCGGGGAGGGCGCCGAAGTCGGCGGCGTCGGCGAGGCGTCGGGTGTACCAGGCGATGCCCTCGGCGGTGCGCGTCATGGCCTTGCGGTCGCGCCGATCTAGGACCGGGAGGAACTGCCACTCCTCGTTGGTGGGCCCCCGCAGGTCGTCGATCAGCCAGCCGTTCTCGGCGAGCAGTCGGTCGCGCAGCCAGGGCGGGAGCCGGCGTCCCAGCGTCGCCTCGGCGGCCGCGACGTCCTCCTCGCGGGCTGGGGGGTTGGGGGGCGGGGTCGTCATGGGGGCTCCTCACCGCGGACGCCGATGTGCCGCGCGCCCAGTATCCCTGCCTCGGTGCCATGATGGGGCCCCGGTGCCATGATGGGAACGCGCGCCACCGGCGGCGCGCGGACGCGAGGAGGCGTTGGCATGATTCCCACCCAGCCGTTCGGCACCACCGGCCACGACAGCACCCGGGTGATCTTCGGGGCGGCCGCCTTCGGGGAGGTCACCCAGGCGGTGGCCGACGCCACCATGGAGCTGATCCTCTCCCACGGCATCAACCACATCGACACCGCGGCCAGCTACGGGGACGCCGAACTGCGGCTCGGCCCGTGGATGAGGACGCACCGCGACGAGTTCTTCCTCGCCACCAAGACGGGCGAGCGGACGTTCCAGCCGGCCTACGACGAGATCCGCCGCTCCCTGGAGCGGCTGCAGACCGACCAGGTGGACCTGCTGCAGCTGCACAACCTGTCCGACCCGGACGAGTGGGAGGTCGCGATGGCGCCCGGCGGCGCCCTCGAGGCGGCCGTGCGGGCACGCGACGAGGGCCTGGTGCGCTTCATCGGCGTCACCGGGCACGGGACGCTGGTGCCGTCGATGCACCTGCGCTCGCTGGAGGCCTTCGACTTCGCGTCGGTGCTGCTGCCCTACAACCACCCGATGATGCGCAACGAGGCCTACGCCGCCGACTTCGAGGCGCTCGCCGCCGTGTGCGAGGAGCGCGACATCGCGGTGCAGACGATCAAGAGCATCACGCGCGCGCCCTGGGGCGACCAGGAGCGCAACACCACCACCTGGTACCGGCCGCTGGAGGACCAGGCGGCGATCGACACCGCCGTGTGGTGGGTGCTCGGACGCCCGGGCGTCTTCCTCAACTCGGCCAGCGACCCCGAACTGCTGGCCAGGCAGCTGGACGCCGCCGAGCGGTTCGTGGGGCGTCCGAGCGAGGAGGAGATGGACGCGCTCGAGGCCGCGTGGGCGATGGAGCCCCTGTTCGCGTGACCCACGAGCGGGAGATCACCGCCCCGGTCGACCTGTGCCTCCCCGACGGCCGGCTCGACCCCGACGCCGTGGGCTGGTCCCGCCGGCCGCTGCACCGGGCGAACCTGCGCACCGGCCCGGGCTGGTGGGGCCGCACCAAGCGCTGGGAGTAATGGGGCGTCGTCACGCCGACGCACTGCATCGGCGTGGTGGCCAGTTCCCTGGACTACGCGGGCGTCCACGGGCTGTACGTGCTCGAGCGCGCCACCGGGCGCGAATGGGTCCGCGACGTCACCGCGCCGCTCGCGGCGGGCGTCACGCTGCCGCCGCGCTCGGGACGCGGCTGGGTGCGCGCCGCGTGGGCCGGGTTGGTCATCGAGATCCACCAGGACGACGCCGGCACCGTGCTCGCGGCCCGGGCGCCGGGCATCGAACTGGACCTGGACATCCCCTCCCCGCCGGGGCACGAGTCGCTCGGTGTCGTCGTGCCCTGGTCGCCGCGCCGCTTCCAGTACACCGTCAAGGACGTCGCCCGCCCCGTCTCCGGGACGCTCACCCTCGACGGCGTCCGCCACGACGTGCCGGCGGGGGAGTCCTACGCGGTGCTCGACCACGGCCGCGGCCGCTGGCCCGGCCGGATCTCCTGGAACTGGGCGGCCGGCTCGGGCCCCGCGGGCGTGCCGGGCGTGGCCCAGGGCCTCCAGTTGGGCGCCCAGTGGACCGAGGGCACCGGCTCCACCGAGAACGCCCTTCTCGTCGACGGCGTCCTGCACAAGCTCGGCGTCGAGCTCACCGTCGACGTCGACCCGGCCGACCGGCTCCGGCCCTGGCGGATGCGGGGCGCGCGCGGCGCCGAGCGCGTCGACGTGACCCTGACCCCGTTCCACGAGCGCGTCGCCGCCGTCGAACTCGGCATCGTGGGCTCGCGCACCCACCAGTGCTTCGGCACCTGGACCGGCACCGTCACGACGCAGTCCGGCACCTGGTCGGTGGACGGCCTGGTCGGCTGGATCGAGGAGTGCCACCAGCGCTGGTAGCGCCCTGCGCGCCGTCGAGGGACGGTGAGGCGGCTGCGCGTCGAGGGTGGGGCGGCGGCCCGCGTGGCGTCGGGGGTATGCGGCGTCGAGGGGACGACGACGGTGGCTGTGCAGCAGCACCCGGGGGCCGGTGGGCGGGGCCGCGGGTGTCACCGTGGTCGCGCGTGGATCGGCCCGCGGGCGTCCGTCCGCCCCGGCGGGGGACGGCGGCCACCGTGCGACCCTACGTTGCCGTCATGGCCCCGACCGAGCCCCGCGCCCCCGCATCTGACGGACGCGCACCCTCCCCGCCACGCCCGCCCGCGCCGACGCCGGTCACGCCGGCTCCGACGCAACGGACGCCGCCCCCGACGCAACGGACCCCGCGCCCGACGCCACGGACTTCGCTCCCGATGCCGCGGCAGGGCCTGCTCATCGGCGTGGCGGCCGGGCTGCTCGCCCTGCTGCCGCACCTCCTCGAGGGCGCACGGCTCCCCGTGCAGAACATGGGGGTGGGTGCGCAGCCGCCCGCGGCCATGCCGTTGTCGCTGCTGCCGCTGAGCCAGTACATGGTGGACCGGATCGTCGGCATCGCCGTCGCCGGCGCGGCGGCCGCGGCACTGGCGCTGCGTGTCTCGACCCTCGCGGGGCCGACCGCGCGCCGCCGCGCCCTGGCGGGGCTGGCCGCGGTGCAGGCCGTCGTCCTGGCCCAGTCGTTCGCCGTCCTGGGGGACGGGCTGGGGATCGGCGCCACTCCGCGGGGTTGGGGCGCCCCCTACTTCTGGGCCTGTTGGGCGGGACGGTGGCGGCCTTCGCGGCGTCGGCCGGGCTGCTGTGGTGGATGACCGCCCCCTGCGTCGTGAAGCGGACGGTCGCGTGGGGAGTGGCCGCCGTCCCCCTGGCGGTCTGGGTCGCGTCCTTCCTGCCGGCGCTCGTCCCGGCGCCGGCGTCCGACCCGCTGCCCGCGATGCTGCGGGAGTGGCTGCCGGGCCTGTTCGTCGGGGTGGCGCTGGCGCGCTGCACGGTGCCGCCGTGGCGCCGACTGATCGGCTGGGTCGGGGCGCTGGCGGCGCTGTGGTTGGTGCCGGCGGTCGCCGGCGTCATCACCTCCACGCTGGGCACGCGCCTGGTCATGGGGAGCCCCACGCGGATGCTCGCGTTCGCGCGGGAGGCGTGGGCGTTCTGGATCGCGCAGCCGCAGTGGGGCCCGCTCGCCGTGGCGGTGGGCGTCGGGCTCGCCGGGGCAGCGCTCGTCCGGGTGCTCGGCCCGCCGCGCGGTCAGCCCACCCGGACGTAGGCCCAGCCGTCGCGCTGCCGCTCGACGACCCGCGCGATCCCCGCCGGCACGACGCCGACGCCGGGCGCCAGGGCGTCCTCGTCGACGTGGTGGGCGCGCAGCGCGTTGCGGCAGGCCAGCACCGTCACGGTGGGCAGGGTGGCGAGTTTCTCGGCGAGCCGCCCCGCCTGCGGGTGGTCGGCGACCAGGCCCGCGACCGCGCCGGACTGCACGACGATCTCGACGGGGCTGGGGCCGATCTCGGCGAGCAGGTTGGCGGCGCTCTGGAGCGCGGACAGCGCCAGCGCCTCGTCGGGCCCGGCGGCCTGCAGGACGACGCCGTCGCCGGCGGGAGGGTTCGATCCGGTCATGGGGGGCACGCTACGCCCCGACGGCTCACGGCGTCCCGGGCTCCCACAGGCTGCGGGACTCGGCGTACGTGGCCTCCACGAGCTCGCGGGTGAGCCGGCGGGCCTCGCCGGGGTCGCGGCGTCCGATGGCGCCGGCCAGCGCCATGTGCTGGTCGAGGGCGCCCTCGGCGGGGTGCTCGGGCGTCAGGCCCTCCTCGAGCCGGCCGCGCAGGATCGCCTCGATCACGGGGGCGAACTGGGCCAGGATCCGGTTGCCGGAGGCGACGAGCAGCAGCCGATGGAACGTGGCGTCCGCCTCGATGAACCCCTCGGGGTCGTCGCGGTGCCCCAGCCCCCACAGTTTCGCCGCCGCCGAGAGCAGCTCGGTGACCTGGTCGGGCGTCGCGCAGGACGCGGCCAGCGCGGACGCCTCGGGCTCGAACGCCGCCCGCAGTTCCAGCATCTCCTTGAGCTGGTGGAAGCGGTCGGGCGAACGCAGCCGCCAGCGCACCACGTCGGGGTCGAGCAGGTTCCAGTCGCCCGCGGGCATCGTGATGGTGCCGCGTCCGCGCTTGGGCTCGACGAGCCCCTTGGCGCCCAGGACGCGCAGCGCCTCCCGGATCGCGGTCCGGGACGCGCCGAAGCGGGTCCCGAGGTCGTCCACGTTCAGCACGGTGCCCACCGGGAGCGTGCCGCAGATCTCTGTGCCCAGCGCGTCCACGATCACCGCATGCCGGTCGCGCACCTCGGGAGGCGTGACGGCGGCGAAGATCGACATGGGGGCAGCCTAACCCGTTTTGCAATGTCCGCAACGCTTTACAAGTCAGACTTACTACCCCTACCCTGCCGGTGAAAGGTGGTCGCACTCCTCACGGGTGAGGACGCAAACCGCCTCTGACGACCGGGTGCCAAGGGGGGCGCCGGTCACACACTCAAGGAGGGTGTCATGACGAACTTCAGCCGACGGACGCTGCTGGCGGGCACCGGGGCGATCGCGTTGGTGGCGGCGGCCGGTTGCTCCGCGGGCGGGGGAGGGGCCGCTCAGGCGCCGTCCACGACCGTGCGGATCACGCTGGCCAACCACGTCTGGACCGAGAACGTGAAGAAGGCGATCCCCGAGTTCGAGAAGGCCACCGGCCTCAAGCTCGAGATCACCCAGCTCGCCGAGGACCAGCTGTCCGACCAGTACAACGTCAAGCTCAACGCGGGCACGTCCGAGATCGACGTGATGATGTACCGGCCGCTGCAGGAGGGTCGCCTGTTCGCGCAGAACAAGTACTTCGCCGACCTCACCGAGAAGGCCAAGGGCGACGCCGCGTGGAACGTGGGCGACTTCCAGGCCAGCCCGATGTCCGCCACGACGCACAACGGCCAGATCGTCGGCATCCCGATCATCACCGAGCGCGAGGTCCTCTACTACCGCAAGGACGTCCTGTCCAAGCTCGGCATTGAGGTCCCCAAGACCCTGGACGAGCTCAAGGCGGCCGCCAAGAAGATCAAGGAGGCGGGCGAGATGTCCGGCTTCGTGGCCCGCACCGGCAAGTCGCCCGCGGTGACCCAGTTCTCCAGCTTCCTGTTCTCGATGGGTGGCGACTTCGTCGACGCGGCCGGCAAGGCCAGCGTCAACACCGACGCCGCCAAACAGGCCTACGCGCTGTACGGCGAACTGATCCGCGAGTACGGCCCCGCCAACGTGTCGACCGACATGAGCTGGCCCGAGGCGATGGCCGTCTTCACCCAGGGGCAGGCCGCGTTCTACACCGAGGCCGACTCGCTGTACAAGAACGCCACCGACCCGGCCAAGTCGAAGGTGTCCGACACCGTCGGCTTCGCGCAGTTCCCGGCCGGCCCCGGCGGCTCGAAGCCCTACAACATCCCGTCGTGGGCGCTGGGCGTCAACGCCGCCTCGACCAACGTCGAGAACGCGTGGAAGTTCATCCAGTGGGCCACGAGCAAGGAGCAGGTCGCCGCGCAGCAGAAGTCGGGCATCCCCGGCGCGCGCAGCTCCGTGTGGGAGAGCGCCGACGGCATCAGCAGCTACCCGACCGACCTGGCCAAGGCGATCACCGACAGCGCGAAGGTGGGCGTCGACCACGACCGCCCCGTCGTCGCGCAGGTGGTCAAGGCCCGCGAGGCCGTCGGGCAGCCGATCGTCGACTCGATCAAGGGCGGCGACCTGAGCGCGTCCGTCGAGACGGCGCAGAAGGCCTTCCAGGCCGTCCTGGACGCCGAGAAGAAGTAGTGACCAAGGGCCGGGAGCGCGCTCGCCCGCGCTCCCGGCTCCGCACGCCTCACCACGAAGGGGGATCGACGTGACGAGCGTCACCCTGAGCGGCGGCCCGCGCCCGCAGTCGGCGTACTCCCGCTGGGCCAACCGCCACCGCCGCTGGCTGTTCGCCGCTCCCGCGATGGTCTTCATCGCGCTGCTCATCATCTTCCCGATCATCTGGACGCTCTGGCTGAGCCTCACCGACGCCTCGGGCTCGGTGCGCGCCGAGGCGTCCTTCATCGGCATCGACAACTACGTCACCGTCCTGACCGACACCACGCGGTTCTGGCCGGCGGTCGGACGCACGGCGCTGTTCACCGGCGTCGTGCTGTTCTTCGAGATGATCTTCGGCCTCGGGATCGCGCTGCTGCTGTGGCGCCCGTTCCGGGGCGAGAAGTGGGTCCGGGTCGCCATCCTGCTGCCGCTGGTCGCCACCCCCGTGGCCGTCGGCATGATGTGGCGGCTGATCTTCGACCCGACGATCGGCCCGGTCAACAAGATCCTGGGCGTCGTCGGCATTCCGCCGCAGCCCTGGCTGGCCGGCGAGCTGACGGCGCTGCCGACCACGATGTTCATGGACATCTGGCAGTGGACGCCGATGGTCGCGCTCATCATCCTCGCCGGCCTGACCTCGCTGTCGGACGAGCCCTTCGAGGCCGCCCGCGTCGACGGCGCCTCGGCGTGGCAGACCTTCCGCTACATCACGCTGCCGATGCTGTCCTCGACGCTGATCGTGGCGCTCATGCTGCGCGGCATCGACGCCCTGAAGACGTTCGACATCCTGCTGGCCGCCAAGGGCAAGGGCGGCGGCTCGTTCAACGAGGTCGAGACGCTCAACCTGTACGGCTACGGGCTGAGCTTCGACTACAACGAGTACGGGCTGAGCTCCACCGTGCTGATCCTGTTCTTCATCATCATCGTGGCCAGCATCTTCCTGCTGACGCGCAAGCGCGAGGAGGCCGCGAAGTGATCACCACGACCGGGTACAAGATCTTCCGCTTCACCGCGCTGGCGCTCATCGTCGCGATGCTGGTGCTCCCCATCGTGTGGATGGTGCTGGCCGCCTTCAAGACCAACGTCGACATCTACGACGCCGCGAAGACCGTCATCTTCACGCCCACGATGGAGAACTTCGGCAAGGTGTTCGCCCAGGGCAACTTCGGGCAGTACATCTTCAACTCGGCGCTCATCGCGGTCGCCGCGACCGGGCTGTCGATGGTGCTGGGCGTCCCGGCGGCGTTCGCGATGTCGCGGTTCGTCATGAACAAGTCGGCGCTGGTCGTCCTCATGGCGCGCGTCATCCCCGGCGTCTCGCTGCTGGTGCCGTGGTACTACCTGTTCAGCCAGATGCGCCTGGTGGGCACCTACTGGGTGCTGATCCTGTCGCACATGTTCGTGGCGCTGCCGCTGATCGTCTACATCATGATGGGCTTCTTCGACGGCCTGCCCGTCGAGTTGGAGGAGTCCGGCCAGGTGGACGGGCTCACCCCGATCGGCTCGTTCTGGCACCTGATGCTGCCGCTGTCCACGCCGGGCATGGCGACCGCCGGCATCCTGGCGTTCATCTTCAGCTGGAACAACTTCATGTTCGCGCTCGTGTTGTCGAGTTCGTCCACCAAGACGCTGCCCGTGGCCATCTACGACTTCATCGGGTACGCGGCCATCGACTGGGGCGCGCTGATGGCGGCGTCCACCGTGGTGACGGTGCCGATCATGGTGATCGCGCTCTTCACCCAGAAGTACATCGTGTCCGGCCTCACCGCCGGAGCCACCAAGGGCTGAGCGTCGCTCAGCCGACGAGGGAGTAGGAACCGCACGTGGAAACCATCGAACGGGTCGAGACCTTCCTGGTCGCCCCCCGCTGGCTGTTCGTCCGGATCGAGACCTCCGGCGGGCTGGTCGGCTGGGGCGAGGCGTCGTGTGAGGGCCGCTCCGAGACGGTCCGCACGGCCGTGGAGCAGCTCTCGGAGTACCTCATCGGGCAGGACCCGTTCCGCATCGAGGACCACTGGCAGGTGATGAGCAAGGGGTCCTTCTACCGCTACGGCGTGATCCTGTCCTCGGCCGTCTCCGGCATCGACCAGGCGCTGTGGGACCTGCTCGGCCGCTCGGTCGGGCTGCCGGTGCACCAACTGCTCGGCGGGCCGGTCCGCGACCGGATCCGGGTGTACGCCTGGGTCGGGGGCGACGAGCCGGACGAGGTCGCCGACCACGTCGCCGCGCAGGTCGAGGCGGGCATGACCGCGGTGAAGATGAACGCGTCGGGGAAGATGTCGCCGATCGCGACCGCCGCCGAACTGGCCGGGGTGGAGCGCCGGGTCGCGGCCGCCCGCGACGTGCTGGGGCCCACCCGCGACGTCGCGGTCGACCTGCACGGCCGGTTCACGCTCGCCGACGCCCGCCGCGTCGCGGGGATGATCGAGCCGTACCACCCGTTCTTCATCGAGGAGCCGGTGATCCCCGAGAACAGCCACCTGATCGGCAAGATGGTCGAGTCCACCACCGTGCCGATCTCCACCGGGGAGCGGCTCTACAACCGGCAGGAGTTCCTGCCGGTGCTGCAGGCGGGCATCGCCGTGGCGCAGCCGGACCTCTCGCACGCCGGCGGCATCTCCGAGGTGCGCCGGATCGCGTCGCTGGCCGAGACCTTCGACGTGCAGCTCGCCCCGCACTGCCCGCTCGGCCCGCTCGCGTTCGCGTCCAGCCTGCAGGTCGGGTTCGCGGCGCCGAACCACCTGATCCAGGAGCAGAGCATCGGCATCCACTACAACGAGGGCGCCGAGGTGCTGGACTACGTCGCCGACACCGCGCCGCTGCGCTTCGTGGACGGCCACGTCGAGCGGCTGACCGGCCCCGGGCTGGGCATCGAGATCGACGAGGCCGCCGTCCGGGACGCCGACAAGCGCGGCCACGCCTGGCGCAACCCCGTGTGGCGGCACGACAACGGCGCCTTCGCGGAATGGTGAGCCGGGGGCCGGATCGCGAACGGCCTTCCCGCGGCCGGTCCGCGTGCGGAAGGGTGGACGCATGAGCATCGAGCTGCTGCCCCTGTTGGCCGCCCACCGCGTGCTGGGCATCATCCGCGCCCGGGACGCCGCCGCCGCCGTCGCGGCCGGCCGCGTCCTGGTGGACGCCGGACTGCCGCTGCTGGAGGTGTCCCTCATCACCCCGGACGCCGCCGACGCCATCGCCGAACTCGCCGGCATCCCCGGCGCGATCGTCGGTGCGGGCACCGTGCTGAGCCCCGAGGACGTCGCCCTGGTCGAGGACGCGGGCGCGTCCTTCATCGTCACCCCGGCGATCACCGACGCCGTGCCCGTGGCCGCCGGCCACGGACTGCCGGTGCTCGCGGGCGCGACGACCGCGACCGAGGCGCTGACCGCGATGCAGCTCGGCGCGACGGCGGTGAAGCTGTTCCCGGCCTCCATCGGGGGCCCGAGCTACCTCAAGGCGCTGCGCGACCCGCTGCCCGGGCTCCCGTTCGTTCCCGTCGGGGGCGTGGACGCCGCCGCCGCGCGCGAGTACCTGCGCGTCGGCGCCGTCGCCGTGGGCGTCGGATCGCCGCTGCTGGGCGACGCGGTCGCGGGCGGCTCGCTGGACGAGCTCGCCGAGCGGGCGGCGTCCTTCGCCGCGCTGGCGGCGGAGTTCGCATGAGCGGCGCCGACGTCCTGACGATCGGGGAGGCGCTGGTCTCCTTCCGCACCGACGAGATCGCGCCCGGCTGGCGCGCGTCCGCGCATGTGGCGGGCGCCGAGTCGAACGTCGCCATCGGCCTGGCTCGGCTGGGGCACGCCGCGCGCTGGGTGGGGCGGGTGAGCGACGACGCGCTGGGGCGCTGGGTGCTGGCCACCCTGGCCGGCGAGGGCGTCGACGTCGCGGACGCCGTGGCCGACCGCCGGTCCGCCGGCGCGATGGTGCTGGAGTCGCCCGCCGACCACGCCCGCCGCGCGACCTACCTGCGCCGCGGCTCCGCGGGCGCGGCCCTGACCGCCGCCGACGTGCTGGCCGCGCTGCCGGGGGCCCGCCGCGTCCACCTCACGGGCGTGACGCCGGCCCTGTCGGAGACCGCGCGCGCCGCCTGGCTCGGGCTGGGACGTGCCGCGCACGGCGCCGGGGTGCCGGTCTCTTTCGACGTGAACCACCGCCCCGCGCTGTGGGACGCCGCGGCGGCGTCCGAGGCGCTGCGCGAGCTCGTGCCGCACACCGACCTGCTGATCGCCTCGGAGGACGAGCTCGAGCTCGTCGCCACCGGCGACGAGGCGGACGCGGTGGCGTCCCTGCTCGACGCGGGCGTGGGGACCGTGGTGGTCAAGCGCGGCGAGCGGGGGGCGAGCGCGTTCACGGCGTCCGGCCGGGTCGACGTCCCCGCGCAGCGCGTGCCCGTCGTGGACGTGATCGGCGCCGGGGACGCCCTGTGCGCCGGGCTGCTGTCGGGGCTGCTGGACGGCTTGGACCTCGCGCCCGCGCTGGAGCGCGGCGTCGCGGTGGCGTCGGCGTGCGTGGCCTCGCCCGGGGACTGGGAGGGCCTGCCCACCCGCGCTGACCTCGGCCTCTGAGGCGGCGCTGCGCGTCGCGGTGCACGCGCGGCACTTGACCCCACCGTGTCGTTCTGGTGCCGCCAGTGCGGCGCCGGCTCACCGCGACAAGGAACGATGCGGGCGGGGTCGGGCTCTCGGGGCACCACGACGACACCGGCGCGGCGCGGCCCGCGGTCGGGCATTTGGAGGGCGGCGGTCAGTCCTGCTCGGCGTCCGGCGCGGGGAGAGCGTCGCTGACCCGCAGGATGGGCTGCGGCTGCAGGTTGCGCATGCCGTTCCAGGCCAGGTTCACCAGGTGCGCGGCGACCTGCGGCTTGGTCAGGGTGGTCTGGTTGTGGGACTCGACCCACCACTGGCCCGCCAGCGCGACGAGCCCGACCAGCATCTGGGAGTACAGCGGGGCGGTGCCCGGGTCGAAGCCGCGCCGCTCGAACTGCGACGCCAGCAGCCCCTCGACGCGGCTCGCCACGCTGGACAGGATCGTCTGGAACGTCCCGCCGGGCGCGTACGGCGAGGAGTCGCGGCTGATGATGCGGAAGCCGTCCGGCTCCTCCTCGATGTAGTCCAGCAGCGCCAGGGTGCCGAGCTCGATCAGCGAGCGCGGGTCGGTGTGCGGGCGGGAGATCGCCTGGTAGATCGCGTCGTGCAGGCGGCGGACCTCGCGGTCGACGACGACCGCGTACAGCCCCTCCTTGCCGCCGAAGTGCTCGTAGACCACCGGCTTGCTCACCTCGGCGTGCGCGGCGATCTCCTCGACCGAGGTGCCGTCCAGCCCGCGCTCGGCGAACAGCTCGCGCGCGACGCCGACGAGCTGCTCGCGGCGCTGCTGGCGCGTCATCCGCACCCGCCCGCGGCGGGCGCGCGGCGTGGTGCTCGGCTGGGTGGTCACCCGTGTAGTGTCTCGCGAGCGACGCGTGGGCGCCAATGAACCGCGCCCGTTGCCGCGTGCGGGGCACCGCCCGCTGGCCTACACTCGGCCGAGGACCCGCTGGGGTCCAGTCCCCGGTTGGTCTTTCGGCAGGGCCCGCCTGACTTTGAATCAGGATTAGCGAAGTAGGTTCGACTCCTACCCGGGGAGCGGCGGCACCGTGGCGACGCTGGACGCCCGCAGTAGCCTGAAGGCGTCCCGAAGTCACGTGGGGCCGGACGGGGAATGCCATGAGGCCACTTCGCTACTCGATCAACGTCACGCTGGACGGCTGCGTCCACCACCAGGCGGGCCTGCCCCCCGACCCGGAGTCGATGGCGTTCTGGACCGCCGAGATGGAGCGGGTCGACGCGCTGCTGTACGGCCGGGTGACCTACGGCATGATGGAATCCGCGTGGCGCAGGCCCGCGAACGGCGTCTGGCCCGCCTGGATGGAGGAGTGGGAGATCCCGTTCGCCGAGGCCATCGACCCGACGAGGAAGTACGTCGTGTCGGCCACGCTGCCGGCCCCCGACTGGAACGCCGAACTGCTCGGCGGCGACCTGGGCGCGGCGGTGCGCCGACTCAAGGAGGAACCCGGCCACGGGCTCGTCGGCGGGGTCAGGTTGCCGCTGGCGCTGGCCGACCTCGGCCTGATCGACGAGTTCCAGTTCGTCGTGCACCCGGTGATCGTCGGTCACGGGCCCGCGCTGCTCGCAGGGCTGCGGGAGAGCACCCGCCTGGAGCTGGTCGAGCGCCGCGACTTCCGCTCCGGCGCGGTCGCCTCGCTGTACCGCCGCGCCGGCTGACCTCGCCCCCGATCCTCCCCCTCTTCCGGCGGCCGGGCGGGGTCTGTCAGCATGTGGGTCATGGCTGTGCTCCACCCGCACGCGTCCGGCGCCCCCACCCTCGGCGGAGCGGGGGAGCGTCATGGGTGAGCGGCCGGTCATCCTGCTGGTGACCGACACCCACCGCGCCACCCTGCTGGGCGAGTTCCAGCGCTACTCCCGCGACTACGAGATCGTGCCGGCGACCAGCGGGCACGACGCCGAGAAGGTCGTGGCGGACCTGCTCCGCAAGGGGCACCAGCTCGCCCTGGTCGCCGTCGAACACCGGCTGCCGGACGCCGACTCGCTCGACGTGTTCCGGCGGCTCCGGCCGCTGGTCCCGACGGCGCGCCGGATCACGCTGCTGGCGTCGGAGGACTTCCCGGACGCCGCGGACACCCTGCGCCTCGCGACGCTCGACAACGACCTCGACGCCTACCTCGTGATCCCGCGCGGGCTGCGCGACGAGGAGTTCCACACCGCCCTCGTCGAGACCCTGTCGGACTGGGGCTGGTCCGTCGCCGGCCCGGTCGTCGCCGGCGTCGAGCTCGTCTACGACCGGCCGGACGCCAACGTGGCGGCCCTGCGCGACTGGCTGGAGCGCACTGGGATGCCGTCGCGGTCGCATCGCGCCGACAGCCCCGAGGGGCGGGCGATCATCGAGGCCGCAGGCCCGGACGCCGTCCTGCCGCTGATGCGGGCGTTCCGGGGGCAGTTCCTCTCCGACGCGACGGTCGCCAAGGCGGCCGAGGCGATGTACGGCGGCCACGACGACATCCCCGCCGACCAGGTCGCCGACGTCGTGATCGTCGGCGCCGGACCGGCCGGGCTCGCGGCCGCGGTGTACGCGGCGTCGGAGGGGCTGAGCACGATCGTGGTGGAGTCCGAGGCGATCGGCGGGCAGGCCGGGTCGAGCTCGATGATCCGCAACTACCTGGGCTTCCCGCGCGGCATCTCCGGGATGCGGCTGGCCCAACGCGCCCGCACGCAGGCGTTCCGGTTCGGCGCCCGGTTCTACACGGGGCGGCCCGTCACCGACATCCAGGACGGCCCCGACGACGAGCCGCCGCACCACCACGTGTTCGTGCGCGGCGCGCGCATCTGCGCCCGCGCCGTCGTGGTCGCGACCGGGGTCGCCTACCGGACGCTGGGCGTCCCCGCGCTGGACGCGTACCTCGGGGTGGGCGTCCACTACGGCGCGGCCACCGCGGTCGCCCGGGAGATGAAGGGACGCCGCGTCGCGGTGGTGGGCGGCGGGAACTCCGCGGGCCAGGCGGCGATCCACCTGGCCAAGTTCGCCGCCCACGTGTCGATCGTCGTGCGGCGCGCCGGCCTGGCGGACACGATGTCGGAGTACCTGATCCGCGAGATCGACGCGACGGTGAACATCGACGTCCGCCCTCGCTCCGAGGTGGTCGGCGGCGGCGGCGACGGGCGGCTGGAGTGGCTCGACCTGTCGGTGGCCGGCGACGTCGAGCGCGTCGAGGCCGGCGGGCTCTTCCTCCTGCTGGGCGCCGATCCCGCCTGCGACTGGCTGCCCGCGCGGGTTCGCCGCGACGAGGCCGGCTTCGTCCAGACCGGGCGCGACGTGCCCCGGGAGCTGTGGGTCGACGGGCTGCCGCCGGCGAGCCTGGAGACCGCCGTGCCGGGGATCTTCGCGGCCGGCGACATCCGGGCCGGCTCGATGAAGCGCGTCGCCGCGGCCACCGGGGAGGGCGCCACGGTGGTGGCGCTGGTGCACGAACACCTGGCCGAGCTCCGCGCCGCGGAGTTCCGCGCCTGAGGCGGGCCGGTTCGTCGGCCGGCGGCGCGGGGCTCAGCCCGTGATGTGGTGCACGTAGCACCAGCGCCACGCCTCGCCGGGCTCAGCCGACTCCATCACCGGGTGGTGGCTCTCGCGGAAGTGCCGGGACGCGTGCCGGGACGGCGAGGAGTCGCAGCACCCGACGTTGCCGCAGTCGAGGCAGCGCCGCAGCGCCACCCAGTCGGTGCCCTCGGCGACGCAGGCGGGGCACGCGGACGCCTCGGCGTCGTCGATCGCCGGGTGCGACGCCAGGTCGTCGCACTGCTGCGCCTCGCGCAGCCGCAGCCCGGCGGTCCGCATCGCCTCCGCCCGCTCGGTGCGGGTGTCGCTCATCGACTCCTCGACGTCCAGCATCTGCAGCACTTCGGCGATGATGTCGCCGGGCACCGTCCCGCTGCCGCGTATCTCGAGCACCTTCTCGCGCTCGGCCTGCAGCATCTCCCGCCGGACGCGCGCGTACAGCTGCGAGGGCGACTCGCGGTCCCCGGCGGTGCTGAGCCGCTCCCAGGCGGCGAAGCTGCGTTCGTCGATCCGCTTGCGGACCAGGTCCAGCACGTGGTGCGGGTCGTCGAAGTGCAGCGTGCCGAGGCGCTCGAGGCCAGCCCGGCCGGCGTCCTCGAGGACGACGGCGCGGGTGAGGGCGTCCGCGGCCGGGTCGGGGGTCTCGACGTCGAGGCGCCGCGTCAGCCAGGGCAGGGTGAGGCCCTGCAGGAAGAGCGTGCCCGCCACCACGGTCAGGGCGATCAGGAGCAGCACCTCGCGGTGCGGGACCGACAGCGGGATGATGAACGCCGCCGCGAGCGTCACGACGCCGCGCATCCCGGCCCAGCCGACCAGGAACGCGCTCGGCACCCAGCCGGGGCGCCCCGGTTGGACGTCAGGAGCAGGGGCACGCGCAGCGCGAAGATCCAGCCGAGCCGGACGACGATCACCGTCGCGAGCACGGTCACGCACACCAGCACGATCCAGCCCAGGGGCAGGTGGCTGGCGATCACGTCCTCGACGATCCACCTGGTCTGCAACCCGATCAGCAGGAAGACCGCGTTCTCGAGCAGGAACGCGATGGCGCCCCAGGTGGTGCGCTCGGCGATCCGCGACGGGGCGGTCTGGATGATCGGGGCCTTGTGGCCCAGCAGCAGGCCCGCGACCACGACGGCGATCACGCCCGAGGCGTGCACCGACTCGGCGAGCATGTAGGCCGCGCACGGGGTGATGAGGGAGATCGTGGTGTCGATCACCGGGGTCGTGACCCGGCGCCGCAGCCACGCCACCAGCGCGAAGACGATGAAGCCCGCCGCCGCGCCGCCGCCGGCCGCGACCAGGAAGTCCAGGCCGATCTCGCCCAGGGACACCGCGCCCGCGATCGCGGCGATGGCGGTGCGCAGCGCCACCAGCGCCGTGGCGTCGTTGAGCAGCGACTCGCCCTCCAGGATCGTCACGATCCGGCGGGGCAGCCCGATCCGGCGTCCGATGGCGGTGGCGGCGACGGCGTCCGGGGGCGCCACGACGGCGCCGATCGCGAGCGCGGCGGGCCAGCCGAGGTCGGGGATCAGCCAGTTGACGACGGCCCCGACCGCGAAGGTCGTGACGACCACCAGGCCGACCGACAGCGCCAGGATCGGCGTCCGGTTCGCGGTGAAGTCGACCAGCGAGGTCTGGATCGAGGCGGTGTAGAGCAGCGGGGGCAGGAGCCCGAGCAGGACGACCTCGGGCTCCAGGTGGATCTCCGGCAGGACCGGCACGTAGGACGCCGCGGCGCCGACGGCGATCAGCAGGAGCGGGGCGGGGACGTTGAAGCGCTCGCTGAGCGCCTCGCCACCCAACACCACCACGGCGATGCCGACGAGGATGAGGGCTGTTTCCACGGCGCCATTGTGCCGCCCGAACCCTGTCGGGACCACGGGTGACCGCGGTCGGTTCGGTAGGCTGCCGAGCGTCCCCAACGAAGGAGCGATCATGGACGAACAGGTAGCGGGAGTCGCGGGAGTCGTGGTGCTGGCGGCGGGCGCGGGGACGCGCATGAAGTCGCGCACGTCGAAACTCCTGCACCAGATCGCCGGCCGTTCGCTGTTGAGCTACGCCATCCGCGCCGCCGAACACCTGGACCCCGAGCACCTGGTCGTGGTCGTCGGGCACGAGCGCGAGCAGATCGAGGAGCACCTGGCCGACATCGCGCCGCAGGTCACGATCGCCGTCCAGGAGCAGCAGAACGGCACCGGGGACGCGGTCCGTTCGGGGCTGGAGCAACTCGCCGGCGTCGACGGCGAGATCGTCGTCACCTACGGCGACGTGCCCCTGCTCACCGGCGAGACCCTCGCCGAACTCGTCGGGGTCCACCGCGCCAACGGCGACGCCGTGACGGTCCTGAGCACCGTGCTGGAGGAACCGTTCGGCTACGGGCGCATCGTGCGCGACTCCGACGGCGACCAGGTGGCGGCCATCGTCGAGCAGAAGGACGCCACCCCGGCGCAGGCGGCGATCACCGAGATCAACGCCGGCATCTACGTCTTCGACGCCGAGATCCTGCGCGACGGGCTCGCGTCCCTGACCACGGACAACGCCCAGGGCGAGCTGTACCTCACCGACGTGGTGAAGTTCGCCCGCGGCGAGGGCCGCGACGTGCACTCCCACATCCTGGACGACCGCTGGCAGGCTGAGGGCGTCAACGACCGCGTCCAGCTCGCCGCGCTGGGCCAGGAGGCGAACCGCCGGCTGCTGGAGAAGTGGATGCGCGCCGGCGTCACGATCCTCGACCCGGCGAGCACGTGGGTGCACGACACCGTCGACCTCGCACCCGACGTCACCCTGCTGCCCGGCACGAGCCTCGAGGGGGCGACCTCGGTCGCCTCGGGCGCGACGATCGGGCCGGACACCACCCTGATCGACGTCGAGGTCCGCGAGGACGCCTCGGTCGTCCGGACGCACGGGTCGCTCGCGATCATCGGCGTCCGCGCCTCGGTCGGGCCGTTCGCGTACCTGCGCCCCGGCACGGAGCTGAGCGAGGACGGCAAGATCGGCACCTTCGTCGAGACGAAGAACGCCAAGATCGGGCCCGGCGCCAAGGTGCCGCACCTCACCTACGCCGGCGACGTCGAGATCGGGGAGTCGGCCAACATCGGCGCCGGCACGATCTTCGCCAACTACGACGGCGTCACCAAGTCCAAGAGCGTCATCGGCAAGGCGAGCTTCGTCGGCAGCAACTCGGTGATCGTCGCGCCGGTCGAGGTGGCGGACGGGGCCTACGTGGCCGCCGGGTCCGCGATCACCGAGCCGGTCGGGCCGGGCGAACTGGCGGTGGCCCGGGGACGGCAGCGTAATATTCCCGGTTGGGTGGCCAAGCGCCGCGAAGGCACCAAGACGCACCAGGCCGCCGCCGAGGCGGGCGACAACGAAGGGACCGCCGAGCAGTGACCGGGATCAAGCGCCAGTCCGAGAAGCACCTCATCCTCGCGTCGGGCCGGGCCTACCCCGAGCTCGCCGATGAGGTCGCGTCGCTGCTGGGGGTGGACCTCGTCCCGACCCGGGCCCTGACGTACGCGAACTCGGAGATCTACGTCCGGTTCGAGGAGTCGGTGCGCGGCGCGGACGCCTTCGTGATCCAGTCGCACCCGGCGCCGGTCAACGAGTGGCTGATGGAGCAGTTGATCATGATCGACGCGCTCAAGCGGGCCTCCGCCAAGCGCATCACGGTCGTGTCGCCGTTCTACCCCTACGGCCGCCAGGACAAGAAGCACGCCGGGCGCGAGCCGATCTCGGCCCGCCTGATCGCCGACCTTTACAAGACCGCCGGCGCGGACCGCCTCATGTCGATCGACCTGCACGCGTCGCAGATCCAGGGCTTCTTCGACGGCCCGGTCGACCACCTGATCGCCCTGCCGGTGCTGGTGGACTACATCACCGCCAAGTACCCGCTGGACAACCTCACCGTCGTCAGCCCGGACGCCGGCCGCGTCCGGCTGGCCGACGCGTACACCGACCGGCTGGGCGCGCCGCTGGCGATCATCCACAAGCGCCGCGACCCCAACAAGGCCAACGAGGTCGCCGTGGGGGAGGTCGTCGGCGACGTCCGCGGGCGGGTCTGCCTGCTGGTGGACGACATGATCGACACGGCCGGCACGATCGCCGCCGCCGCCCACACGCTCAAGGAGCACGGCGCGGCCGCCGTGATCGCCGCCGCGACCCACCCGATCCTGTCGGGGCCGGCCGCCGAGCGGCTGAACGCGGCGCCGTTCGAGGAGGTCATCATGACCAACACGCTGCCCATCCCCGAGGGCGTCAACGTCCCGAACCTCACCATCCTGTCGGTCGCGCCGCTGATCGCCGAGGCGATCCACCAGATCTTCACCGACGGCTCGGTGACCAGCCTGTTCGACGGGGCCAGCCTGTAGGCCGACGCGGTCGGCGGGCGGGGCGTCCCGGCGGACGCGGCCCGGGTGACGGGCGGCTCAGCCCGGGCGCGTGAAGATGAGCGCGACGGCGCGCAGCGCCAACACCAGGCCGGCGAACGCGAGCAGGTAGCCCAGCAGCGCGAACACCCCCAGGCCGGGGAGCAGTTGCGGGCCGGCGGCGGTGGTGACCAGCAGGATGCCGCCCAGCACGGAGGCGCCGGACAGCAGCGCCAGCACCAGCTGCTGCACCAGGCCGGTGAGGAAGTGACGGTCCGCGGGGTCGCTGAACGCCCGGACGCGCACGGTGAACCGGCCCTCGGTCAGGTCCTCGGTGAGCTTGTCGACGCGGCGGGGCAGATGCTCCAGCACCGGCAGGACGCGGATGAGCCGGCGCTCCACCTGGGCCCGCACCGTCTCGGGGGTGAGGTCGCCGGTCACCTCGCGGGCGACCGTGCGGGCGGCGTCCACGAGGTCGAGCCCGGGGTCGAGCTGCTTCAGCGTGCCCTCCAGGGCGCCCAGCGAGCGCAGCGCGGCCGCGATCTGCGGCGGGACGCCGAAGCCGTGCCGCATCACCATGGACAGCAGTTCGCTGAACACCTTGAGGCTGCCGCCGCGTCCCAGGCCGCCGCGGTACCGGGTGATGAGCTGGCCCAGCTCGCGCTGCAGCCCGCGCTCGTCGAGCCGGTCGGGGCGGTCCAGCAGTTCGAGGACGCAGTCGGTGGCCAGCACCGGGTCGTCGGCGTCGATGGCCCACAGCAGCATGGCCAGGGTCTGCCGCGACGGGGCGTCGAGGCGTCCGACCGAGCCGAAGTCCAGCAAACCGACCGAGCCGTCGTCCCAGATCACCACGTTGCCCGGGTGCAGGTCGGCGTGGAAGATGCCGTCGTCCAGCAACTGCCCCAGCACCGCGGCCAGCAGCCGTTGGGCGGCGGCGGCCCGCACGTCGGCGTCCAGGCCGGCGATCAGGTCGGACGCCTGCGCGATGGGGGTGCCGGTGAGGCGCTCCATCACGATCAGCCGCGACGAGCACAGGGACGCGTCGACCTGCGGGATCCGGATGCCGCGCGCGTCCGCGCTGGGGCGCAGCGCCGCCATGTTGTCGAGCTCGACGCCGTAGTCCAGTTCCTCGTCCAGGGAATCCGCGAACCCCTCGACCAGGCCGGCGACGCCCAGCCGCCGGGCCCAGGGCGCCGACCGTTCGAGCCGCCGGGCGAGGCGCCGCAGGATCTCCAGGTCGAGGGCGACCTGGTCGGAGGCGCTGGCGCGCTGCGCCTTCACGACGACCTCCTGGCCGTCCAGCAGGCGCGCCGTGTGCACCTGCGCCAGGGACGCCGACGCGAGGGGCTCTTCCTCGATGCTGGCGAACACCTCGTCCAGGGGGCGTCCCAGTTCGGTCGTCACCGTCTCGGCGAAGACGGGCCAGGGCTGCGGCGGGACGCGGTTGGTCAGGTGCGACAGTTCGGCGATGAACACCGGCGGCATGAGGTCGGCGCGGGTGGACAGCATCTGGCCGAGCTTGACGAAGGTCACCCCGGAGTCCTGCAGCGCCAGCCGCAGCGACCGGGCGGTCTGGGCGGGCCGGTTGCTGGCCGCGAGCCCCCGCAGCTGGGACCCCAGTCCGTGGCGCGCCAGGATGGCGCTGATCTGCGCGGAGCGTCGGGCGGTGGCCAGCCGCCGCTTCCAGCCGAACAGCCAGGTGCGCAGCGGCGGCAGCGAGCCGGTCGGCCACAGCACCTCCAGCCCGACCAGCACCGCGGCGCTGAACGCGAACGCCCACAGCGCCGCCACGGCCAGCACGGCCATGACCGCGCCGCCGTTGGCGTCGGTGATCGCCACGGTGCCGGACTCCAGCAGCCAGGTGACGACGGCGAAGAAGATGCCCAGCGTCACGAACGAGACGAGGAAGGCGCGGATCCAGCCGACCGGCACCCCCAGCACCCGGCGCGCGGCGTGCACGAGCAGCCAGGCCTGCAGGACGCCGCCGACGAGCGCGCCGAAGCCGTTGGCGAGCGAGCCGAGCACGGCCAGGACGTCCATGGGCACCCCCGAGGTCGGTGAGCATTGCGCCGAAAGCCTATCCCCGGAGGAGGCGGGCGCCCCGGTTTCCCGTCAGCCCGGAGCCTCGGGTACGCTGGGGAAGTTGCTTGGCGAGGGGACTTGCGTCCCGTGATCGACAAGGCCCTCCCTTGCCACGCGTATCGCCAAGGTTGAGGAGAACCATCATGACTGACGAGCTGAGGCTTGAGGCCGAGAGCCGTACCGAGTTCGGCAAGGGCGCCGCCCGCCGCATCCGTCGCGCCAACAAGGTGCCCGCCGTGATCTACGGGCACGGCGGCGACCCGATCCACATCTCGCTTCCGGGCCACGAGACCCTGCTGGCGCTGCGCACCGCGAACGCGCTGCTGACGCTGGTCATCGACGGCGGCAAGAAGCAGCTCGCCCTGCCCAAGCAGGTGCAGCGCGACCCGATCACCGGCTTCCTGGACCACGTCGACCTGGTCATCGTGAAGAAGGGCGAGAAGGTCACCGTCGAGGTTCCGCTGCTCGTCACCGGCACCGTCAAGGACGACCGCATCCTGGTCATGGACCAGCAGTCGATCACCCTCGAGGTCGCCGCGACCAACATCCCGGCGCACATCGAGATCCCGGCCGGCGAGCTGGAGATCGGCGAGCAGGTCACCGCCGCCGACCTGAACCTGCCCGAGGGCGCCGTGTTCCCCGGCGAGCCGACCGACCTGATCCTGTCGATCGCTCCGGCCCCCACGACCGAGGAGCTGGACGCCGAGCTGGACGCCGCGGTCGCGGGTGCCTCCGACGAGGCTCCGGCCGAGGCCGAGGAGTCGGCCGAGGCCGAGGACGCCGCGGAGTAATCCGTTGGCGTCACCGTGGTTGGTGGTCGGGCTCGGTAATCCGGGCCCGACCTACGCGTCCACCCGGCACAACGTCGGCTTCATGGTCGCCGACGAGCTGGCCGGGCGGGCGCGCGCGCCGTTCGCCGCCCCCCGCGGCATGCGGGCCGACGTCGTCGAGACGCGGCTGGCGGCCTCCGGGATGGGCGGGGTCGGCGCGGACGCGCAGCGGGTGATCCTGCTCAAGCCGCGCACGTTCATGAACGACTCCGGCGCCGCCGTGGCCAAGGCCTGCGCCTTCTTCAAGATCGACCCCGACCATGTGATCGCCGTCCACGACGAGCTCGACCTGGACTTCGGCCGGCTGCGCGCCAAGAAGGGCGGTGGCGACAACGGCCACAACGGGCTGAAGTCGATGCGCGCCCACCTGGGCACCGGCGACTTCTACCGGATCCGGTTCGGCATCGGCCGTCCGCCCGGCCGCCAGCAGGCGGCCGACTACGTGCTGGCCCCGATCCCCGCCTCGCTGCGCGAGGACTACGCCGTCGAGGTGTCCCGCAACGCCGACGCCGTGGAGGCCCTGATCTCCGGCGACCTGGCCGCGGTGCAGAACCGCTTCAACTCCTGAAGGCTCGCCCGGGCGCCGAACGCTCGCTCGCCCCGGACGGACGGCCGGATGGTCGGGGCGAGCGGTTCGTGGAATGCTGGCGAGCAGGACAGGCCGGAAGGGCGGTGACCCCATGACGCAGGAACCGATCGATCGGGCGCTGCTGCACGGCGCCGTCGAGATCGTCCCGACCGGGGCGGGGCTGCGCCCGATGCGGCTGCCCGGGTGGGCGATCCGTCGGGCCGCCGACCCGCAGCTGGCGATGTCGGCCTCCCAGCCGTCGGGGGTTCGCCTGGCGTTCGACACCAGCGCCACCGTCGTCGAGCTGACCGCCAGAGCCGAGCGCTTCGGCTACGTGGGGGTGCCGCCGCGGGCCGTCGGGGTCTTCGATGTGCTGGTCGACGGCGACCTCCATGCCCGCGCGAGCCTCGAGACGGCGACGCAGCACCTCACGGACATGGCGTCGGGGCGGCGCTCCACCACCGTCGCCGAGCCGGAGACGCTGCGGATCGGGCTGCCGGCCGGGGACAAGCGGGTGGAGATCTGGCTGCCGCACACCGAGTCGGTCGAGCTGGTCTCGATCACCGCGGCCGCCGAACTGCGCCCGGTGCCCTCGGGCCGGCCGAGGTGGGTCCACCACGGCAGCTCGATCTCTCAGGGCTCGAACGCCGGCGGGCCGAGCGCCACGTGGGTCGCGCGGGCGGCCCGTTCGTTGGGGCTGGACCTGACGAACCTCGGTTTCGGGGGAGCGCGCTGGCGGACTCCTTCACCGCCAGAGCGATGGCCGCGCTGCCCGCCGACCTTCTCACCGTGGCGCTGGGCATCAACATCGTCAACGCCGACCTGATGCGGCGCAGGGCCCTGCGGTCCGCGGTGCACGGGTTCGTCGACGCGCTGCGGGACGCGCACCCGGAGACCCCGATCGGGCTCCTGACGCCGACCTGGTGCGCGATCCACGAGAAGACCCCGGGGCCCGGGGCCTTCGATCCGAAGGCCCTCGCCCGCGGCGAGGTCCGCTTCATCGCGACCGGCGACCCTGCCGCGGTGGCCGGCGGCGCGCTGACCCTCGAGGTGGTGCGCTCGGAGCTGGCGGAGATCATCGAGGAGCGCGCGGACGACCGGCTCGGCCTGATCGACGGGCTCGCCCTCTACGGCGAGGCGGACGCCGAGGCGCACCCGCTGCCGGACGGGCTGCACCCCGACGAGGAGACGCACGCACTGATCGCGGAACGGTTCGTCCGCTCCGCCGGGCTGTCCGCGCTCCTGCCCCGGATGGGCGGATGATGTCGGCGATGGCTCCTCCACCCCCTGAGTCGGCCGGGCAGGCGACGCCGTCCGGAAGCCCGGTCCCGCGGATCATCGGTGCCGTCGTCTCGCTGGTCGCAGGCCTTCCGTTCGCCCTGCTCCTCGTCGCGGTGCTGAGGAGCAGGTTCGGCGGACCCGCCACGGATCCGCACGGCTACACCCTGATCTTCGGGACCTTCGGTGCGCTGGTGACCGGCCTCGTCGCGAGCGTTTCGATCCCGTGGGTGTTCCCCGCCGCCCGACGACCCCGCGTCCTGCGGTGGTGCCTGCTCGGCTACGTCGTCGTCGCCGCGTCGCTGATCGCGCTCCTGCTCACCGCCTGAGGCCATACTGGGGCCATGACGCAGCAGCCGTTCGAGAGCCTGCAGGACCGTCTGATCCGGGAGGCGATGGAGCGCGGCGAGTTCGACGACCTGCCGGGCGCGGGGCGTCCGCTCGACCTGTCGGACGCCGGCGACCCCGACTGGTGGGTCAAGCGCAAGCTGCGCGAGGCCGGCGACACCTCCGCGCTGGCGCCCGCCGAGATCCAGCTGCGCCGGCAGCGGGCCCAACTGCTGGCCGAGCTGCCCGGCCACCCCAGCGACGCGGCCGCGGACGCCGCCGTGGCCGCGTTCAACGCGCTGGTGAAGGCGCAGCGGCTGCGTCCGGCCACGCCCGGCCTGCCGCCGCTGCCGGTGGCGACCATCGGCGCCGACGAGGCGCGGGCCGCGCGGCGGCGTCCCCGTTGAGGCGGCGTCGGGGCCGGGACGCGGAACGACGCCCGCCCGGAGAGTTCCGAGCGGACGCCGTCCTCAGCCCTTCACGCAGAGCAGGGTCTGCAGCCGGGCCACGACATCGACCAGGTCGCGCTGCGCGTCGATGACCTCGTTGATGTCCTTGTACGCGGCCGGGATCTCGTCGATCACGCCCGCGTCCTTGCGGCACTCGATGCCCGCGGTCTGGCTGGCCAGATCCTCGGTGCTGTAGCGCCGCTTCGCCGCGTTCCGCGACATCCGCCGCCCTGCGCCGTGGGACGCCGACTGGTACGACGCCGGGTTGCCCAGCCCGCGCACGATGTAGGAGCCGGTCCCCATCGAACCCGGGATCACGCCCAGGTCACCCGCCCCGGCGCGGATCGCGCCCTTGCGGGTCACGATCAGCTCGGTGTCGTCGTAGGTCTCCACCGCCACGTAGTTGTGGTGGCACTTGATCGGCGCCTCGAACGCGATGCCCTCGATGCGGTGGCTCAGCTCGTCGCACACCGCCTGCAGGATCACGTCGCGGTTCAGCAGCGCGTAGGCCTGCGCCCACCACAGGTCGTGCAGGTAGTCGTCCATCTGCGGGGTGCCCGCGAGGAAGACCGCCAGGTCGCGGTCGACCAGCCCCTGGTTGTGCGACAGGGCCTGCGCGGCCTCCATGTGGACCTGCGCGAGCTGGTTGCCCGTGCCGCGCGAGCCGGAGTGCAGTGTGATCCACACCCGGTCGTCGTCGCCGGCGCACAGCTCGATGAAGTGGTTTCCGCCACCCAGCGTCCCGACCTGGCTGATCGCCTTCGCGGTCGCCTTGCCCGAGGACGCCGCCCGCGTCAGGTGCCGCGCGCGCAGGTCGTCGAACTCGGCCATCAGCGTGCGGTACCGGGCGGCCAGATCGGGGTGCCTGCTCAGCGTGCGGGCCTCGCCCTTGTGCGCGGCGAAGCCGACCGGGACGCCCCGCTCGATGCCTGACCGCAGCAGGTGCAGGTCCTCGGGCAGCTGGTCGGGGCGCAGGTTGGTCCGTACCGCGGTCATCCCGCAGCCGATGTCGACCCCGACGGCCGCCGGGGCGACGGCCTGGCGCATCGCGATCACGGAGCCGACCGTGGCGCCGTAGCCGTAGTGCACGTCGGGCATCACCCGCAGGCCGTGCGTCCACGGCAGGGCGGCGACGTTGCGCAGCTGCCGGCGCGCGGCGTCCTCGATGTCGGCCTCGGTGGCCCACATCAAGGTGTTGTCGGTGCCCGTCAGGGGCACCGGGAACGTGGACATGATTCTTCCTCTCGTTGTTTCTTCGTGGGGGAGCGCACGGCGCTCGGCGTTCGTCGGGGCGTGTCGTCGTCGCAGAGCACACGGGTGTTGCGAGGAGACGGTGCGGCCGAGGGACGGCCGAGGCGGGCGTGCGCCCGGCTCAGCGTGTCGCCGGCCGGACCTGGAGATCGAAGGGCGCGACCGGGCAGCGCTGCGACATCGCCTCATAGCGACGGAGCTGTTCCTGCCTCACTGTCTCGACCCTTCGTTCGGTTGCGGCGTGTACGCCGGCCGCCCGCCCGGGCAGCCCTCCAGGATGTCGGACGCCGCCGCGGCCGTCAACCCCGCCGGGGAGTCCTCGCCGCCCGAACCTCGTGGGGTCGTCTCGTGGGGGAGCGCGAGGGCGGTCGGGCGCGAGGCGGTCGGGGGCGAGGTCGGTCGGGAGTGTCCGGGCGGCGTCCTACACTGATCGACGTGGAAATCGCGGGCCTGCTCGAGCTCGTCGCGTCCGAACCCGTCATCGCGCAGCTCATCCAGCACGCGCGCACGGGGACCGACCCGACGTTGGACGTCACCTGCCCGGCCGCGTTGCGCCCGCTGCTCGCCGCCGCGCTGAGCGCCGACGCCGGGCGGCCCCTGCTGGTGGTCACCTCGACCTACCGGGAGGCCGAGAACGCGCGCGACGCGCTGGCGTCCCTGCTCGGCGAGGACGCCGTCGCCTACTACCCGGCCTGGGAGACCCTGCCGCACGAGCGGCTCTCGCCGCGCTCGGACACCGTCGGGCGCCGCCTCGGCGTCCTGCGTCGGATCGCCGGGAACGCCCCGCAGCCCGCGCCCCGGGTGATCGTCGCGCCCGTCCGGGCCGTGCTGCAGCCGCAGGTCGCCGGCCTGGGCGACCTGCGCCCCGTCGCGGTCGAGGTGGGCCGCGACTACGACATCGACGACCTGGCGGCCGCCCTCGTGGGAGCCGCCTACGTGCGCGTCGACCTGGTCGAGCGCCGCGGCGAGTTCGCGATCCGCGGCGGCATCATCGACGTGTTCCCACCCACCAGCGAGCACCCGTTCCGCGTCGACTTCTTCGGCGACGAGGTGGAGGAGATCCACCCGTTCTCGGTGGCCGACCAGCGCTCGATGGAGGACACGGTGCCGGGCATCGTCGCCGACCCGTGCCGCGAACTGCTGCTCAGCGACGAGGTCCGCGAGCGCGCCGCCACCCTGGCGTTGCGCGGCGACCTGGGCGAGCAGCTCACCGAGATGTTCACCCGCATCGCCGACGGCCACGCCGTCGACGGCATGGAGGCGCTGGCCTCGGTGCTGGTCGACCGGCTCGAACTCCTCGTCGACGTGCTCCCCGCCGACACGACGGTGCTGGTGAGCGACCCCGAGAAGGTCCGCGCCCGCGCCCTGGAACTGCACGCCACCAGCCAGGAGTTCCTGATGGCGTCCTGGGCGGCCGCGGCCGAGGGAGGCAAGGCGCCCATCGACCTGGCCGGGTCGGCCTACCGCACCCTGGGCGAGGTGCGCACCGAGGCCCTGGGCCGCGGGCTGGGCTGGTGGACGCTGTCCGCCTACGCGGAGGACCCGGAGTCGCTGCAGATCCTCGCCGAGGAGAACGAGCCCTTCCGCGGCGACATCGAGGCGGCGCTGGCGGCCATCGCGGCCGCGCTCGCCCAGGGCATGAGCGTCACCCTGGTCGCCGACTCTCCCGGCCGCGCCAGCCGGCTGCACGAGGTGCTCGGCGAGCACGACCTGGCCGGCCGCGTCGACATCGTGATCGCCGACCTGCCGCACGGCTTCCGCCTCGACAAGGTCAACCTGCAGGTGTTCACCTCCGGCGACCTGTCCGGCGTCCAGGGCGTCGACAAGGCGCCCCGCCGGATGCCGACCCGCCGCAAGAACGCGATCGACCCGCTCGAGCTGAAGCCCGGCGACTTCGTCGTCCACGACGCCCACGGCGTCGGCAAGTACGTCGAGATGGTCACCCGCACCGTCGCGGGCGCCACCCGCGAGTACCTGGTGCTGGAGTACGCGCCGTCCAAGCGGGGCCACCCCGGCGACCGGCTGTTCGTGCCGATGGACGCGCTGGACCAGATCACCCGCTACGTCGGCGGGGAGTCGCCGTCGCTGGACCGGATGGGCGGCGCCGACTGGAACAAGCGCAAGACCCGCGCCCGCAAGGCCGTCCGCGAGATCGCCGCCGAACTCATCAAGCTGTACGCCGCCCGGCAGGCCACCCAGGGCTACGCGTTCGGCGTCGACAGCCCCTGGCAGCGCGAGCTGGAGGACAACTTCTCCTACGTCGAGACGCCCGACCAGCTCGCCGCCGTCATCGAGGTCAAGCGCGACATGGAGCAGATCGTCCCCATGGACCGGCTCATCTGCGGCGACGTGGGCTACGGCAAGACCGAGATCGCGGTCCGCGCCGCGTTCAAGGCCGTCATGGACGGCAAGCAGGTCGCCATCCTCGTCCCGACGACGCTGCTGGTGCAGCAGCACTTCGCGACGTTCGCCGACCGCTACGCCGGCTTCCCGGTCACGGTGGCGTCCCTGAGCCGGTTCCAGACCCCGGCCGAGTCCCGGAAGGTGATGGACGGGCTGGCCGACGGCTCGATCGACCTGGTGGTCGGGACGCACCGGCTGTTCTCGAACGAGGTCCAGTTCAAGGATCTGGGCCTCGTGATCGTGGACGAGGAGCAGCGCTTCGGCGTCGAGCACAAGGAGGCGCTGAAGAAGATGCGCCTCAACGTCGACGTCCTGTCGATGTCGGCGACCCCGATCCCGCGCACCCTGGAGATGGCGATCACCGGCATCCGGGAGATGAGCGTCATCGCCGCCCCGCCCGAGGAGCGCCACCCGGTGCTGACCTTCGCCGGGCCCAGCGACGACGCGCAGGTGCGGGCGGCGATCCGCCGCGAGCTGGCCCGCGAGGGGCAGGTGTTCTACATCCACAACCGGGTCGGCACCATCGAGAAGGCCGCCGCGAAGATCCGCGACCTGGTGCCCGAGGCCAACGTCGCCGTGGCGCACGGCCAGATGAACGAGCACACGCTGGAGCAGGTGATGGTCGACTTCTGGGAGCGCAAGGCCGACGTCCTGGTCTGCACCACCATCGTCGAGGCCGGCCTGGACATCTCCAGCGCCAACACCCTCATCATCGAGCGCGCCGACCTGCTCGGCCTCTCCCAGCTGCACCAGCTCCGCGGCCGCGTGGGCCGCGGCCGGGAGCGCGGCTACGCCTACTTCCTGTACCCGCCGGACAAGCCGCTCACCGACACCGCGCACGACCGCCTGGCGACCATGGCCGCGCACACCGACCTGGGCGCCGGCATGGCGATCGCCATGAAGGACCTGGAGATCCGCGGCGCGGGCAACCTGCTGGGCGACGAGCAGTCCGGCCACATCGCCGACGTCGGCTTCGACCTCTACATCCGGCTCGTCGGCGAGGCCGTCGCCGACTACCGCGGCGAGGACACCGAGCCCGAGCCCGAGATGAAGATCGAGCTCGCCGTGGACGCACACCTGCCGACCGACTACATCGAATCCGAGCGGCTGCGGCTGGAGATGTACAAGCGGCTGGCCGCGGTCCGCGAGCCGGCCGACGCCGACGCCGTCCGCGCCGAACTGCTCGACCGCTACGGCGCGCTGCCCGAGCCGGTGGAGAACCTGTTCGCGGTCAGCCGGTTCCGGATGCTGTGCCGCAGCCTCGGCATCACCGAGGTGCTGAGCGCGGGCACCATGATCCGGTTCGCGCCGGTGGTGCTGACGGACTCCCAGGACATGCGCCGCGCCCGGCTCTACCCGGGATCGCGCCTCAACAAGGCCACTCATCAGCTGTTCCTGCCCCGCCCCATGACGGCCCCCATCGCGGGCAAGCCCGTCACCGACGGGCCGCTGCTGGAGTGGGCGACCCAGGCGTTGACCGCGCTGCTGGGTTCCGGCCGCTAGGATCGGGGCGATCCGTCCTCGTCCAGGAGAGCCACCGATGAACAAGGCCATCCGTCCCCTCGCCGTCGCAGCGATCGCCGCGCTCGCCCTCACCGGCTGCACGTCGTGGCCGGGCTCCGGCGGCAAGGTCGGCACCACCCGCATCCCGGACGAGAAGGTCGTGCGGACCGCCGAGGTGATGACGGCCGCCACGGGCGCCGCGAGCACCGACGCGCTGCGGTCGGCCGCGTTCGACCTGACGCTGGGCGAGGCGTCGCGCCAGGTGGTGGCCGCCAACGGCATCGAGTTCACCCCGGCCGACAAGGCCGCCGAGGTCGCCAACAGCGCGAGCGCCCAGGCGATCATCGCGGCCGGCGGCCAGGAGTGGGCCGACGCCGTCGCGACGACGTCGCTGGCGATCGACCGGCTGGGGGATGAGCGCTTCCTCACCGGCCTGCGCGGCCTCGACATCCAGATCAACCCGCGCTACGGCACCTGGTCGCCCGAGCAGTTCCGCATGCTCGATTCCAGCCTGTCCAAGTCCATCGAGGCGCTGCAGATCAACCGCTGACGCCGTGGGGTCGCATCCGCAGGTCGCCCGGCTGCTCGACGTGATGGCGCGGCTGCGCCGTGACTGCCCCTGGGACGCCGAGCAGACCCACCGCTCGCTGGTCACCTACCTCATCGAGGAGACCGCCGAGGTCGTCGAGGCGATCGAGACCGCCGACGACGCCCACCTGGTCGAGGAACTGGGCGACCTGCTGCTGCAGGTCGCGTTCCACGCGCAGATCGCCGCGGACGAGGGCCGCTTCGACATCGACGACGTCGCCGCGGGCATCGCCGACAAGCTGATCGCCCGGCACCCCTACGTCTTCGCCGCCGGCGACGTCCCCGACGACCTGGACGCCAGCTGGGAGGTCCGCAAGCGCGCCGAGAAGGGCCGGACGTCGGCGCTGGACGGCATCCCGCCGCTGAACGCGCTGGCCCGCAGCATGAAGGTCGTCCGCCGGACGCGGGCGCTCGACGTGCCCCTGCCCCTCCCCGACGCCCCCGTCACGGCCGCCGAGGTGGGGGAGGGGATCGTGGCGCTCGTGGCGCGCGCGCAGGCGTCCGGCATCGACGCCGACCAGGCCGTCCGGGACGCCGTCCGCGCGCTCGAACGCCGGGTCGCCGCGGCCGAGGCGTCCTCCTAGCGGGCGAGCCGCCCCGCCGGCCGCCTCGATGCGGCGGCGACCAGGGGCGTCCGCCCCGTGGGGAGCGCGATCCGGCCGGACGTCACCAACCGGGGCCCGGCGGCGATACCCTTGGGGTGCAATCACTCACCGACGAAAGGTATGCCACCGTGGCACTTATCGATGTCGTTACCGCCCGCGAGATCCTGGATTCCCGCGGAAACCCGACCGTCGAGGTCGAAGTCCTCCTCGACGATGATTCGCTGGGCCGCGCGGCGGTTCCGTCCGGTGCGTCCACCGGCGCCTTCGAGGCTGTCGAGCTGCGTGACGGCGACAAGGCCCGTTACGGCGGCAAGGGCGTGCTGAAGGCCGTCGAGAACGTCAACGAGGCCATCGCCGAGGAGATCATCGGCTTCGACGCCACCGACCAGCGTGAGATCGACGCCGTCATGATCGAGCTCGACGGCACCGACAACAAGGGCAAGCTGGGCGCCAACGCCATGCTGGGCGTCTCCCTGGCCGTGGCGCAGGCCGCCGCCGAGTCGGCCGGCCTGCCGCTGTTCCGCTACGTGGGCGGCCCGAACGCGCACGTCCTCCCCGTCCCGATGATGAACATCCTCAACGGTGGGTCGCACGCCGACTCCAACGTCGACATCCAGGAGTTCATGATCGCCCCGATCGGCGCCGAGACCTTCGCCGACGCCGTCGAGCAGGGCGCGTCCGTCTACCACGCGCTGAAGAAGGTCCTCAAGGACCGCGGCCTGTCCACCGGGCTCGGCGACGAGGGCGGCTTCGCGCCGAACCTCGAGTCCAACGCCGCCGCCCTCGACCTGATCCTGGAGGCCATCAAGGCCGCCGGGCTCGAGCCGGGCGTCGACATCGCGCTGGCCCTCGACGTGGCCGCCTCCGAGTTCTACTCCGACGGCACCTACACCTTCGAGGGCGCCCAGAAGACGTCCGAGGAGATGATCGAGTACTACGTCGGCCTGGTCGAGAAGTACCCGATGGTCTCGATCGAGGATCCCCTCAACGAGGACGACTGGGACGGCTGGAAGAAGATCACCGAGGCCCTCGGCGACAAGGTCCAGCTCGTCGGCGACGACCTGTTCGTCACCAACCCCGAGCGCCTGGCCAAGGGCATCGAGACCGGCACCGCCAACGCGCTGCTGGTGAAGGTGAACCAGATCGGCACCCTGACCGAGACGCTGGACGCCGTCACCCTGGCGCAGACCAACGGCTACAAGTGCATGATGTCGCACCGTTCCGGCGAGACCGAGGACGTCACCATCGCCGACCTGGCCGTCGCCACCAACTGCGGCCAGATCAAGACCGGCGCCCCGGCCCGTTCCGAGCGCGTCGCGAAGTACAACCAGCTCATCCGCATCGAGGAGACCCTCGATGACGCCGCCACCTACGCGGGTCGCTCCGCGTTCCCGCGGTTCAAGGGCTGAGTTTCCGCTCCTGCGGTTCTGACGGCCGGGTCCTTCGGGGCCCGGCCGTTCCGCGTCCCTGGGGGCCTCCACAACGGCGTCCGGGTGTGTCGGGCTTCGAGGTGCGGCGTCCAGCGCCTACGCTGGTGCCGCACACTTCCCCATGCGAGAGGCCCTCGTCGTGCGAGACAACCGGCTGAATCGGCAGCCGTCCGGCCGCGGACGGTCGACGAAGCGCACCCGGACCACGTCCGGGGCGTCGCCCGTCGCCGCGCCCCTGGCCGCCTCGACGAAGGGCGCCGCGACGAAGGGCGCCGCCTCCGGGCGCCCCGCGCCGCGCAAACCCCGCATCGACATCACCGCGCGCGCCATCATCACGCTGGTCGTCGTCGCCGTGGTGGCGTTCTCGTTCGCGAACTCGTTGCGGGTCTGGTACCTCCAGTCGGGCGACCTGGCCACCGCGCAGGCGCAGATCGAGGAGCGGACCGCGCGCGTCGCCGAACTCAAGGGCGAACTGGCCCGCTGGGACGACCCCGCCTACGTCAAGGCGCAGGCGCGGGCCCGGCTCGGCTGGGTGATGCCGGGCGACATCGGCTACCGCGTCGTGGACGCCGACGGCAGGGTGCTGTCCGGCAGCACCGAGATCGAGGGGGTCGGCAACGCCAACCGCAGCGAACTCGAGGCCCAGTGGTGGGACCGGGTCGCCTCCTCCATCAAGCACGCGGACGCGCCACCGCCCGCCGGCCGCTGACGCGGTCCGACGGGCGGGCGGGGCCGATCAGGCGGCTGTGCGCCGGGGGAGGGCCAGCGCCGCGGCCGCCAGCGCCAGGGACAGCCCGCTGAACACGGTGCGGGCGATGTTGCGGAGCTGCCAGGGCCCGGAGTAGTCGGCCCAGACCTGCGCGGCCTGCGCGGCGTCCTGCGGGATGACGACCGCCGCCAGGGCGTCGTTCAGCGGCAGGTTGAACGTGTTGGTGAAGATCAGGCAGCCGCCCAGGTAGACCAGCGCGGCGAGGCCGGCCAGCGCGGCGGTGCCGCGACGTCGCGCCAGGAGCGCGACGACGGCCCACGCGCCCAGCATGACCGGGGTGAGGAAGAAGCCGGGGAAGAACGCCCAGTTGCGGACGGACGCGTTCATCGCCTGCATGGCGGCGATCGCGACCTGCGGGTCGGCGGCGTCCAGGCCCCACATGGTGGAGCAGACCCAGGCGTAGAAGAAGCCGAACATCGCGCCGATGAAGAGGATGCCGGTGACGCCGAGCGCCCGCTCGAAGCGGGCGAGGCGGCGCAGCGCCGTGTCGGTGAGGGCGGTGGTGGGGGCGGGGGAGGTGTGTGTCGTGGTCATGGAATAAATGATACGAAGCAGTATCATTACGTCCATGGGTAGGATCCCCGAGATGCCCCCCACGCCACGCGGACGGCCCGCCGGAGCCGAACTGTCGCTGCGGCGCGAGCGCTTCCTCGACGACTGCGAGGCGCTGCTGCTGGCCGAGGGGCCCGCCGGCCTCACGGTGGCCGCCATCACCCGCGCCGCCGGGGCGTCGCGGACGACGCTGTACGCCTGGTTCGGCGGCCGCGAGGGCGTCCTGGCGGCGCTGGTGGAGCGCAACGCCGACCGCACGGCCGCTCTCGTCACCGACGCTCTGGCCCGCGGCAGCGGCGTCCCGGAGACCCTGAGGGGGTTCGCCCGGGGGCTGCTGGCCATGCTGACCGGGCCGCTGTCGGTCGCGCTGAACCGCGCCGCCATGGCCGAGGCGGACGGCGCCCTGGCCGCGACCGTGCTGGCCGGCGGCCGGCACCGCGTCGGCCCGCTGGTCGAGGCCTACCTCGCCGACCAGGACGCGGCGGGCGCGCTGAGCGTCCCCGACCCGGCCGGCGCGTTCCGCGCGCTCTACGGCCTGGTCGTCGCCGACACGCAGGTGCGCGTCCTGCTGGGCGAGCCCGCCCCCGGCCCCGACGAACTGGCCGCGCTCGCCGACGCCGGGGTGGCGCGCTTCCTGACGCTGGCGAGCCCGCGGGGCTGAGGCCTCCCGGCGGGCCGGCGACGCTGACCGGGCGTCGCGCGCGCCCCGTGCTGTTCCGGGCCCGGCCGTCGTCGCGAGGCACTCGGACGAGGGTGGGAGACCGGGCGGCCAGTAGGGTGTCGGCGTGCCCAGCATCGAACCCGCGACGGACGCCGACGTCGCCACCCTCGAAGAGCAACTCGGACGGCCGCCGCGCGGCATCGTCGGGATCGCCTACCGCTGCCCCTCCGGCGAGCCCGGGGTCGTGGCCACCCTCCCGCGACTGCCCGACGGCACGCCCTTCCCGACGACCTACTACCTCACCTGCCCGCGGATCGTCGCGGCCGTGTCGACGCTGGAGTCGCAAGGCGTGATGGCCGCGATGACCGAGCGGCTCGAGCAGGACGCCGACCTCGCCGCCCGCCACCGGGCCGCGCATGAGGCGTACCTGACCGACCGCGCCGCGCTGGGCGACGTGCCCGAGATCTCCGGCATCAGCGCCGGCGGCATGCCGACGCGCGTGAAGTGCCTCCACGTCCTGGTCGGGCACGCGCTGGCCGCGGGCCCCGGCGTCAACCCCCTCGGCGACGAGGCGCTGGCCCTCATCGGGGACACCTGCCCCGCGGTCCCGCCCGCCCGCGACCGTGAGGAGGAAGCCCGATGACGCGCGTCGCGGCCGTGGACTGCGGCACCAACTCGATCCGGCTGCTGGTCAGCGAGGCCACCCCGCAGGGGCCACGCGAACTCGACCGACGCCTCCTCATCACCCGGCTCGGGCAGGGCGTCGACGCGACGGGGGAGTTCCACCCGGACGCCTTGGCGCGCACCCTGGCCGCCTGCGACGAGTACGCGGCGGTGCTGAAGGAACTCGGGGTGGAGCGCGTCCGGTTCGCGGCGACATCCGCGGCCCGGGACGCCGGGAACCGCCAGGCGTTCTACGACGGGGTCGAGGCGCGGCTCGGCGTCCGTCCCGAGATCATCCCCGGCGAGGAGGAGGCGGCGCTGTCGTTCGGCGGCGCGCTCGCCGCGGCGCGCAGCGCAGGCCCGGTCGACCTGCCGGCGCTCGTCATGGACGTCGGCGGGGGCTCGACCGAGCTGGTGCTGGGCCGCTCCGACGGCGACGTGTCCGGGGTGTCGCTCGACATGGGATCGGTGCGGATCCGCGAGCGCTTCCTGCATTCCGACCCGCCGACCCCGGCGGAGGTCGAGGCCGCCACGGCGTTCATCGACGGACTGCTGGACGGGTGCGGCGTCGACCTGGCCGCCGCCCGCACCTGGTTCGGGGTCGGCGGCACGGCGACCTCGCTGGCCGCGATCAACCTGCGGCTGGACGCCTACGACCGCGCCCGCGTCCACGGGGCCACGATCACGCACGCGGAGCTCGTGGCGCTCTCGCACCGGCTCCTCACCGAGCCGGTCGCGCGCGTCCTGGAGATCCCCACGATGGTCCCGGGGCGCGCGGACGTCATCTGTGCCGGGACGCTCATCGTCCAGCGGGTCGGCGAGCGGGTCGGGGCGGACCTGACCGTCAGCGAGGCCGACATCCTGGACGGGCTGGTCGCGGGCCTGCTGAGCTGAGGCGGCTCGGGTCGCCCGGACCCGCCCTAGACTGCTGGGCGCCGGCCCCCGTAGCCCAACCGGCAGAGGCAGGCGGCTTAAACCCGCCACAGTGCGGGTTCGACTCCCGTCGGGGGTACGTCAGGGTGCCGGAATATCGAATCCGGTGGTCGCGTTGACTAGGATGCAGGTAACCACGATGGAAAGGCACCCCTGATGCGGAGTACCAACCCTGTCTTCACGCGGTCGGAGTCGTTCAACTCCGCACCCGCGTCCTACCAGGCGCCGGCCGGCTACGGCCAGGACCAGTTCGGCCAGCCCTACGGGCAGGATCCGTACGGGCAGCCGACCTACCAGCAGCCGGGCTACGGCCAGCCGACCCCCGCCGGCGGCGTCATGACCATCGACGACGTGATCACCAAGAGCGCGATCACGATGGGCGTGCTCATCGTCGCTGCCGCGGTGACCTTCATGTTCCTGCCGATCGGCCTGCTCTACCCGACGCTCCTGGTCAGCGGCATCGTCGGCTTCGTGTCGGTGCTGCTCGTGTCGCTGCGGCGCGTCGTCAACCCGGCGTTCGTGCTGCTGTACTCGGTGATCGAGGGCGTCTTCATCGGCGCGTTCACGCTGCTGTTCGCCTCGATGTTCGACGCCGGCCTCGTGCTGCAGGCGGTGCTGGGGACCTTCATCGCGGCCGGCGTCACGCTGTTCGCGTACCGGTTCTTCAACATCAAGGTGACCAACAAGTTCCGCAAGATCGTCACGCTCGGCACGTTCGCGTTCCTGGGCCTGGTGCTGGTCAACCTCGGCTTCGCGTTCTTCGGCATCGATCTGGGCGTCCGCTCCATCGGCGGCGGGCCCACCCTGCTGCTCGTCGGCGTCTCGCTGCTCGCGATCGGCCTGGCCATCGCGAACCTGATCATGGACTTCGACTACATCGAGCAGGGCGTCCGCAACCGGCTGCCCGCGTCCGAGTCGTGGCGCGCCGCGTTCGGCCTGACGGTCACCATGGTGTGGCTGTACACCGAACTCCTGCGCATCATGTCGTACTTCCGCAACTAGCCCCCATCGCTCACAAGCCCCGCCCGGACCATCCGGGCGGGGCTTCGTGCATCCCGGGCGCGTCCCCTCCCCATCCGCCCGCGTCCGCCACCCCGTGGCCATCCACGACGGTGTCGCCCCCTTCTGGGACGAGCGGCCCCGTTTGCGACGAGCCGCCCCGGTTTGGGACGAGCGGCCCCCGTTTGGGACGAGCGGCCCCCGTTTGGGACGAGCCGCCTCGGTTTGGGACGAGCGGCCCCCGTTTGGGACGAGCCGCCCCGGTTTGGGACGAGCGGCCCCCGTTTGGGACGAGCGGCCCCCGTTTGCGACGAGCCGCCCTCGCTTGGGACATGTCGCCCCCTTTTGGAACGAGTAGCCCCCGTTCGGGTCAGACGCCCCCGTTGCAGCGGGGGCAACTGACGCAAGAGGGGGCGACTGGGGGGCAGGGGGCGACACCGGAGGGTCGGGGCCCCCTTCTACGACGGGCCGCCCCCGTCTGCGACGAGTCGCCCCCTGTTGGGACAGTCGGCCCCCGTGTGCGACGAGCGGCCCGCGCTTGGGACGTGTTGCCCCCTTTTGGAGGGAATAGCCCCCGTTCGGGTCAGACGCCCGCGCTGCAACGGGGGCAACTGACGCAAGAGGGGGCGTCTGGGCCAGCGGAGGCGACGGTTGAGGGCGAGCCGCCCCCGGTCGGGAGGAGTCGCCCCGTTGTGACGAGTTGGCCCCAGTCTGCGACGAGCAGCCCGCGCTTGGGACGAGTCGCCCGCGCTTGCGACGAGCGGCCCCGTCTGCGACGAGCAGCCCCGCTTGGGACGAGTCGCGCCCCGTTTGCGGCGAGCGGCCCCCGTTTGCGACGAGCGGACCCCGTTTGTGACGAGCGGCCCCCGCTTGCGACGAATCGCCCCGCTTCGGACGAGTAGCCCCCGTTCGGATCAGACGCCCCCGCTGCAACGGGGGCGACTGACGCTAAAGGGGGCGACTGGGCCGAAGGGGCGGCCGGAGCCGAGCGGCACAGAGCCCGCGAGCGCGCGCGGCGTCAGGACGCGCGGGTGTGGTGCAGCGACCGCAGCAGTTGCTGGCCGTGCTTGGCCAGCAGCGCGCGCGAGCCGTTGATCCAGGAGACCTCGCGCAGGGAGGACGCCGGCACCCAGCGGCTGGACGCGGTCGTCCCGCCGACGTCGTGCACGATGGCGTCGATCGGGGCCTCGCAGCGGGCGGCGTAGATCAGGCGGACGGCGTGGAAGTCCTCGATGACGCCGGAGGGGGAATGGCCGATCCAGTGGTCGGACTGCATGTCCAGGAAGCGCAGGATCTCGATCGTCTGGCCGGTCTCCTCGAAGACCTCCCGCTGCACGGTCGCGGCGGGGTTCTCGCCGGGGTCGATGCCGCCGCCGGGCAGTCCCCACATGCCGGGCACCGCCGTCCGGGAGGAGAACTCGGTGGCCAGCAGGCCCCGCTCGGACACCACCAGCGCGTAGGCGGCCAGCCGCTGCCGGACGACCGGCTCGTGGACGGGCTCGTCGCCCCGCAGCGTGCTGCGGATCCGCTGGGGGCCGCGCGGCACGATCGGACGGCCGTGCTCGCAGACCTGCAGGGTGACGGTGAGGTCCTCCACGGTGCCGGTCGCCGAGAGCGGCCGCACGACGCGGTACCCGCCCTCCCAGGCGACCTGGTACGGATCGTCGCCGTGCCCCAGCGCGAAGGACAGCACGGGCGAGCCGCCCGGTACCTCCACGCCGATGATCTGCATCCTGCCATCTTGGCCGCCGCGTCCGGCCAAACCAAGCCGCCGCACGCACGGTGACCCGTACTGGGTACACCGTTGGTGGGTGAGCGGGGATATGCTCATCCCGACTCGTCGCCGTGGACAGGAAGGTGCGTGCCGTGCAGTACAACTCGGGGGCTCAACTCGATCCGTCTCAGATGGGTGGTGGCGGGGGAGGGCGCGGTGGCGCGATCGCGGTCGGCGGCGGCGCCAGCATCCTCGTCATCATCCTCGCCATGCTGTTCGGCTTCGACCCCGGCGCGCTGCTCGGCGGTGCCCAGGCACCCGCCGGCGGGGCGACCACCAGCTCGGAGTACGCCAACTGCCGCACCGGCGCCGACATCCAGGCGAACCCGGAGTGCCGCTACGTCGCCTACACCAACTCGATCCAGTCGTACTGGCAGCAGGCGCTGCCCGGCTACGAGATGACCAAGACCGTGACGTTCGACGGCGTCATCAGCACCGGTTGCGGCCAGGCGACCGCCGACGTCGGCCCGTTCTACTGCCCGGCGGACCACCTCGTCTACCTGGACAAGTCCTTCTTCGCGACGCAGATGCCGCAGCTCGGCGCCCAGGGCGGCGACGCCGCCGAGGCCTACGTCATCGCGCACGAGTACGGCCACCACATCCAGAACCTCACCGGGCAGATGGCCAAGGTGCAGTCCGGCGGCCAGCAGGCCGGCGCGAACTCGCCGCAGGTCCGCCTGGAACTGCAGGCCGACTGCTACGCCGGCGTCTGGCTGCGCTTCGCCGCGGGCGACCCGAACGGCATCATCAGCGAGGTCACGCAGGACGACCTCGACCGGTCGGTGCAGGCCGCCGAGGTCGTGGGCGACGACCACATCCAGCGGATGTCGGCCGGCCGCGTCGACCCGAGCCAGTGGACGCACGGCTCCTCCGAGATGCGCCGCACGTGGCTCGCCAAGGGGTTCAACACCGGTGACCCCAACCAGTGCAACACGTTCGCCGCGGGGGCGCTGGCCTGATCCACCGACGACGCGACGGGCATCGGCATCCACGCCGGTGCCCGTCGGCGCGTCCGGGCTCCCTGAGCAGGCCGCACGCAGGGTTGGTAGCGCCCCTGCCGCGCGCGGGCTCGGTGGGGCACTCCCGCCGCGTCCGGGCTCGGTGAGCCGGGGCCCCGCCGCGTACGGGCTCGGTGGGCAGCGCCGCCGGGTGGGGCGCGGCGTCAGCTCAGGACGTTGCCGAGCAGGTCGGTGACGAAGGAGCGGTCGCCGACCTGGAAGTACAGCTTCGGGGTGCCGGTGCTGGTCCGGTCGTCGACGATGCAGCTCCAGGTGGTGTCGAGGGTGAAGGTGCCCTGGTCCCGCATGCCCTGAAGGACGCTCCACACCACCGCGGGCTTGACCCGCGCGGGGTCGAAGGCGGCCAGCCGGTTGGCGTCGGTGCGGTTGGTCACGATCACCGGCGTCCGGGCGGTGCGCTGGCGGCGCGTGAAAGCGCCCTGGGTGTCCTGGGGCGAGTCGAGGTAGACGCCGAGGGCCGACCCGAACCCCATCCCGGTCGTGGTGCCCCGCGGGCCCACGACGTCCTCGTAGCCCTGCTTGAGGCCCCACTCGCTGCTGAAGTCGAGGGTGGGCAGCAGCGTCCCGTCGGGGTTGAAGAACACCGGACGCGTCTCCGGGTTGGTCGAGACCGACATGGAGACCAGCCCGGCGGAGATGTCGACGATCTGCAGCGACTGGTCCGCGTCGGAGCCCGACACCGCCTGGGCGGCGCGGAACAGCGCCGGCAGGTCGTCGAAGTCGAAGGCGTGCGGGTCGAACTCGCGCTGCGTGACGTAGTTGATGTCGGACTGCACCTGCTGGACGCGTCCGTCGCGCCACGCCCACGTCTCCGCGGCCCCGTTGCGCAGGACCGCCACGGACGCCGTCTCGGCGGTCACGGTCACCATGATCGCCCGCGTCGTGTCGGCGGCGTCCAGCAGGCGGTCCACGAGGCGCACCGCCGCTCCCCGCTCGAGCAGGTCGATCTGCTCGGACGGGGTGGGGGTGGGTGAGGCCGTCTCCGTCGGACGCGTCGGGGTGGGCGTGATGGGTGGTGTCGGGTCGGAACCCGGCGTGCACCCGGCGCTCACGGCGAGCACGATCGCGGCGGCGGCGGCGCGACGCGGAAGGCTCACGCTGGTGAGACTACCCCCGACGGGGCATCCGCACGGACGGGAAGATGCCGGGCCCACCACTGCAGGATCGCCTCGAACCGCTGCCGGCGGTGCCACGGCGATCCGGAGCGGGACAGCTCGTGGTTCTCGCCGGGGAACACCAGCAGTTCCGTGTCGACGCCCGCCTGCTTCAGCGCGGTGTAGTAGCGCAGCGCCTGGCTCAGGGGGCAGCGCAGGTCGAGCTCGGAGTGCACCACGAACGTCGGCGTGCGGACCTCGTGCGCCAGCAGCATCGGCGACTGCCGGTCCTGCCCGGCGCGGTCGGTGCCGTTGTAGCCCTGCATGAAGAACCAGCCGATGTCGGCGGCCCCCAGGAAGGATGCCGGATCGAGGAACCCGCGCTCCACGATCGCGCCGGCGAACCGGTGCTCGTGCGCGATCGTCCAGGCCGTCAGGTAGCCGCCGTAGCTGCCGCCCATGATCCCGACGCGGTCGGCGTCCAGGCCCGGGACCGTGGCGAGCGCATGGTCGAGGAACGCCAGCACGTCGGTCATGTCGAGGTTCCCGAAGTCGCCCTGGATCGCCTTGCCGTGCGCCTCGCCGTAGGACGCCGACCCGCGCGGGTTGCAGTACACCACGGCGTAGCCGGCCTCGGCGTACACCTGGAACTCGTCGAAGAAGTCCCCGGTGTACGCGGCGTAGGGCCCGCCGTGGATGTTGAGGATGACCGGATGCGGGCCCGGGCCGGCCGGCACGACCGCCCAGCCGTGCACCGGGTGGCCGTCGGGCGAGGTGGAGGTCAGCTCGACCGGCTCCACGATCGTCGCCTGCGCCTGCAGGGCGGCGCCGAACTCGGTCAGGACGCGCATCGCGGACTCGCTGCGCACCGCCACCTCGTCGCCGGTCGGCGTCTGGGTGGTGACCGTGGCGCCCTCGGCGACCACCGCGAGCTCGCTGGGCGACGTGACGGTGGTCACGGTCACGACGGCGTCCGAGGTGCCCGGGACGCCGGCGGCCGCGCCGATGGTCGGCGTCCCCGACCACAGCGTGGCGGCGCGGCCGTCGGGGTCGACGCGCCACAGTTCCGCGCTGCCGCGCAGCGACCGGACGGCCAGGACGGCGTCCGCGCCGCATCGGGCGAGCGGCCCGTGGAGTTCGACGTCGGCCGGATCGGTGAGCCGGGTCGGCGCGCCGCCGGTCGCGTCGGCGACGTACAGGGCGGCGTTGGTCGCCACGAAGGAGACGCCGTCCTCGCCGCGCTCGGCGCCCAGGGCGTACAGCCGGGTGCCGTCGGCGGAGAACAGCGGATCGGAGAACGACGCGGAGCCGCCCAGCACCAGGGTCTCCTCGGCCGAGTCCACGTCGACCCGGTACACCGACGTGCGGACCGTCACGTCGGCGTCCGCGCCGCGCTGGGTGACCACCAGCACGCCGGTGCCGTCGGGCGTGAACACGGGCTGGGCGACGTCACAGGCGCCCTCGGTGAGCTGCCGCGGCGTGGGCACGTCCCACGCGGGGGCGTCGGGGTCGGCGTCCTTGGCGGCGCGTCCCACGGGCTTCACCGCGGGCTCGCCGAAGGGGTCCGGCGCGGCGACGACGAAGAGCTGGGCGACCCGGTCGGTCGACCAACCCAGCCCGTTGGCCTGGATCTGGTAGCCGGTGAAGTGTCGGGGATCCTCCAGCGGGGCGGTGACCCCGTCGAGCGTGCCGTAGCGGCCCTCGGCGGGGACCCGGGCGACGTAGGCCAGGGTGCTGGAGTCCGGGGACCAGGCCGGCTGGCTCGCCCCGAGCTTGGCGTCGGTGGCGCGGACGGCCTCGCCGCCGGCCGCCGGCGCGACCCACACCTGCGGCGCCTCGCCGGGGGCCGAGCGCAGGAAGGCCAGCAGCCGCCCGTCGGGGCTGAAGGTGGGGGAGGAGTCGTGGAAGCCGCGGGTGAGCCGGATCGGGGCGCCGTCGCCGAGCGGGACGCGCCACAGCTGACCGGTGTAGGCGTCCGCCTCGAAGCTCGGGCGCGCGGCCGCGACGACGGCGTGACCACCGTCCGGGGCGACGGCCGGGACGCCGAGGGTGAACAACAACGGGAGCTGATCGGGACGCATGAGCCGCACCTTACTGCGCTCCGCAGCGTTTCCCACGCCGCAGTGGGGGACGTCGTTCTAGGCTGGGGCCCACCGGAGAGACCGGCCGCACGTACGAGGGAGTAGGGCATGGCGGGAACGTTCGAGGTGTACAAGGACGCGGGGGCAAGCACCGCTTCCGGCTCAAGGCCAGCAACGGGCAGGTGATCGCGTCCAGCCAGGGCTACGAGAGCAAGGAATCCTGCATGAACGGGATCGCGTCGGTGCAGAAGAACGCACCCGACGCCAAGATCGTCGAGGTCGAGGACTGACCCGATACCCACGCAGTTCTTCGGCGTCCCCGGTCCGCGTGCGGGCCGGGGACGCCCGCGTCCGGGCGCGGTGCCGGTCCGGAGGCGTCCGTGCGTCGTGTCGGTCCCGACGCGTCCGGCGCCGTGCCGAGCGGACGCCGCGGGCGCCGGTCGGCGGACGGCTGCGGCTCAGACCTCGGCGTCCAGCTGGCCGCGCTCGGCGAGGTCGGCGAGGATCCGCTCCCGGAACGCCTCGTCGATGCGGTACCCGCGGCGGTAGACTAGGTAGCTGATCAGCATCAGCGCCAGCGGGAAGAACAGCATCATCACCCGCAGCCCGAACAGGCCGCCCGGGGTGACGTCGTCGGGGGTGGCGGCCTCGTTGATGCCGGTCACGATGAGGGTGGCCCCCACGATCGCCGTCGCGACCGCGCCGCCGATCTTGTTGATGAACGGCTGGACCGCGAACGTCACCGCGCCGTTGCGGCGTCCCAGCTTCCACTGGCCGTACTCGATGCAGTCGGTCAGGAACACGATCATCAGCACGACGACCATCGCCTGGCCGGCGAACATCAGCAGCCCGGCGATCCCGATCGGGATCAGGTTCATCGGGGAGAAGAAGAACACCAGGTAGCCCGCCGCGACCAGCGCCATCGCGACGTTGAAGAGCTGGCGCCGCGACAGCCGGCGGCGCAGCAGGGGGAACAGGGCGAAGCCGAGCAGTTGCGCCACGCCGAGGATGGCGGCGAACGGCGCGTACATGCCCTCGTCGCGGTAGGCGTACTTGAAGAAGTAGACCCCGAAGCTGGTGGTGGTGTTGTACCCGATCAGGAACAGCATCATCGCCGTCGCCGTCCACACCAGTTGGTCGTTGCGGGTGACGATCGAGAACAGCTCCCGCAGCGGGGTGTGCTCGCGCGGCGCCGTGCGGGCCGGCTCCCGGACGCCCAGCAGCGTGACGACCTGACCGGCCAGCATGATGGCGACCGTGCCGGCGGCGAAGGTCGTCCAGGCCGGCGCGCCGCCTCCCAGCAGCGCGGTGAGGGGGATGATCCCGACCACCGTGGTGAACAGGCCGAGGGTCGCGAACACCTTCGTCAGGGCGCTGATGCGCTCGCGCTCGTGCGCGTCCCGGGTCAGGGAGGGCAGCATCGACCAGTAGCCGATGTCGTTCATCGTGAACGCCAGCCCCCAGGCCAGGTAGATCACGGTGAAGGCCGCGATCAGGCCGGCCCCGCGCAGCCCGAGATCGGTGAACAGCAGGATCGTCAGGCCGCCGACCAGCACAGCCCCGGACGCGATCCACGGCTTGTAGGCGCCCCAGCGCGTGGCGGTGTTGTCGATGATCCCGCCCATGAGGATGTCGGTGAACGCGTCGAAGATGCGCGCGGCGAGCAGGATCCCGTTGATCCACCACAGGGTGGCGTCGTCGACGTCGAGCACCTCGGTCAGGAATACGATGAGGAACAGCGCCATCATCGTGTAGACCATGTCCCGGCCCAGGGTGCCGACCGCGAAGGTCCAGCGGTTACGGCGGGTCACGGCGGCGTCCACGCGAGCAACCTAGCGCCCGCCGCGGTTCGCTGCCAGCGTCCGACCACGCCGGACGCCGCGGGCGCCGAACTCACCAGAGCAGGAAGCAGATCCCCAGCGCGAGCGTGAAGCCGACCTCGACGAAACCGAGCTTCTTGGCCGACCACCGCAGCCGCGGCACCACGGCCGAGCGGACCGTCGTGGCGGCGAAGAACAGCGGCCACCACCACGCCAGGTGACCGGTCGCCGCCCACGCCACGGTGGCGAGCGTCGCGATCCCGTGCCAGCCGATCGACGCGGCCAGGTAGCCGCGGCTGCCCCGCTCGCGGATGTTGGTCTTCACGTAGAGCACCGTGCCGAAGAAGTACGCGAACAGCAGGACGGCGACCAGCGCGGGGCACTCCCACGCGGCGTCGCGTGCTAGCAGGGCGCGCGGGTCGCCGAACCGGGCGACCAGCGTCATGAGGCACGCCGCGGCCACGGTGAGGGCGCCCCCGACGGTGGCGCGCTCCTTGCGCCGCGAGGCCAGCCACAGGGCGGGCAGCAGCAGCGGCAGGTAGGCCAGCGCCCAGCCGGCCAGCGCCCAGCCGCCCAGGACCAGCGTCAGGACGCCCGCCGCGGCGCTCGCCGCGGTGTAGGTGAGCAGCGGGCGGACGTAGGTGGGGCGCCTGCGGGGCGCGGCCTTGAGCCACAGCGACGCGTCGTGGAAGGCGAAGTAGCCCAGCATCCAGCAGCAGAACAGGGGCAGGAGCCACCAGCCGGCGACGCCCGCGCGCGCGGCCAGGACGGCGCCGAACACGAACGGGACGATCAGCATGGCCCAGGCGCCGTGCTGGTTGGGGATCCAGCCGGTCCTCACGGCGTCGGTTCCCGCATCGACCGGGTGACGATGAAGGTGCGGTCCTGCGCCTCGATGCTGGTGGGTCCCACCTGGCGGCGCAGCGCCGGCAGGTAGGGCAGGTGGCTGTTGAACACCAGCCACAGCTCGCCGCCGGGCCGCAGGGCGGCGCGGGCGGCGGCGATCCAGGCGAACGTGTCGCTGGAGTCCTTCGCCGGCCCGCGGTGGAACGGCGGGTTGGACACGATCAGGTCGAAGGATTCGGGGCCGATCCCGCGAGCCCGTCGGCGCGGCGCAGCGCCACGTCGACGTGGTTCGCCCGCGCCGTGAGCTGGGCCGACAGCAGCGCCGCCCGGGAGACGTCGGTGGCGGTGGCGATCCAGCCGTGCACGGCGAGCCAGGACGCGATGAGGCCCGAGCCGCACCCCAGGTCCAGCGCCGTGCCGCGCGTCGGGGGTGCCGCGGCGTCCGGGGTGCCGCCGATGCGGGCCAGGGTGCGCAGGAGCAGGTGGGTGCCGTCGTCGAGGCGGTTGGTGCCGAACACGTTGCCGTGCGCCACCGCGCTGAGCCCGACCTCGGGCAGATACCGGCGTTGCGGCCACCGCAGCGGGCCGGGCAGCGGTCCGGCCGCGTGCAGCACCCGGGACTTCTGCCGGCCCCGGCTGGCCGACACTTCGCGGAACGACCGGCCGAGCACCGTGTTCTGGGCCGGCGTCATGTGCTTGACGCGGCCACCGGCCACGATGCGCCCGTGGGCGGGCAGCGTCGCCGCCAGGTGCTGGGCGTAGTCCTCCAGCGCGGACAGCGAGCGGGGGAGGTGCCACAGCACCAGGTCGGGCACCCAGTCCTGCTCGTGGTCGGCCAGTCGGCGCTCGGGGGCCACGAGGCGTTCGGCGCGGACGTCGTCGCTCCAGGCGCGCGCGTCGGCGCCGAGCGCGGCCGCGGCGCGCACCAGCCCGCCGGTCGGGTCGTCGAGCACGAGGACGCGTGAGGGCAGCGCGCCCGCCTCATCCAGGATCAGGGACGAGACGGGATCGAGTGGCATGCCTCAATACTACCGAGTGTCGTTGTAAGAGTCTTTTTCAGTCGGACGGACCGATTTTCCGATGCCTACCCCCTTCCCGCGCGCGCCAAACCCACTACGGTTGGGGAAGGACATCCGGGTCGGATTGCTCCGCCGTCCGGGGGCCGTACAGGCGCACGCCGAGGTGCACGGAGCACGCGAAGGAGACGGCAGTACATGACTGACCAGACGAAGTACGTCTACGACCTCAGCGAAGGCGACGTGACCCTCAAGCCCCTCCTGGGTGGCAAGGGCGCCAACCTCGCGGAGATGGCCAAGATCGGCGTACCTGTCCCTGATGCTTTCACCGTGACCACGCAGGCCTGCGTCGCGGCGATGAACAACGGCGGCGACTGGCCCGAGGGCCTCGCCGATCAGATCGACGCCGGGCTGGCGCGGCTGGAGGAGCGGACCGGGAAGAAGCTCGGCTCGGCCGAGAACCCGCTGCTCGTGTCGGTGCGCTCCGGTGCCGTGTTCTCGATGCCCGGCATGATGGACACGATCCTCAACCTCGGCATCTCCGACGACACCGTCGGCTCGGTGGCCCAACTGGCCGGCAACGAGCGCTTCGCGTGGGACTGCTACCGCCGGTTCATCCAGATGTACGGCGAGGTCGTCGAGGGCATCTCCCCGCACGTGTTCGAGGACGCCCTGACCGCGATGAAGGTCGACCGCGGCGTCGATCAGGACACCGACCTGACCGCCGAGGACCTCAAGGCGCTCACCGACCAGTTCAAGGAGCTGGCCAACCGCGAGCTGGGCGGCGAGTGGACCTCCGACCCCAAGGAGCAGCTGCTCCGGGCCGTCAACGCCGTGTTCGCCTCCTGGCTGAACCCGCGCGCCGAGGTGTACCGCAAGTCCCAGGGCATCAGCCGGGACCTGGGCACCGCCGTCAACGTGCAGATGATGGTGTTCGGCAACCGCGGCGAGACCTCCGCGACGGGCGTCTGCTTCTCCCGCAACCCCTCCACCGGTGCCAAGGAGCTCTACGGCGAGTTCCTGACCAACGCCCAGGGCGAGGACGTGGTGGCGGGCATCCGCACCCCGCGTCCGCTGGAGGAGATGGAGGGCGTCCTGCCCGAGGCGTTCCACGAGCTGCTGGCCACCATGGACAAGCTCGAGCTGCACAACAAGGACATGCAGGACATGGAGTTCACGATCGAGGATCGCAAGCTCTACATGCTGCAGACCCGCAACGGCAAGCGGACGGCCGCCGCGACGGTCAAGACGGCCGTCGACATGGTGGACGAGGGCCTCATCACCACCGACGAGGCGCTGCTGCGCATCAACCCGTCCGACCTGGACGCGCTGCTGCACCCGGGCATCGATCCGAACCACACCGCCACCTCGATCGTGAAGGGCCTGCCCGCCTCGCCGGGCGCGGCGGTGGGCGCGTTGTCGTTCAACGCCGACGACGCGGCCGAGCGCGGTGGCGCGGGCGAGCAGGTCATCCTGGTCCGCTACGAGACGACGCCCGACGACATCCACGGCGTCATGAAGGCCCAGGGCGTCCTGACGGCGCACGGCGGTATGACCTCCCACGCGGCGGTCGTGGCGCGCGGCATGGGCATCACCTGCGTCGCGGGCGCGCCCGGCATCAAGATCGACACGATCAACGAGACGGTCACGATCGGCGACACGGTCTACGGCAAGGACGACGTGGTGACGCTGAACGGGTCGACCGGCGAGGTCTTCGCCGGGGCGCTCCCGCTGGTGCCGCCGGCGATCAACGAGGACTTCGAGAAGGTCGGGGAGTGGGCCGATCAGGCCCGTCGCCTCGGCGTCCGCGCCAACGCGGAGAACTTCGAGGACGCCTCCAAGGCCCGCGAGCTGGGCGCCGAGGGCATCGGCCTGGCGCGCACCGAGCACATGTTCATGGCCGCCGACCGGCTCCCGGCCGTCCGCAAGATGATCCTCGCCGAGAACGAGGAGCAGCGGGCCGCCGCGCTGGCGGAGATCCTGCCCATGCAGCAGGCCGACTTCGAGGGCATCTTCACCGCCATGAAGGGCCTGCCGGTCACCGTCCGGCTGCTCGACCCGCCGCTGCACGAGTTCCTGCCGAACCTCGTCGACCAGAGCGTGCTCGTCAAGGAGCTCGAGCTGACCGGCGCGGACGCGGCGAAGCTCGAGGCGGAGAAGGCCACGCTGGCGCAGGTCAAGAAGCTGCACGAGCAGAACCCGATGCTCGGCACGCGCGGCTGCCGTCTGGCGATGCTCTACCCGTCGATCCCGGAGATGCAGGCCCGCGCCATCATCCGCGCGGCCCTGGCCGTCCTGGAGCGCGAGGGCGAGACGGTCGGCGTGGAGATCATGATCCCGCTGGTGGCGTTCGAGTCCGAGCTCAAGGCGCAGCGCGACATCGTCGTGGCGGCCGTCGAGGACGAGTTCGAGAAGGCGGGCAAGAAGCTCGACTACCTGGTCGGCACCATGATCGAGATCCCGCGCGCCGCGCTGACCGCCGATCAGATCGCCAACCAGGCCGACTTCTTCAGCTTCGGCACCAACGACCTCACCCAGACCGGCATCGGCATCAGCCGTGACGACGCCGAAGCCGGCTTCCTCGGCGCCTACGTCGAGACCGAGGTCATCGAGAAGAACCCGTTCGAGTCCCTGGACGCCGACGGCGTCGGCCAGCTCGTCGCCATCGGCGTCGAGAAGGGGCGCGCCACCAAGCCCGACCTGAAGACGGGCGTGTGCGGCGAGCACGGCGGCGACCCCGCCTCGATCGAGTTCTTCAACAAGGTCGGCCTGGACTACGTGTCCTGCTCGCCGTTCCGCGTCCCGATCGCGCGGCTCGCGGCGGCCCGGGCGGCCCTGCAGGCCTGATCGACCGAGCGGGAGGGCGGGCACCGGAAGGTGTCCGCCCTCTCTGCGTCCCGATCCGGCCCCGGTGGGACGGCCGGCGTCCCGAGGGGCGGGGCCGACAGGATGCGCCAGGTCAGGGGTGGGGCCGACGGGATGCCGGCAGGGTCAGGGGTGGAGGCCGAGGTCCTCGTCGGTGACGCGGGTTCCCGTCTGTACCGGCGTGATCCACTCGGTGAGTTCGTAACCCCTGGCCTCGGCCTCGGCCAGATACTCCCGGTGCACGTCGTTGGGCACCTCGCTGTCCCGCGCGAGCAGCCACAGGTGGCGGCGACGCGGCGTGCCCACCAGCGCGTACCGGTAGTCCTCATCGAGCTTCAACACCCAGTAGCCGGCCTGGGTGAGGGGCAGTCGGTTCACCGGCGACGGCGCGAACGACACCTTGAGGCGCCCGGGCGCGCTGTCGTCGACGGTGGCGCGCCCCACGGCACGCGAGGGCGCACCCTCCCCGTCGAGGCAGCGGTTGTCCACCTGCACGCTGCCGTCGTCGTTCAGTGAGTAGTGGGCGGTCACCTCCGACGCGTCGGGGTCCTCCCATCGCAGGGGCAGCCGTCCGATCTCGAACCACAGTCCGAGGTAGCGCTGCAGGTCGAAGGACGCGAGGGCTCGGTCTTCCATGATGGGTCGCCTTCCCGGGGGGTGCTGGGACGTTCCCGACACGCTACCCGACGAGGCGACCGTGGCCGCAGAGCCGCCTCGTCAGGCGCCGGTCGGCCCCGGGGCGCGATGTCCGGCCGAGCGTCAGTAGCCCTCGGACGTGCCCCCGTCGAGGACGGCGGCGGTGCCCGACAGGCCCAGGCGGGACGCGCCGGCGTCCACCATCGCCTGCGCGGCCGCCCAGTCGCGGACGCCGCCGGACGCCTTGACGCCCAGCCGGTCGCCCACCGTCTCCCGCATCAGCGCCACCGCGTGGGCGGACGCGCCCCCGGCGGGGTGGAAGCCCGTGGAGGTCTTCACGAAGTCGGCGCCCGCCGCCTCGGCGGCGCGGCAGGCCGCGACGATCTCGTCGTCGGTCAGCGCGGCCGACTCGATGATGACCTTCAGCACCGTCGGGGAGGGGGCGGCCTCGCGGACGGCGCGGATCTCGGCCTCGGTGTGGGCGGCGTCGCCCTCCTTCAGGGCGCCGACGTCGATGACCATGTCGACCTCGTCGGCGCCGTTGCGCACCGACTCGGCGGCCTCGAAGGCCTTCGCCGCGGGGGTGTGCTTGCCCGAGGGGAACCCGCAGACGGTGGCGACCTTCACGCCCGCGTCGAAGCCGAGCGGCAGCATCGAGGGCGACACGCAGATGGAGTAGGTGCCCAGCGCCGCGGCCTCCTCGGCCAGCGCCCGGACGTCGGCGTGCGTGGCGGTGGGGGCCAGGAGCGTGTGGTCGACGAGCTGGGCGAGCTCGGCACGGGTCAGGGTCATCGGACTCCTTCGATCGGACGTGCGCCCAGCCTAGTGCTCAGGCACCGCGCCGGCGCCCGCCGGGCCTAGCCTGGGGGCATGAGCCAGACAGAAGCGCCGCAGCGCCCCGCACCGCTCATCGACCCCGCGACCGTGGCCCGGCTCCTGCGCCTGGTCGACGCGACGTCGGGGGAGACCCACGAGGTGCTCTCCCCGCTGGACGCCGCCGTGCTGGTCGCGGTGCCGCAGTCCAGCGAGGCGGACCTCGACGCGGCCTTCGCCGCCGCGCGCGCCGCCCAACCGGCGTGGGCGGCGCTGCCGGCTGCGGAGCGGTGCCGCAGCCTGCTCGCCTTCCACGACCTCCTGCTGAGCCACCAGGGCGCGCTCGCGGACCTGATCGTGGCCGAGACGGGCAAGGCGCGCCGCGACGCCGTCGAGGAGGTCTTCCACGCCGCGATGACCGCCCGCTACTACGGCGAGCGGGCGCCGGGGCTGCTGCGCCCGCAGCGCCGCCGCGGCGTCTTCCCGGTGCTGACCCGCGTCGACGTCCTGCACCCGCCCACCGGCGTCGTGGGGGTGATCTCCCCGTGGAACTACCCGCTCACCATGGCGTTCAGCGACGGGGTGGCGGCGCTCGCGGCCGGCAACACCGTCGTCGCCAAGCCGGACGCCCAGACGATGCTCACCGCGGCGTTCGGGCTCGAGCTACTGCGCCGCGCCGGGGTGCCCCGGGACGCCTGGCGGATCGTCGCCGGGCCGGGCGCCCGCGTCGGCGTCGGCGTCGTGGAGCGGGCCGACCACGTGTGCTTCACCGGCTCCACCGCCACCGGACGCGGCATCGCCGCCCGGGCGGGCGAGCGGCTGATCGGCGCCTCGCTGGAACTGGGCGGCAAGAACCCCATGCTCGTGCTCGCCGACGCCGACCTGGACGCCGCCGCGGCGGGCGCCGTGCGGGGCTGCTTCGCCAACGCCGGACAGCTGTGCGTCAGCTTCGAGCGGCTCTACGTGGCGCGGCCGGTCTTCGACGCCTTCGTCGAACGCTTCGTCGCCGCGACCCGGGCGCTCGACTTGAGCGTCGGGCTGGGCTGGGGGGTCGACGTCGGCACCCTCGTCAGCGCCGACCAGCTCGCGAAGGTGAGCGGCCAGGTCGAGGACGCCCGCGACCGGGGCGCCCGGGTGCTGGCCGGCGGCCGCGCCCGGCCCGACCTGGCGCCGTACGCCTACGAGCCGACGATCCTGACCGGGGTGACGCCGGACATGGCCTGCCACCGCGCCGAGACGTTCGGGCCCGTGGTGGCGCTGTACCCGTTCGACACCGAGGAGGAGGCCGTCGCGGCCGCGAACGACGATGTGCACGGGCTGAACGCCTCGGTGTGGAGTCGCGACGCTCGGCGCGCGCGGGCGGTCGCGGCCCGGCTGAACACGGGCAGCGTGAACGTGAACGAGTCCTTCGGCGCCGCGTTCGGTTCGCTGGACGCGCCCATGGGCGGCACGGGGGAGTCGGGCCTCGGGCGCCGGCAGGGTCCCGAGGGCCTGTACCGGTTCACGCAGCCGCAGACCGTCGCCACCCAGCGGCTGCTGGGGTTCGTCGCGCCCGGCGACGTGCCGCGCGACGGCTTCGCCGCCGCCCTGACGAGCGGCCTGCGGGCGCTGAAGGCGGTGCGCTGGTGAGGCGGCTCAGGCGCCCAGCGCGGTGACCGTCACCTCGACGGCGTCGGCCTGCTCGGGCAGGGGCACGTTCGCGCCGGGCATCAGCACGCACGCCGTCCCGTAGGCGACCGCGCGAGCCAGAGAAGCCGGCTCGTCGGCGCCCTCGAGGCGCGCCAGCAGGTACCCCGCGAGCGCGGAGTCGCCCGCGCCCACGGCGGAGACGACGTCGACCGGCGCGACCCGGGCGTGCCACGCCCCGTCGTGGGTGACCAGCAGCGCGCCGCGGGCCCCGATGGTCGCCAGCACGCGCGGGATGCCCTGGGCCACCAGCGACCGGGCGGCGGCGATCGCCGGTTCGATGTCGCCGCGCTGCAGAGCGTCGGTCAACGGGACACCGGTGGCGTGCTGCAGTTCGGCCGCGTTGGGGGAGAAGACGTCGGGCACCGTGTCGGGCAGCGCGGCCATCACCGCGGCGAGCGCCTGGCCGTGCGTGTCGATGGCCACTGGAACGTTCACCTCGTGGGCGAGCTGGGTCAGGCGGACGAACCAGTCGGCGGGGGCGCCGGGCGGCAGCGAGCCGCACAGGGCGAGCCAGTCGCTCCCGGGCACGGCCGCCATCAGGGCGCTGAACAGCGCCGACACGTTCTCGGGGGTGACCGGCTCGCCGGGCTCCACGAACTTGGTGACGGTGCCGTCGGGGTGCGTCACCGCGAGGTTGGTGCGCGCGCGGCGTCCGACCGGCACGGGGCGGTTCGGCACGCCGCGTTCCCGCAGGGCCTCGGTCAGCGGGTCGTCGGGATCCAGCGGCAGGACGGCGAGGGTCGCCTTTCCGGCGTTGTGGACGGCCCGGCTGACGTTCACGCCCCGGCCCGCGGCCTGGGTGCTGACGCCGCCGAGCTGATTGCGCTTGCCCAGCCGCAGGTCGTGCGGCAGCGAGGCCGTGCGATCCAGGCTCGGGTTCGGCGTGAAGGTGATGATCACCCGGCCAAAGTAGCGCGACGCCACGCCGGGGCTTCCGGGACGCCACCGTTCGGAAGCGGCGACCGCCCCACGACCGTTATCTGTTCAGCATGCGGACTACAGGGCGGCGGCCCGGGGGCGGGGAGCCTTCCCCGGTGCCCCGATGTCCGCCATGTGGCCGGTCATGCCCCTGCGGGTGCTTCTGCTGCGCCGTCCGTACCCCAGATGGCGGCGACGTGCCGGGTGTCCGTGCCACAGCAGCCGCCGAGGATCGCCAGGCCCGGCAGTGCGTGACGCAGGGCTCGGCTGGCGGCGCCGAAGTCCCGAGGGTCGCCCTCGTCCAGGCGGTCGGCGTTGTCGAGTTCGGCATGGCTCATCGATGACGCGTTGCCCCTGACGCCGCGGATCAGGGCGCGCTGTTCGGAGGTCAGGGATGCCACGGCCAGGGCGATGTGGCGCGGGTGGGCGCAGTTCACCAGGTAGTGGTCGGCCGGTGCCTCGCTCTGCAGTCGGTCGAGTGCCGCCGCGAGGCTGGTGCCGTCCGGCAGCGAGCCGTCCGTCTCGACGGTGAAGGAGATGCTGACCGGAACCCCGGCGGTACGGGCGGCCCAGACGATGCCGATCGCCTCGTCGGCGCCGGAGAGGGTATAGGCGGCGACCAGATCGATCCCCGAGTCGGCGAGGACCTCGACCTGATCGCGATGGTAGGCGCAGGCCTCGTCGGGCCGGATGCCCTCGCAGCGGTAGCCGTCGCCGCGCGGGCCCACCATGCCAACGGTGAGGACCGCCGGCAGGTCGGCGAGCGCGTCCTCGCGCAGGCCGCGGACGAGCGCCACGGCGTCCGCGTTCGCACGGCGCAGCGCAGGCACGTCGTCGCCGAGCCTGGCGCCCCAGCGGGCGTTCGCCCGCCACGTCGGCGTCTCCAGCAGGAGGCCGGCGCCTGCGGCACGCGCGACCGCGGCGAAGCCGAGGAAGTAGGCCCGGAGCAGTGCGCGACCGGCAACCGTGCCCAGGAGGGGGTAGGCGGCGAACTCCGGGAGTTCGACCCCGTGGTGGTGGATCAGGTCGGTCTCCAGGCCACCATCGGTGACCCAGCCGGCGGGGGAGCGGTCGAGAAGGGGAGTGGTGGGCATGTCGCCTCCTGATAACAGACTGACTGGTCTGGTATATCAGACTGATCGGTCTGATACAACAGTTCCATGCCACGGGATGGACGCAGGAACAGAGAGCGGATCCTCGACGCCGCAGAGTCGCTCATCATCGACGGCGGCTACTCGGCCACGTCGCTGGACGCGATCATCGCGGCCGCCGGTACGTCGAAGGGAGCGTTCTTCCATCACTTCGGCTCCAAGGCCGAGTTGGCGGATGCGCTGGTCGAGCGCTACGCGGACGCCGACGTGGGCCAACTGCGGGCGGCGCTGGCGTCCGTGGGCGAGCAGGCAGACGCGGGCGCCCGGCTGCTGGCCTTCCTCGACTGGTTCATCGCGGGGGCCGACGAACTGATGGGTGAACAGTCGAGCTGCCTCTACATCGCGGTCCTGGTCGAACGGGAACTGGTGGGTGCCGGAACGGCTCAGCCCGTCCGGCGTGCGGTCATGGAGTGGCGCGGCGCGGTCGCCGACCTCGTGCGACGGGCGGACGCCGAGCGCGGGGAACGCGGGGCGGTGGCGTTGTCCGCCGACGATCTCGCCGACCACCTGTTCGTCACGTTCGAGGGTGCCTTCCTCCTCGCGCGTGCGACCGGTGACGCGTCCCACATGCGGCGTCAGCTCGCGACGTTGCGCGCGCTCGTGGCGGCCTGGCTCGCCTGACGCGTCAGCGCCCGGCCAGGGGGATCCGAAGGGTGAAGCAGGTCGCCCCCGGCCGGGACTCCACCGACACCGAGCCGCCGTGCGCCTCCATCACGGCGGACACGATCGCGAGGCCGAGCCCGGTGGACTGCGTGCCCGAGCGGCGCACCCGGCTCGTCTCGGCCCGCGTGAACCGCTCGAACACGTGGTCGACGATGTCGGGCGGCACGCCGGGGCCGTCGTCGCGCACGGTGATGACGGCCTCGGGGCCCGCCACGGTGAGCCCCGCCTCGACGCGGGTGCCGGCGGGCGTGTGCGTCCGGGCGTTGGCCAGCAGGTTCGCCACCACCTGGTGCAGGCGGTGCCGGTCGGCGCGGGCCACCACCTCGTCCTGCGGCATGGCCAGCGACCAGAGGTGGTCGGGGCCGGCGGCGCGCGCGTCGGAGACGGCGTCGGCCAGCAGCGAGTTGAGGACCGTCGGGCCGGAGGCGATCGCCGGGCCGGCGTCGAGCCGCGCGAGCAGCAGCAGGTCGTCCACGAGTCGCGACATCCTGATGGACTCCGACTCGATGCGCCCCAGCGCGTGCGCGGTGGTCTCCGGGGTCTCGGCGCGTTCGCGGCGCGTCAGTTCGGCGTAGCCGCGGATCGCCGCCAGCGGGTTGCGCAGTTCGTGGCTGGCGTCGGCGACGAACTGTCGCACCTTGGTCTCGGAGCGCTGCCGGGCGGCGAGCGCCCCCTCGACGTTGTCGAGCATGTGGTTGAAGGCCAGCCCGACCCGGCCCACCTCGCTGCGCGGGTCGGCGTCCCGCTCGTCGACGCGGACGGGGACGGCCACCTCGCCCGAGCGCAGGTCGAGCGCCGAGACCTGGGTGGCGGTCCCGGCCAGCCGGGCGAGCGGCCGCAGGCTGCGTTCGACCACGCTGCGGGCGGCGAGGAAGGCGATGAGGATCGCGAGCAGGGTGAGGGTGGCCGTCGCGGCGACGATCGCGAAGATGGACGCGGTGACCTGCGCCATCGGCAGGCCGGTGATGACGACGCGCCCGCCGCCGACCTGCTGGGTGATCACCCGGTAGTCGCCCAGCGACGGCAGCCGGACGTCGGCGGGCTGCCGGCTCGGCTCCAGGCCCTCCAGGCGCTCCATGACCGCGTCGGTCAGGACGCCGTGGGTGTCCTCGACCTGCACGAAGCCGCCCTGGCCCTGGACGTACCACAGCAGCCCCTGCGCCTGGCCGGGCCCGCCCGCGTCCGGGAACCGCCCGACGGGGCCGCGTCCGGAGTTGATGAGCCGGGACGCGGTGGCCTGCAGTTGGCCGTCGAGTTGGCCGAGCAGGATCTGACGCATCGCGAGCGCGGTCAGGGCCGACAGGAGGATCGCCACCACGGCGACCAGGGCCGTCACCCGCAGCACGAGCTGACGGCTCAGCGTCCCCGGCGCCAACGGGCGGGGCCCGGGGGCGTCCGGCTCGGGGCGGGTGGCGTCGTGACGGTGCGGGTGCGCGGCGGCCAGCGGCGGCGGCGGGAGCGAGGCCCCCGGCGGCGCCACCCGGCCGGTGAGGGGGCGGGTCGGCGGCGTGTGCCCGGGCGGGATGAAGTCGGGCGACGTCATGCGCCCGCCGGCTTCAGGACGTAGCCCGCTCCGCGCAGCGTGTGGATCATGGGTTCGCGGCCGGCGTCGATCTTCTTGCGCAGGTAGGAGATGTAGAGCTCGACCACGTTCGCCTGGCCGCCGAAGTCGTAGTTCCAGACGCGGTCGAGGATCTGGGCCTTGCTCAGGACGCGCCGCGGGTTGCGCATCAGGTAGCGCAGCAGCTCGAACTCGGTGGCGGTCAGCTGGATCGGCTCGCCGGCGCGCGTCACCTCGTGGCTGTCCTCGTCGAGGCTGAGGTCGCCCACCACGAGCTGCGAGCCGGGACGGGCCGAGGTGGCGCCGGTGCGGCGCAGCAGCCCGCGGAGCCGGGCCACGAGCTCCTCGAGGCTGAACGGCTTGGTGACGTAGTCGTCGCCGCCCGCGGTGAGGCCGTGGACGCGGTCGTCCACGGCGTCCTTGGCGGTCAGGAAGATCACGGGCACGTCGGGCTGCTCCGCGCGGATGCGCCGCATCACCTCTAGGCCGTCGAAGTCGGGCAGCATCATGTCGAGCACGATGGCGTCCGGGCGCGTGTCGCGGGCGGCCTGCACCGCGCTCAGGCCCGAGTCCGCGGACGCGACCTCCCAGCCCTCGTACCGCAGCGCCATCCCGAGCAGGTCGGTGAGGCTGGCCTCGTCGTCGACCGTGAGGACGCGGATCGGGGTGCCGTCCGGGCGGGTCAGGGGTTCGCGTTCGGGTGCCTGCATGGTCTCAAGGGTGGCACCGCCGGATGCGGGGACGCCATGAGTTTCCTGTGCGTCTCCTGTGAAGGGCGGCCGGACCCCGGCGGGAGCCCTGCTTCGCGCGGGCGCCAGGTCGCGACGTGGCCCCGCCGCGTCACCAGGCGTGGAAGGTGTCGTCCTGCGCGATCGTGTCGCGGCGCTCGACCAGATACCCGGTGACGTGGCCGGGGCGGCGCGACCCCGAGCGCGGCTCGGTCACGAGTTCGATGAGTTCGGCCAGGGCGTCGGGGTGGCCCTGCGCGTCGATCTCGACGCGGCCGTCGGCCAGGTTGCGGGCGTGCCCGACCAGCCCCAGGCGTTCGGCCTGGGTCGCGACCCACCAGCGGAAGCCGACCCCCTGCACGGAGCCGTCCACCCAGATCAGGCTGCGGCGGTCGCCCGTCACTGGTGCAGGTACCCCAGCAGGTGGTTGCGCTCGTCGGTGAGCTGATCGATCCGGAACTTCACGACGTCGCCGATCGAGACCAGCCCCGCAGTTCGCCGTCGATGACGAGGGGGATGTGCCGGACGCGCTTGGCGGTCATGGTGTGCGCGGTCTCCTCGATGTTGTCCGACGGGTTGGCGACCACCACGTCGGGCGTCATGAGGGTGGCGACGTCGACGTTCACCACGTCCTGCCCGCGCGTGGCGAGGCCGCGGACGATGTCGCGTTCGCTCACGATCCCCTCGATGTGATGCCCGTCGTTGGAGACCACGACCGCGCCGATGTTGTTGTCGGCCATCAGGGTGACCAACTCGATCACGGAGGCCTGCGGGGAGATGGTGACGACGGAGTTGCCCTTACTGCGGATGACGTCCTCGAGCTTCATGACGGGACGGTACTCGGACCGCGCGGGGACACGCCAGAGACGCGGCCTAAGATTCGTCCCGTCCACCCAGGAAGGGGAACCCCCGTGGAACGAGCCAGGCAGACCGCCGCCGTCCGCTCCGGGATCGAGACCGACGCCGCCCACGGCGCCGTGGTCCCCCCGGTGTACCTGTCGACCAACTACAGCTTCGCGGGACTGCGGCAGCCCCGGGAGTTCGACTACTCCCGCTCGGGCAACCCGACCCGCTCCACCCTTGCCGCCGCGCTGGCCGAGCTCGACGGCGCCGCCGGGGCCGTCGTGACGTCCTCGGGCATGGGCGCCATCACCGCGACCCTCGCCGCCCTGGTCGCGCCCGGCGACGTCGTCGTCGCGCCCCACGACGCCTACGGCGGCACGTGGCGGCTGCTGGACGCCCTCGCGCGCAAGGGGGCGTTCGTCCTGGAACTGCTCGACCTCACCGCCCCGGACGCCGCCGCGAGGATCGCCGCGCTCGACCCGGCGCTGGTGTGGGTCGAGACGCCGTCGAACCCGCTGCTCGGCATCACCGACGTCGCGGCCCTGGCCGCGGCGACGCACGCGGCCGACGGCGTCCTCGTCGTGGACAACACGTTCTGCTCGCCGCTGGTGCAGCGCCCGCTGGCGCTCGGCGCCGACGTCGCGGTGCAGTCGAGCACCAAGTACCTCAACGGCCACTCCGACGTCATCGGCGGCGTCATCACCGCGGCGGACGCCGACCTGGCCGAGCAGCTCGGCTGGTGGGCCAACTGCCTGGGGCTGACCGGCTCGGCGTTCGACTCCTACCTCACGCTGCGCGGCGTCCGGACGCTGCCGGTGCGGATGCGCCAGCACCTGGAGAACGCCGCCGCGGTGGTCGCGGCCCTGCAGGGTCACCCGGGCGTCGAGCGGCTGCACTACCCGGGGCTGCCCGACCACCCCGGCCACGCGATCGCGGCGCGTCAGATGGAGGGGTTCGGCGCCATCGTGTCGCTCGAGGTCGTCGGCGGCGAACCCGGTGTGGCCGCCTTCCTGTCCGCGCTGGAGAACTTCAGCCTCGCCGAGTCGCTCGGCGGGGTGGAGTCCCTGGTGTGCCACCCCGGCACGATGACGCACGCGGCGATGCCGCCCGAGGTGCAGGAGGCCGCCGGGCTGCGTCCGGGGCTGGTGCGGTTGTCGGTGGGCATCGAGCACCCCGACGACCTGATCGCCGACCTGCTGGCCGGGCTGGGGCGGGCGGGCGCCGCGGCGTCCTGACCCGGCTCAGCCGGGGAACTCGGCGACCGCCTGGTGGCCGATCCGCTTCATCATGGCGAAGTCGACGATCGCGCCGAACACGCCCCCCGCGAGCGGCACGAGCTTGCCCAGCCGGGTGAACACCCGCTCCCCGACGCTGCGCAGGATCCGGAAGCCGACCGCCTTCTGCACCACCATCAGGGCGGGGCGCGGGAGCCCGCCCCGGGCCGCGACCTGGAGGGCCGCGCTCGACCCGGTGGCCACGCCGGCGCGGGTGAGGATGTCGGCGGCGTTCGAGCCGACGAGCGTCAGCAGGATCGCGGTGCGGATCCGCTCGTCGGAGACGTCGTAGCCCCGCAGCACCGCCACGGCGGCGGTCATCCGCGTCGCCTGCACGTAGAACTCGAAGACGTTGGCGGGGATGGCGACGATCATCGTGAGGAACCCGCCCAGGCTGGTGACGAAACCGCCGGCGGCGCCGCCGAACTCGGCCCGGCGGACCACCCGGCGGATCGCGGCGGCGACGTCGCCGTTCTCCCGCTCCAGCGCCTGGCGGGCAACGTCCTGGGCGCTGGAGTAGGGGCCGACGCCGTCGATGCCGACCGCGGTCAGCCGCTTGATCAGCGTGGTGACGGCGTCGTCGGTGCCGTCGGGGTCGTTGGCCTCGTCAAGGGCTGAGCGCGTCACCGCGTGATCGGTGCGGCCGAACAGATCGAACAGTCCCATGCCAGTCTCCTGTCGCTCGGGGTCGAGGTGGGACGAGTCTGGCACATCGGCGGCCGCGTCGGCGTCCGGCTAGGGTGCGCGGGTGAACATGTACCTGCGGCTGCTGTGGCTATTCCTCCGGCACCGGACGCGGCCCCGCCTGTCCATCTGGGACACGGCCCGCACCCGGTTCCGGGTGTCGCTGACCGACCTGGACGCGCTGGGGCACATGAACAACGGCACCTACCTCACCCTGATGGATCTGGGGCGGATGGACCTCATGCTCCGCAGCGGGGTGTGGCGGCTCGTCTCGGAGCGGGACTGGTACCCGGTGGTCGCCGGGCAGACCATCAGCTACCGGCGCTCGCTGAACCCGGGGCAGCGGTTCGACCTCTACACCCGGTTCCTCGGGTTCGTGGGGACGTGGTGCTTCATGGAGCAGACGTTCTGCGTGGGGGAGACGGTGCACGCCCAGGCGGTGGTGCGGGCGCGGTTCCTGCGCAAGCAGGGCGGCTCGGTCGACACCGCCGAGCTCGCGGCGCTCATCGAGCCCGCGCCGGCCGGGCGCGTGGTGCCCGACTGGGCGCTGGCGTGGAACGACGCCACCAAGCCCCCGACCGGATTCGACGCCGCGGGCGCGCGCTGACGCGGCCTCAGGCGGGGTCCCCCAGGCGCGAGAGTGCCTCGCGCCGCGACAGCGGCGCGAGCTCCGGGTGATCGGCGACGAAGGCGCGCACCCACGCCGGGTCGGTCCGGGCGTGCTGACGCAGCGCCCACCCGATCGCCTTGCGCGCGAAGAAGTCCGGGTCGGCGGCGCTGGCGCCGATCGCCTCCGCGAGCAGCGCGAGGTCGGTCCGCTCCCGCGCGTGGAGTTGCGCGATGATCGCGGTGCGCCGCAGCCAGAGGTCGGGCTCGTGCGCCCAGCCGCGCAGCACCGGTGTCATCGTCGCGGGGGCGGTCCGCAGCAGGTCGCCGACCGGATGTGTGGCGATCTCGTCCACGTAGTCCCACCAGGCGCCGGTGACGATCATGTGGCGCAGCAGCGCGATCGTCGCCGGATCAGGGACGCTCGCCCACGCGCGGAAGCGGGGCAGCCGCAGCAGCTCGATCGCGGCGTAGCGCTCCTCGCGACGCGCCGCGGTGTCCCAGAGGTCCGCGATCGTCGCCCGCCAGTCGTCGGTGCCGGTGGGGGCGTACGCCGCCCAGACCGGACGCAGCGCGGCCCGGCGCTCCGGCGTCGCCAGGCCGTGGAACGGCATCTCCGACTTCATGTAGCGCTGCTGCTGGGCCGCGCGGGCCGGATCCGCCCGGGCCGCCAGCGCCGCGCGGACGGCGTCCGTCACCGGATTGCTCACCGGCCCACCCTAGGGCGGAGTGCGCAGCCGGCGTGCGCACGCCCCCCTCGCGCCGTCGGATGGTCGGGCGCCGGCGGGCGCGCGGCGGCGTGTCAGAATCGCCGTCATGGCGCTCGCCCTGGAGAACCGATCGATCCCCGCCCAGCTGAAGCTGGACCGGCTGCCGCTGCGCTTCCTCGCGCTGTTCGCCGGCCTGACGGGGTTCGGCGCATCCGTGGCGGGCATGATCCGCGCCGGGCTCGGCGTCGCCCCCTGGGACGTGCTGCACGTGGCCCTGGCCGAGCGGACGGGGCTGAGCGTCGGGACCGTCGCGATCCTCGCGTCGCTGGTGGTGCTGCTGCTGTGGTGGCCCCTGCGGCAGCTGCCCGGGTTGGGCACGCTGGCGAACGCCGTGTGGGTGGGCGTCTCGTGCGACCTCACGCTCGCCGTGCTGCCGCCCGCGACCGACCTGCCGTGGGCGATCGCCCTGATGGTGGGGTCGGTGCTGCTCAACGGGGTGTCCGGATCGCTCTACATCGGCGCCCAGCTCGGCGCGGGCCCGCGCGACGGCCTGATGACCGGCCTGCACCGCCGCACGGGCTGGCCCATCGCGCCGGTCCGGCTCGCGATCGAGGGTGGCGTCCTGCTGCTGGGCTGGCTGCTGGGCGGGCCGGTCGGCGTCGGCACCGTGCTCTACGCCGTGGCGATGGGTCCCATCGTCGGGCTGGTGCTGCCCCACGTGCTCATCCCCGTGCGGGCGCCGGCCGGGGCACCGGGGTCGGCCGACGGGGACGCCCCGCGCGACACCGCACCGCCGGCCGCGGGGGCCACCGACGCCGCAACGCGGGCAGCGGGGGACACCGGCGCCGCACCGGGCGCCCCGGGGGCGATGGACGCCGCGCCGGGGATCGCGGGGGCCGATGACCCGCCGGTCGAGGGACTCGCCGACGAGGATCGCCCCGAGGGACGCTGACCCGCACGCCCGAGCGCCGCCGTGTGAGAATCCACCCATGGCATCACCCCAGACCCTGGACGACGGCGACCGGCGCGTGCTGGCCCTGTGGGCCGCCGACTGCGCCGCGCGCGTCCTGCCGCTCTTCGAGGCCGAGGCGCCCGACGACCCGCGGGTCCGGGACGCGATCGCCCGCACGCGCGCCTACGGCCAGGGGACCAGTTCGGCGGCCGCCGAGATCGGCCTGCGCATGGTCGCGGTGAAGGCGGCCGCGGCCGCGACCTCCCCGGCGGGCGCCGCGGCGGCGCGCTCGGCAGCGCAGGCGTCCGCGGTGGCGCACATGGGCGCGCACGCCCTCGGCGCGGCCGCCTACGCCGTGAAGGCGGTGGACCTCGCGCGCGGCGCGGAGGCGGGCCTCGACGAGGAGCGCCGACAACTGCGGGACCTCACGCCCGAGGCCCGGGCGGCGCTCGCGCGGCTCCCGCTGCTGGGGGACGCCTCGGGCGGTCCGCTCGGCCCGGGGCTGCTGACCCGCGGGCTCCTGGGCGAGGTGATCACCCGGATCCAGGCCGCGGTGGCGGGTGACCGCGACGTCTAGCGTGCGCGCCTGTCCCCGCGTCTAGCGGGAGCGCGCGAACTCGTCGGCGTAGGTCCGGTAGTTGTCCAGGGTCGCCTGCCAGCCGGCCCGCTGCAGGTCCAGCGGGTTGGTGTCCTCGGGGTCGAAGGTCTCGGTGACCCGCGTGCTGCCGTCGGGCTGCTCGTCGAACCCGACCTCCACGGCACGGCCGTCGGCCATGGTGTACGCCAGCCGGTGGGGCGGCTCGACGACCGTGTACTCGCCGGTCATCTCGAACGCCACCGAGCCGTCCTTGGCGGCCAGCGTCTGGGAGAAGGTGCCGCCCGGACGCAGGTCGCCGGACGCCGCCGGGCAGTGCCAGTCGTCGGAGGCGTGGTTCCAGACGACGACCGCGTCGTCGCGGGTGAAGGCGTCCCACGCCTGCTGCGGGGTGGCCTCGACGTCGACCTGAACGGTGATCCGCTGCGTGCTCATGGGCTCACGCTAACCCCTGCCCCGGACGCGCGACAGACCCCCGTCTCCGCTTGTGGCGATGACGAATCCCCGGCGCGCCTCTTCCCGGGCGTCGCCGAGCGGCCTAGGCTCAGCTTGCCTACCGATATTTTTTTCGATGAAGGGGCTTCCTGTGCGTTTGGTGACTTCCCCGCCTTCGCCCGTCCCGCGGAGCAGGGTCACCGGCGGCGCCGGTCCCTGAGCGCGTTCGTGGCCGCGGCCGTGACGGGCGGGCTGCTCGTCGGCCTCGTGCCGCCGGCGATGGCCGATCCGCTGAGCGATCGGCACCGCGAGATCCAGCAGACCATCGCCGCGGCGCGCGCGACGGTCGACGAGGAGACCGCGACGCTGCAGGCGGCCAACGACGCCCTCGAGGCGTCCCAGCGGCAACTCGACGACGCCCGCGCCAAGCTGGAACAGACCCGCGTGGAACTCCAGGCGGCGCGCGACGACGACGCGGTGCTGGCGACCCGGCTCGCCGCGGAGCAGGCGACGCTGGAGAAGGCGCGCGCCGAGGTGGCGCGGGCGCGCTCCGAGGTCGAAACGCAGCGGGCGCTGACCGCCCGCGCGGCCCGGGACGCCTACCAGTCCCGCAGCGACGTGTCGGGGCTGATCGGCGTGCTGGAGGCCCGCAGCCTCGGCGAGGTGCAGCAGCGGCTGCAGTGGGACACCACGATCTTCGGCTCGACGACGGCCCGGCTGACGAAGCTGCAGGCGCTCGAGGCCGAACTGGAGGCCGCCGAGAAGGCCCAGGCCGCCATCGAGGCGAAGGTCGCCGCGGACAAGCGGGCCTCGGCCGCCAACGTCACCCGCATCGCCGGCCTCGAGGCGTCCGCGGCGCAGCAGGAGGCGGACGTCGCCGCGCTGGTCGAGCGCAACGCGCAGTACCAGGCCCAGGCGCAGCAGGCGCTCCAGGAGGACATGGACCGCTACAACGCGCTGGTCGCCGAGGAATCGGCGATCGAGGCCGACCTGGCCCTGCGCGTCGCCGAGGCGCTCGCCCGCGGCGGTGGCCGCGACGACCTGGGCCGTCTCGTGGCGGCCGGCACGATCTCGACCAACCACGCCACCTACCCGCTGGTGGCGGGCGGCGCGCAGGTGGCGCTGAGCCCGCAGGGCTTCATCCGCCCGGTCAACGCCAAGCCCGGCTCGCCCTTCGGCCGTCGGTTCCACCCCATCCTGAAGTACTGGCGCAATCACAACGGCACCGACTTCGGGGCGGCCTGCGGCGTCCCGCTGTACGCCGCGCAGTCCGGCACCGTGGCGACCGCCGGGCGCCAGGGCGGGTTCGGCAACTACGTGGTCATCGACCACGGCGTCATCGGGGGCTCCTCGATCATGACCGGCTACGCGCACCAGAGCCGGATCGCGGTGAAGGTGGGGCAGCGGGTCAGCATGGGCCAGCTGATCGGCTACGTGGGCACCACGGGGCTGTCCACCGGCTGCCACCTGCACCTGCAGGTCTACAAGAACGGCAAGCCGGTCGACCCGCTCACCTACATCCCGTGACGGGCGCGCCGGCGCGCTAGCCCCGGCCGATCAGCGCGCGGCCGAGCAGGGCGAGGTTGGCCGGCTTCTCGGCGAGCCGGCGCATGAAGTAGCCGTACCAGTCGGTGCCGTAGGGGACGTACACCCGCACCGTGTGCCCGGCGTCCGCGAGCCGCTGCTGCTCGGTGGGGCGGATACCGTACAGCATCTGGAACTCGTAGCTGTCGGCGGGCCGCCCGGCCTCGGCGAGCAGGTCGAGCGCGGCCTGGATCAGCGCCGGATCGTGCGTGGCGACCATCGGGTGCGCGCCGCCGTCGATCAGCCGGTGCAGGCAGGCGACGTAGCTGGCGTTGATCGCCCGCTTGTCGGTGTGGGCGACCGACGCGGGCTCGTTGTAGGCGCCCTTGCACAACCGGATGCGCGAGCCCGGGTGGGCCCAGCGCTCGGCGTCGGAGGGGGTGCGGTGCAGCATCGCCTGCAGCACCGTCCCGGTGTCGGGGAACTCCTCGCGCAACTCCTGGACCAGCGCCAGCGTCGCGTCGGTGGTGGTGTGGTCCTCCATGTCGATGGTGACGCGGGTGCCCGCCTCGTGCGCCGCGGCGATGATGCGCTCGGCGTTCTCCTGGGCCAGTGCGTGCCCGCCGGGCAGCGCCTGGCCGATCGCGCTCGCCTTCAGCGACAGCTCGGCGACCTCGGCCAGCCCGCGCTCCGCGATCAGCGAGATGAGCCGCAGGTTCGCGTCGGTGGCGGCCAGGGCGGCGGCCTGCGTGGTGGTGTCCTCGCCGAGGTGGTCGATGGTGGCGACGCGTCCGGTGGCGGCGATGCGGGCGACGGCGTCCAGGGCGGCCTCGGGGGTCTCACCCGCCACGAACCGGTCGACCATGCGCCGGATCGGCGGCAGCCGGACGGACAGGTTCCGGATCGCGGGGATCTTCGCGGCCGTGAGTAGAACGCGCCTCATGATGCTGGGCCTCCTGGTCGGGGCGGGCGGTACCGCATGTCCCGTGCAATCTACCGGCGAATCCGACGCCAGGACGCCGAACGGCCCCGGTCGCTGGGAAGCGCCGGGGCCGTTCAGTTTCAGAGCCGATCAGTCCTCGTGATCGTGGCCCTCGAACGCGTCGGGATTCTCCATCGCGCGCCGGTAGGCGTCGGTGTCGATCCGCGGCTTTCCGCTCATCGGGTCACCGTCGGTGAACCGCTCCGGGTTCTCGGCCACGTAGCGCTCGTGCGTGGCGTGCGCCTCGTCGAGGAGGTCGAGCAGTTCGTCCTCGTCGTGGATGAGCTCCCGGTGCTTCTCCGGCAGCCCGAGCAGGGTCTGCTCCTCGGCGATCAGCGCGCGGTAGTTCTTGTCGCGGATGACCGGGTCGGCCTCGAAGCCGGTGTCGAGGTACTGCTTGGCGTGCCGGCGGGTGTTCTTGATCGTGGTGAGCGCCCGGCCCTTGGGGGACATCAGCGACATCACGATGACCACCAGCAGCGTCACGAGGATGACCGCGAGGCTGAGCTCGGTGGTGACCTCCACGACGGACACGGGCTGGCCGCCGTTGATGAACGGCACGTTGTTCTCGTGCAGGGCGTGCAGGATCAGCTTGACGCCGATGAAGCCCAGGATGACGGCGAGGCCGTACTTGAGGTAGATCAGGCGGTCCAGCAGGCCGTCGATCAGGAAGTAGAGCTGGCGCAGGCCCAGCAGCGAGAACGCGACCGCGGTGAACACGATGTAGGTGTTCTGGGTCAGGCCGAAGATCGCGGGGATCGAGTCGAGCGCGAACATCACGTCGGTGCCGCCGATGGCGATCATGACCAGCAGCATCGGGGTCATGGCCTTGCGGCCGTTCTCCATCGTGAAGAGCTTGTCACCGTCGTAGTAGTCGGTGGTGTGCATGAAGCGCTTGGCCAGCTTGATGATGAAGTTGTTGGCCTCCGAGGAGTCCTCGTCGTCCTCGTCCTTCTCCGGCTTGAGCAGGTTCCCGGCCGTGATCAGCAGGATGACGCCGAAGATGTAGAACACCCACGCGAAGCTGTTGATGAGCACGGCGCCCAGGAAGATGAACCCGGTGCGGAAGATCAGCGACACGACGATGCCGAACATCAGGACCTTCTGCTGGTCGGCGCGCGGCACCTTGAAGCTGGCCATGATGATGAGGAACACGAACAGGTTGTCCACCGACAGCGACAACTCGGTGATGTAGCCGGCGTAGTACTCGATGCCGGACTTCTGGCCCATCGTGAGCCAGACGAACACGCCGAACATGATGGCGATCGACACGTAGATGCTGGTCCACGTCGCCGACTCCTTGATCGTCGGGATGTGCGCCTTGCGGACATGGAAGAAGAAGTCGAAGGCGAGAAGACCGAGGATCACGACCGCCGTGATGATCCACTGGGTGGGGGATACTCCCATGAAGTGCCCTTTCGGCAGTTACGTTTGGCTGCGACGCGGACAACCGGATCGAACGACCCAGACGCGCGCCGGGAAAGCGCCCCCGAGGGGGCGTGACCCGCTCAGTGTAATGGTGAGTGCCCCCCGAACTGAACGGGGGCCACCCGGCAGGCTCGCCGTCGGGGCTCAGGCGGGCGGCAGCGACCAGTCCAGCGGCTCGCCGCCCTGGGCGACCAGCGCCGCGTCGGCCCGGCTGAACGGCCGGGAACCGAAGAACCCCGAGCGCGCCGACAGCGGCGAGGGGTGCGCCGAGGCGATGATCGGGACGCCGCCGAGCCGCGGCGTCAGGGACTGGGCGTCGCGGCCCCACAGGATCGCCACGAGCGGGCCGCCGCGCGCCACCAGGGCGTCGATGGCGCGGTCGGTCACCGGCTCCCAGCCCTTGCCGCGATGGGACGCCGCCGCGCCGGGCCGCACCGTCAGGCACCGGTTCAGCAGCAGGACGCCGCGGTCGAACCACGCCGACAGGTCGCCGTGGGCGGCCGGGGCGATGCCGAGGTCGGCCTGCAGTTCGGCGTAGATGTTCTGCAGCGAGCGGGGCAGCGGCCGGACGTCGGGGGCCACCGAGAACGACAACCCCACGGGATGCCCCGGCGTCGGGTAGGGGTCCTGGCCCACGATCAGGACGCGGACGTCGGCGAGCGGCCGCGAGAACGCCCGCAGCACCTGGTCCCCGGCCGGCAGGTACGGGCGGCCGGCCGCGATCTCCTCGCGCAGGAAGGCGCCCATGCGGGCGACGTCGTCGGCGACGGGCGCCAGGGCGTGGGCCCAGTCGGGGGCCACGAGTTCGGTCAGGGGGCGCGCGGTCACCGGCTCAGGCTAGCGGGACGCCTGCCGCTAGGCTGACCGCGGTGGAAGGAGCCCTGCCGTGTCCTTGATGAACGCCCTCGCCCGCCTGCTCGCCCCGAGCGGAGGCCCCCGTTGAACCCGCCTCCGCCCCCGGCCCCGGTGCCCGTCCTGGTGACGCTGGAGCAGCCCGAGCCGCGCGTCCCGCTGGAGCCGGACGTCCCCCGCGGCCTCACCATCGCGGCGGGCTACGCCCTCCGGTTCCTGGTGCTGGGCGTGTTCGTGGTGGGGCTGTTCATGACGCTGTCCTACTTCTCGATGCTGTCGGTGCCGCTCGCGATCGCCACCCTGCTGGCCGCCATGCTGTTCCCGATCGCGGACCGGCTGCGGCGCTGGGGCTGGCACCCCGCGCTCGCCGCGCTCACGGCGCTGCTGCTGTTGCTGCTCGTGGTCGCCGGCCTGCTCACGTTCGTGGGCCAGCAGGTCGCCGGCGAACTGCCCAGCCTGATCCAGCAGACCTCGGCGGGCTTCAACACCTTCCTCGCCTGGCTGGGCACCCTGCCGTTCAACATCGACAGCGATCGGCTGACCGGATGGCTGAACGAGGGCCTGGCGTGGCTGCAGACCCAGGCGAGCGCGCTCGCGGGGACGGCGGCGTCGGTGGGCGCCGCGTTCGGCAGCTTCTTCGCGGGCATGGCAACGGCCCTGGTCGCCGCGTTCTTCTTCGCCTTCCAGGGGCGGCTCATCTTCTCCAGCGCGGTCAACCTGCTGGTGCCGCGCGCGTACCGCACCCAGGTCGACGCCGCGGCCCTGCGCGGCTGGGGGTCGCTGGTCGCCTACATGCGCTCGGCCGTCATCGTGGCCGCCGTGGACGCCGCGGGCGTCGCCCTGGCCGCGTACCTGCTGGGGGTGCCGCTGGTGGGCGCGTTGTTCGCGCTGACGTTCTTCCTGTCGTTCATCCCGATCGTCGGCGCGGTGCTGGCCGGCGCGGTCGCGGTGGCGCTCGCGCTGGTGACCCACGGCTGGGTCAGCGCGCTGATCATGCTCGGAGCCGTCATCGCGGTCATGCAGTTGGAGGGCAACTTCCTGCAGCCGCTCGTCATGGGCAAGGCCGTCAACGTGCACCCGCTGGCCGTGCTGGTCGGCATCACCGCCGGCGGCATCGTCAGCGGCATCCTCGGGGCGCTGCTGGCCATCCCGCTCCTGGCGTTCTCGGTCGCCTTCGTCGGGTCGCTGCGGGGGTCCGGGTCGTCGGGCGGCCCCGACTCCGACGACGCCGACCCGCTGCCTCCGGAGGGGGCCGCGACGCCGCCGGAGGCCCCGGCCGCGACCTGAGATCAGGGCCGCATCAGGGTCGAGCGCCCCTTACCAATCTGGTAAGGGGCGCTTACCATTCATTGCATGAGTGAGCCTGATCTTTCCTCGATCCTCGCGGACCTCGCCGCCGGGAACATCGACTCCGCCGAGGCGGCGCGCCGCATCGAGACGCTGCGCAAGAACGAGGGCGCTGCGGCGTCCGACGACCACGACGAGCCGTCGGGCCCCACGGGCGTGAAGGGCACCGAGCGGGTGGCGATCCGCGCCGTCGGACGCCGCGTCACCGTCATCGGCGACAAGTCGGTCGCCACGGCGTCCGTCACCGGCGAGCACGTGCTGCGCCGCCAGGGCGAGGTGCTGGAGGTCGCCGCCGACGGCGAACTCGGGCCGAAGCTGGAGGGGTTCAGCCTGCTCAACCCGCCCAAGAGCCTGGACGACCTGCGCGGCATCACGCTGGCGCGCGGCCTGACGGTCCGCGTGAACCCGGCCATCGAGGTGGACATCGAGCTCACCGCGGGCAGCCTCAACGTGACCGGCGTCCCGTTCCTGGGGCGCGTCCGCGTCACCGCGGGCGGCATGGCCGCCACCGGGGTGCGCCGGGTCACCGACGCGCTGGTGCAGGCCGGGTCGGGCACCGTCGAGGGACCCATCAACACCGGCCGCTCGCGGCTCAAGATCGAGTCGGGTTCGCTGACCGTCGCGCTGGCGCCGCGCTCGTCGGTGACGATCCGCTCCCAGACGCAGGTCGGCCGCGTGGTGTGGCCCGACGAGGGCGCGCAGGTCGACGAGTACCTGATCGGCGCCGGCGCAGCCCGCCTCGACCTGGAGGTGGTCATGGGGACCGCGACCGTGAAGAAGGTGGAGGCGTGAGCGCCCACCTGCACCGCGCCCCCGCCGACTGCCCCGTCTGCGGCGAGCATCTCGCCGTCTCGCGGCTGGGCTGCCCGGGCTGCGGCACCGAACTCGTCGGGTCGTTCGCGCCCTGCCCCTACTGCGCGCTGAACGACGCCGACCTGGACCTGCTGCGGGTCTTCCTGACCTCGCGCGGCAACCTCAAGGAGGTCGAGAAGCACCTCGGGGTCTCCTACCCGACGGCGCGGGCCCGGTTCAACGACCTGCTCGAGCGGCTGGGGCTGGCCGGCGAGGCGGCCGAGCGTCCCGGCGACGGCGCGGACGCCCCCGAGGAGGCCGAGGCGCCGCGGGAGGCCGGTCCGGCGTCCGGCCCCGCGCCGGGCGAGCGCGCGGGGTCCGGTCGGGCCAGCGCCGACGCCACCGCCGGCAAGGCGGGCGACGCGGTGCGGGACCAGGTCTTGGCCCAGGTCGCGGCCGGGACGCTGGCGCCCGACGTCGCCGCCGATCTGCTGGCGCGGCTGTAGAGACGAACCGACGCCCCGGTCACCTGCGGGTGACCGGGGCGTCGTGCGTGCGGGGGATCAGCCGGTGAAGACCTCGAAGTCGAGGATCGTGACGTGGATGGTCGCGCCGGTGGGGGCCTGGTAGGACACCTTCTGGCCCTTCTTGGCGCCCACGATCGCCGCGCCCAGGGGGGACTGCGGGCTGAAGACCTCCACGGCGGTGTCGGTCACCCCGATCAGCTCGCGGGAGCCCAGCAGGAACGTGTCGGTGTCTTCGGGGTCGTCGTCGTAGGCGATGGTGACGGTCATGCCGGGGGCCACCTTCTTGCTGGACGCCGGCGCCTCGCCGATCTTCGCGTCGCGGAGCATGGCCTCCAACTGGCGGATGCGCGCCTCCTGCTGGCCCTGCTCCTCGCGCGCGGCGTGGTAGCCGCCGTTCTCGGAGAGGTCACCTTCGTCGCGTGCCTGGGCGATCTTGGCCGACACCGTGGACCGCCCTTCGCCCTTGAGGAACTCGAGCTCACCCGTGAGCTTGTCGTAGGCCTCCTGGGTCAGCCAAACGGTGGATGTTTGCGTGTCAGACATTGAACAAGCCTACCAGTGGGGTGAGAGACGGGGGCCGATCAGCGCGGGGTGCAGCCCTCGATCTTGACCGACGTGGGCCGCTTGAACGTGCGGATGGTCACGTCGTGGTGCTCGAGTTCCTCCGAGCCCGGCGGCAGTTCCAGGACGTACTGGCCCACGGTGTCGTAGGTGACGGCCTGGGCGGTCAGCGTGCACACCGCGGGGCGGGCCGGGTCGGGACGCTGCGTGGTGACGCGCACGTCGATCGTCTGGTCCGACGTGACGCTGAAGCTGACGATCTTGGCGCTGATCGCCGGGTTGGCGCCGTACGTGGCGGTCCAGATCAGCCAAGGGACGCCGACCGCCAGGATCGCGGCCACCGCGACCAGCCACAGCCACCGCGGCGTCCGGCTGCCGGGGTAGCGGCGGGCGATGCGTTCGGCGTCGGTCTCGGTGTGCGTCGTCACGCTCCCATTCTGCCCGCTCCCGCCGCACGCGCGGCGAGCCGGCGCCGACCGGCGCCCGGCGTGCGGTCGAGACGGGGGCCTCGGGGCTTGGGCGACGGGGGAGAATGGCCCGCATGTGTGAGATTCCCCAGGTCCGGGTGGACGCCGAGGGGCGCCCCCTGCGGCTGATGGCGGTGCACGCGCACCCCGACGACGAGTCGAGCAAGGGCGCGGCCACCATGGCCAAGTACGTCGCCGAGGGCGTCCAGGTGCTCGTCGTGACGGCCACCGGGGGCGAACGCGGCGACATCCTCAACCCGAAGATGGACACCCCCGAGAACGTGGCCAACATCGCCGACCTGCGCCGCGCCGAGATGGCGCGCGCCCGCGAGATCCTCGGCGTCCAGCAGCGCTGGCTCGGCTACGTCGACTCGGGGCTGCCGGAGGGCGACCCGCTGCCGCCGCTGCCCGAGGGCTGCTTCGCGCTGGCCGACCTCGACGAGGCCGCCACCGACCTGGCGGCGATCATCCGCGAGTTCCGCCCGCACGTGGTCGTCACGTACGACGAGAACGGCGGCTACCCGCACCCCGACCACATCCGGACCCACGAGGTCACGATGCGCGGCCTCGAGATCGCCGCGGACGCGCCCGCGTCGCCGGTCCTGGGCGAGCCCTGGCAGGTGCCCAAGGTCTACTACCACCAGAACTTCCACCGCGCCCGCACGGTCGCCCTCGATGCGGTGATGCACGAGAACGGGCTGGAGTCGCCCTACCGGGAGCGGCTGAGCAACTGGCCCGAGGACCCGCGGCAGGCGGAGCGGCTGACCACGTTCATCCCGGCGTCGGACTACTTCGGCGTCCGCGACGACGCCCTGCGCGCGCACGCCACCCAGGTCGACCCGGACGGTTTCTGGTTCGCGGTGCCGCTCGCCCTGCAGCAGAAGGCCTGGCCGACCGAGGACTACCAGCTCGTCGAGTCGCACGTGCCCTCCTCCCTGCCCGAGGACGACCTGTTCGCGGGGATCCCGACCACGTGCGCGGATAAGGTGGACGAGTGGTACTACACGATCTAGGGGCCGCCCAGGCCCCCGGCTGGCTGGCGCTCGTCGTCACGCTGGTGCTCCTCATCGCGCTGCTCCTGCTGTTCGTGAACATGCGCAAGCACCTGAAGCGGGCCGACTACCCCGACCTGCCCACCTCCGACGAGGTGCGGGCGCAGCAGGCCCGCGGCGATCGCCGGGGCACCGACCAGCCCTGAGCCCCCGGCGCCCGGCGCCCCGCGCGTCTGGCAGGGTTGAACCATGCCCAATCGCCTCGCGGACGCGACCAGCCCCTACCTGCTCCAGCACGCCGGCAACCCGGTCGACTGGTGGCCCTGGGGGGCCGACGCGCTCGCGGAGGCCGAGCGCCGCGGCGTCCCGCTGCTGATCTCGATCGGCTACTCGGCCTGCCACTGGTGCCACGTGATGGCGCACGAGTCCTTCGAGGACGCCGACGTCGCGGCCCTGGTGAACGCCCACTTCGTCCCCGTCAAGGTGGACCGCGAGGAGCACCCGGACGTCGACGCGGTCTACATGCGCGCCACCCAGGCCCTCACCGGGCAGGGCGGCTGGCCCATGACGGTCTTCGCGACCCCGCAGGGTCGCCCGTTCTTCGCCGGCACCTACTTCCCGCCCGAGGCGACGGCCGCGCAGCCGTCCTTCACCCAGGTGGTCACCGCGCTCGCGGAGGCCTGGGACGAGCGCCGCGACGAGGTGCTCGCGTCGGCCGACGGGATCGTGGAGCAGCTCGGCGCCATCAACACGCTGCCGGTCGCCGACGCCGCCCCGACGTGTGGCCGCTGATCGACGCCGTCGCGGGCGACTTCGACCTGCTGCACGGCGGCTTCGGCGGCGCGCCCAAGTTCCCCGCGCCCCTGCTGATCGACGCGCTGCTGGTCAAGGGCGAGGCCGGCACCCTCGACCTGGCGCAGCGGACGCTGGAGGCGATGGCGCGCGGCGGCGTCCACGACCAGGTCGGCGGCGGCTTCCACCGCTACAGCGTCGACGCGGGCTGGGTGGTGCCGCATTTCGAGAAGATGCTCTACGACAACGCGCTGCTGCTCGGCAGCTACGCCCGCGGCTGGCGCCGGACGCCGCAGCACGACGCCCAGCTGCGCGCCCTGTTCGAGCGGGTCGCGCGCGGGACGGCGGGCTGGCTGATCCGCGAGATGCTCACGCCGGGCGGCGGGTTCGCCGCCTCGCAGGACGCCGACTCGGCCGACATCCGCGGGATGGCGCACGAGGGCATCTACTACGTCTGGACGCCCGAGCTGCTGGTCGACGCCCTCGGCGAGGAGGACGGCGCCTGGGCCGCGGAGGTGTTCCACGTGACCACCGCCGGGACGTTCGAGCACGGCCTGTCGACGCTGCAGCTGCGCGGCGCGCCCGACGCCGAGCGGCTGGCGCGGGTGACGGAGCGGCTGCTGGAGGTGCGGCAGAACCGGTTCGCGCCGCCGCGCGACGACAAGGTGATCGCGTCCTGGAACGGCTGGGCCATCGACGCGCTGCTGAGCGCCGCGCTGATCTTCGGCGAGCGGTCCTGGCTCGAGGAGGCGCGCCGCGCCGCCGAGCACCTGTGGTCGGTGCACTGGACCGCCGACGGGTTGGCGCGGGTCTCGCTCAACGGCGTCGTGGGCCACGTCCGCGGCGTCGCGGAGGACTACGGCGCCGTCGCGCTGGCGTTCGCCCGGCTCGCCGGCGTGCTGGGGGAGCAGGCGTGGCTCGACCGGGCGGTGCTGCTGGTCGAGGCGGCCTTGCCCCGGTTCTCGGCGCAGGACGGCGGCTTCCACGACGCCGAGCCGTCGGAGCTGTACGCCCGGCCCCGCGACGTGCAGGACAACCCGACCCCCTCGGGCACCATCAGCCTCGTGGCGGCCCTGCGGCTGGTCGGCGCCCTGGCCGGACGCCCCGACCTGGTGGAGCGGGCCGACCGGGCCGCCGCCACGACGTGGGGCACCGTCGAGGGTTACCCGCGGTTCGCGCCCGCGGCGCTGGCCGACCTGCTGGGCGCCGACGAGGCCCGCCAGGGCCTGCGCCCGGGCGTCGCGGTGGTGCTCGACGCGTCGGGTGACCCGCTGAACGAGTCCGCCCAGGCCGTCTGGCGGATGGCCCCGGCGCAGACGGCGATCGTCAACGCCGCGCCCGGCGCGTCCGGGTTCGGCGGTGCGGTGGCCGCGGCCGCGCAGGCCGTCGCGGCGGGCGGCTCGCACGCCTCGCCGCTGGACGCCGTGCGTCCCGAGGCGGGCACCGAGGAGTACGACGAGCACGCGATCGTGCCGCTCCCGCAGCCGGTCGTGGTGGCCCGCGGCGGGCGGACGTTCCCGCCGGCGTCCACCGTGCAGGACGCCCGCTCGGCCCTGTGGAGCCGCGCCTGAGGCGTCCGGGCGGCCGTGCGTACGGCCCCGGGTGCTGAACGTGCCCGGGGACCGCATTCGGCGCCGCCGGTGCCGGTCAGCCGAACGGCGGGTGCAGGTCCTTCTCGGTGAACTGCCGGCGGCGGTGCACCACGAGCACGAGCAGCGCCAGGCACGAGACGAGCAGCACCACCATCAGGATCGCGTCCCGGGCGAGCTTGGTCATCAGGCCGCCCGAGATCGTGATGCGGAACGCGTCGATCGTGTAGGTCATCGGCATGACGTGGCCGATGGTGGAGAAGAACGGCGGCAGCAGTTCGGGTGGGTACGTGCCGCCCGAACTGGAGAGCTGCAGGATCAGCACGATGAGCATGGCGGCGGTCGCGACGAGCCCCAGCGAGGTCCGCAGCAGGTGCGCCACCGACGAGAACGCCAGCGACACCAGCGTCACCATGCCGATCATCAGCCACGGGTGCACCGGATCGAGCCCCAGGCCGATCCAGGCCGCGGCCAGCATCAGCCAGCCGGCGATGACCGAGATGCCGGCCAGCGGCAGCCAGGCGGTGATCGCGATCCGGACGTCGTTCGCGCGGCCAGCGATGACGCGGCCCGTGATCGGACGCACGAGGAAGAACGCGGAGATGCCGAGCACCCACAAGGCGATCGAGAAGAACATCGGCGCCAGCCCGCGGCCGTAGACGTGGGCGGGGTTCTCCACCTCCATCGTCACGTCGACGGGCGCGGACAGCACCTGCACGGCCCGGTCGGTCTCGTCGTCGGTCAGGTGCGGCAGCTTGGCGGCGCCGTCGGCGAGCCTGGTCGACAACTCGTGCGCGCCGGTGGCGAGCTGGGCCAGGCCGTCGTCCAGCGTGGCGGACCCGCCGGCGAGCTGCCGGTTGCCCGCGGCCAGTTCCGTGGCGCCCGAGTTGAGCTGGGACGCCCCGTCGGCGAGCGTGCCCAGCCCCGTCGCGAGCGTGTGGGCGGACGGCGCGGCCGTGCCCAGCCCGTCGCGGAGCTGCGCGGCACCCGAGGACACCTGGTGCGCGCCGCTGTTGAGCTGGTCGACCTTGGCCTTGGCGTCCCGGGCCTTGGCGGCGAGGTCGCCCGCGCCCTGGATGGCGGTGTTCGCCGCCGACACGTCGGACGCCGCGGCCTTCACGTCGGCGTCGATCGCCCCGGCCGTGGTGTTGGTCCGGTCGAGGGCGTTCCTGAGGCGCTGCATCGCCGGGTCGCCGGCCAGCTCGGGGTGCGCGGCGATCAGCGCGTCGGCGTCCGCGACGGCCGCCTTCGTCTGCGCCGAGATCGAGCCGCTGCCCGTGGCGAGCTTCCCCGCGACGGTGTTGATCCGCTCGGAGGCGGCCTTGACCCGCTGCTCGGCGCCGGGCAGCTTCTCCGCGGCCACGGTCAGCACCGGGTCGACGGTGTCGGCGACCTGCTGGGTGCCGCCCGCGACCTGCGCCGACCCGGACGCCAGCGTCCCGGCCCCCGCGTGCAACTGGTCCAGCCCGGAGGCCAGCTGGTTGGCGCCGTCGCGGGCGGTGATCGCGCCGGCGTTGAGTCGGCTCGCGCCCGAGGCCAGCGCGTCCGCGCCGTCGGCGGCCTTCCCCGCGCCCGCGCGCAGCTGGGTGCTGCCCTCGTGCGCGGTCGCCAGGCCGGCGTCCAGCTTGCCCGCCCCGTCGGCGGCGGCGTCCATGCCCTCGCGGATCGTGGCCAGGTTCGCGAAGACGGCCTCGAAGTAGCTGCGGACCGCGGTCTCGTCGATCGCCTTGGCGATGGACGTCTGGGCGCTGTTGGTGATGGTGCCGATCACGAAGCCGTTGGCGTCGTTGCGCTGCAGCATGATCTTCGCGCGCTGCGGGTCGTCGCCCTGGCCGCTGACCAGGTCGGTGGAGAAGTCCTTCGGCACCGTGATCACCAGGTAGTAGCGCCCCTCCTGCAGGCCCGCGGCGGCGTCCGCGTCGTCGGTGTCGAGGAACTTGAAGGTGGCCTCGCGGTGCAGGCTGGCGACGAAGTCCTCGCCGGCGGCGACGCGCTTGTCGTTGACCGTGGTCGGCTCGTCGTGGTTCACCACGGCGACGGGAACCTGGTCGAGGCGGCCGTAGGGGTCCCAGTTGCCGGCCAGGTAGATGCAGCCGTACAGCAGCGGGATCAGCAGGATGAAGACCAGCGCGATCCGGGGCAGGAAGCCGCGGAACCGCTTCAGCTCGAAGCGGGCCAGCGTGAGGGGGTTGTTGGCGGAATCCAGCATGGGGTCAGGCCTCCGGTTCCAGGTCGATGACGACCGCGTCGGGGTGCACGGCGGAGCGTTCGGTGGTGGCCGCGATCACGGGCTGGCCGTCCGCGGCGAGGGCGGCGACGCCGTCCCACAGGGCGCGCTGCTCGTCCAGGGTGACGTCGTAGTCGAGGTCGTCCAGGACGATCACGGTGCTGGGGCGGACGCAGGCCAGCGCGAGCGCGGCGCGGGTCTGGTCGACCGGGGCCAGATCCTTGTAGAGGGTGCCGCGGGGGGCGTCCAGCCCGAGCAGGCGGGCGGCGTGCAGATAGTTCGCCTCCCGCGCGCGGGGATCGGCGGCGTCGAACAGGGTGCGCTCGGTGAGGCAGTCGTCCAGGGTGAGGGACGCCTCGGGCGTGATGAGGTCGGCCAGTCGGGCGATGGCCGTCGAGGTGCGGACCCTCCCGGGGTGCCGGATGCCGTCGCGACCGCCGACCAGCAGCGCCCCGGTGACGGGCCGCATGCGTCCGGTCAGGGCCAGCAGCAGCGTCGACTTGCCGGTGCCGGCCGCACCCACGACCGCCGCGAAGCGGCCGGCCGGCACGAGGATGTCCAGCCCGGTGAAGGCCGGGTCGTGGGTGGCCATCCCGAAGCCCGTGGCCTCGATCACCGCGGGGCTGGGGGCGGGGGAGGGTGCGGCCCGCCCGGCCGCCGCGGCGGCGTCGGGGGAGTGAGGGGTCGCGGGGGGCGTCGCCGCGGGAGCCGTCACCGGAGCGGGTGCGGCGTCCTCCGGCGGGAGTGCGCGGGTCGGTTCGGAGACCGCGTCGGCCAGGGTCGCGTCCAGGTGTTCGGGGGACGCCGCGGGCGCCGGCTCGGCCTCGGTGGGGGCTCCGTCGGCGTCCGACGCGGGGAACGCTGCGGGGGCGTCCTCGCCGGCCGCCGCGGGGGCGTCCTCGCGGAAGAGCGGACGGCCGTCGTCGGGTGCGGCGTGCCGGGGAAGCGGGCCCGCGCCGGCGACGGGGGCGGGGTCGTCGGGTTCGGGGGCGTGGCGGGGGAGGTCGGTCACATCCATGAGCATACTCATTTATGAGTTCACTCAACAATTGGCTAGGATGGCGGCATGTCAACGGTCAGGGTGTTGGGGCGCCGCGAGCGCAACAAGGCGGAGAAGCTCCGGCGCATCGCCGAGTCCGCCGCCCGGCTCTTCGCCGCCCAGGGCTACGCCCGCACCACCACCCAGCAGGTGGCCCTCGCCGCCGACGTGGCCGAGGGCACGGTCTTCCGCTACGCCGCCACCAAGCCCGAGCTTCTGCTGATGGTGCTCAACGAGCAACTCCTCCCGCTGGTCGCGTCCGGGCGCGCGAGCGCGTCCGCCGCCTCGTCGGTCGGCGAGGCCGTCCTGGACCTCATGGAGCCGCTCATCGACCTGGCCGAGCAGCAGCCCGACAACGCGGCCCCCTTCCTGCGCGAGGTGCTCTTCGGCGACGACGGGCCGCACCGCCGGGAGTCCCTCGCCCTGGTCGACGACGTCGTGGCGAGCATCGCGGACGTGCTGGCGCCGCACCTCGACGCCGACGCCGCGGGCCTCGGGGTCGACGAGGCGGCCCGGTTCGTGTTCTCCGCCCTGGTCAACGAGGTGATGCGCGGCGCCGTGGGCCGCGCGCCGGCGGACTCCCGCGGGGTGCTGCGGGCGCGCGTCGGGGTGCTGCTCCGCGGCCTCGGGGTGACCGACGCCGCCCCGCGTCCGGTCGTCGTCCCCGCCTCCTGACGGGCCTCCCGCGCGGAATCGCCGGGCGGGATCGGGCGTCAGCGCAGGACGCAGAGCGCGATCGCCGCGAAGTGGCACAGTGCCGCGACGATGGTGCACGCGTGGAAGATCTCGTGGAAGCCGAACCACGTCGGCGAGGGGTCGGGGCGCTTGCGGGCGTAGACCAGCGCGCCGAGCGAGTAGACCAGTCCGCCGGCGATGATGAGCGACACGATGGCCGGCCCGCCGCTGCTCCAGAAGGTCGGCAGCCACCAGACCGCGACCCAGCCCATCGCGAGGTACATCGCGGTGTAGAGCCAGCGCGGCGCGGACATCCACAGCACCTTGACGGTGATCCCGGCCGCGGCGATCACCCAGACGAGCGTGAGCAGGGTCGCCGCGTCGCGGGCGTCCAGCAGGGTCAGCGCGAGCGGGGTGTAGGTCGCCGCGATGAACACGAAGATGTTGGCGTGGTCCATCCGGCGCAGCACGGCCGCCGCGCGCGGCCCCCAGCTGCCCCGGTGGTAGATCGCGGAGGTGCCGAACAGCAGCGTGGCGCCGGCGAGATAGACCGCGACCCCGATCCGGCCCTGCAGCGAGGGCGTGGCGACCAGGAGGATCACCCCGGCGAGCTGGATCAGCGGGGTCATGCCGAGATGCAGCCAGCCGCGCAGGCGGGGCTTGAGGGTCGTCGCGTCCATGGTTCGCGCCTTACTTGACGAAGCGTAAGTTACGGTCACGTAGGTAAGAGTAGGTGGGCACCTCCCCGCGCGCAACATCGCCGACCGGTAGCGTGTCCGTCGTGAAGATTCTCGCCACCAACAATGCCCCGTTCGAGTTCGAGGCGCCCGCCGGCGTCGAGGTCGTCTCCGTCGACGAGCGCGAGCCGATCCCCGCCGAGCACCTGGACGCCGACGCCGCCATCGTGCAGGGCTGGACGTCCCCGTCGTGACGCAGCTCGCGACCGAGGCGACGCAGCTGCGCTGGGTGCAGACCCTGGCCGCCGGACCCGACGGCGTGCTCGCCGCGGGCTTCCCCGACAGCGTGACCATCACCAACGGCCGCGGCCTGCACAACTTCACCGTCGCCGAGACGGCCCTCACCCTGGCGCTGACCGGCATCAAGCAGGTGCCGGAGATGCTGGCGGCGCAGCGGGAGCACCGCTGGGAGCACGGCGAGTTCGGCGAGTGGCGCACCCTGCGCCCGAACGGACGCCTCGGGTCGCTGATCGAGACCAACGTGCTGGTGTGGGGCTTCGGCGCCATCGGCCAGCAGATCGCGCGCCTGTTCACCACGCTGAACGCGCACGTGAAGGGCGTGGCCAACAGCGCGGGCGAGCGCGCCGGCTTCGAGGTCGTGACGGACGCCGACCTGCCCACGCTCCTGCCGCAGACCGACGTGCTCGTCATGGTGCTGCCCAGCGCCCCCGACACCCAGAAGGCCCTCAACGCCGAGCGGATCGCGCTGCTGCCCGATCACGCCTGGGTGATCAACGTCGGCCGCGGCGTCACCGTCGACCAGGACGCCCTGGTCGCGGCGCTGACCGACGGCACGCTCGGCGGCGCCGCCCTCGACGTCACCGACCCGGAGCCCTACCCGGCCGACGGCCCGCTGTGGGACGCCCCGAACACCGTGATCTTCCCCCACGTGGCGGGGGCGTCGCGTACGGCTCCAACGCCCTGCTCAACGACAACGTCGCCCGCCTTCAGGCGGGGGAGACGCTGCGCAACGTGGTGGCCCGCTGACCGAACTACGCTGACGCCATGTCGTGGGGTGAACGCGCTCGGGAGCTCGCGGACCGGCTGCACCCCGCCGGGCTGCTCTACTCGACCTACGAGCAGCGGCTCGTCGCGGAGCTGGACCGTGGGCGGCTGCCCGGACACGTCGCCGTCCTGGCCGACGGCAACCGTCGCTGGGCGCGCCTCAACGCGCCCGGCGAGCCGCTCGTCGCCGGATACCAGGCCGGAGCGGACAAGCTGCAGGAGTTCGTGCGGTGGTGCGACGAGGTCGGCATCCAGGTCGTGACGCTGTGGGTGCTCTCGACCGAGAACCTGACCCGCAACACCTCCGACGTGGGGCCGCTGCTGGGCGTCATCCAGCGGCTGTTCGTGGACCTGGCCGCGTCCGGGCGCTGGCGGGTCAAGTGCGTGGGCGACCTCACGATGCTGCCTCCCGACATGGCGGCCGCGCTCGTGGACGCCGAGGCGGCCAGCGCCGCCAACCCCGGGATGCGCATCAACGTCGCGCTGGCCTACGGCGGCCGCCACGAACTGCGCGACGCCGTCCGCAAGCTGTTGGCGTCCGAGGCGGAGAAGGGGACGCGGCTTGCGGAACTGGCGGGCACCCTGGAGATCGACGACATCGCCGAGCACCTCTACACCGCGGGCCAGCCCGACCCCGACCTCATCATCCGCACCTCGGGGGAACAGCGGCTGTCGGGCTTCATGATGTGGCAGTCCGCGCACAGCGAGTTCTACTTCTGCGAGGCGCTGTGGCCCGACTTCCGGCGCGTGGACTTCCTGCGCGCCCTGCGCGACTACACCAGCCGCGAACGCCGCTACGGCCGCTGACGGCGGCGCCGGCCTCAGGGCTGCGCTTGGGCGAGCAGCACCTCGGCGACCACGTCCTTGATGTCGTCGGCGATCGGCAGGGCCGGCAGCCCGGCGATCCGGCGGCCCGGGGAGGGATTGGTCATGAGGAACTCCCACAGCGTGTGCTTGTCGGGGTAGCCGACCTGCAGCTGGGTGATCAGGTCGAACAGCACCGCGTCGGTGCGCGGGTCGGACGGGGTCGGCGCGGCGTCCAGCCTCAGGGACGCCCCGGCCGTGGGGTCCACCTCCCCGAGATCCAGCGTGAGCGTCCCGGTCGCGTCGTCGTAGCTCGTCGAGACGCCGCCCGCGGTGTTGGGCGCGACCCCGACCAGTTCGACCGTCCAGGTGCGGGGCGGCAGCACCGACGGATCCCCGTCGACGGGGCCTATCGTGAACGTTCCCGTGGCCGCGTCCCACGTCAGCGGCGTCCGGGCGACGACGGGGTCGAGGGCGTCGTCGTCCTCGTACAGGCGAAACGCGCCGTCGGCGCCCGCGAACACGCGCGCCACCACGTGGGCCGGGTTCGCCACGCCGAGGTCGTCCCCGCCGACGAGCGGCACGATCGCGCCGGCGCGCGCCAGCACCGGGTACTGGGCGAGGGTGCGGTGCAGGGTCACGAACCGGCCGCCGGTGTAGCGGCGTCCGGTGAAGAAGTCGACCCAGTCCCCGTCCGGCAGCCACGTCGTCACGGCGGCGTGTCCGGTCCGCCGGTTGCGCGGCGTGGTGATCGGCGCCACCAGCAGTTCGGTGCCGAACAGGAACGTGTCGGCGGCGTGGAAGACGACCTCCGGGCGCGGATCGGCGTGGTACAGCGGTCGGACCAGCGGCGTGCCGGCGCGGTGGGCCACCTCGTTCATCGTGTACAGGTAGGGCAGCAGCCGGTGCCGCAACCGCAGCGCGTCGCTCATCACCGCGTCCGCCTCGGCGCCGAACATCCACGGTTCCTTGCCCTGGAACGGGCTGGCCGTGGAGTGCAGCCGGTTGATCGGGGAGAAGGTGCCCAGCTGGAACCAGCGGGCCACCATCTCGTCGTCGCGCGTCCCGAACATGTGGCCGCCGATGTCGTGGCTCCACCAGCCGTAGCCGATGTTGGCCGCCGTGGCGGTGAAGTACGGCTGGAAGTCCAGCGACTCCCACGACGTGACGGTGTCCCCGGAGAAGCCCACCGGGTAGCGGTGCGACCCCGGGCCGGCGTAGCGGCTGAACGTGATCGGACGGCCGCCGTCGCGCCCGGAGTCGAGGTAGTGGGCGTGGTTGAGCAACCAGAGCGGGTCCAGCCCCGGGATGCCGGAGGCGGTGCCCTGCTGCCAGTCGAGCCACCAGAAGTCGACGCCGGCGGCCTCCATCGGGTGCAGCACCTCGTCGAGGTAGGCGGCCATGAACTCCGGGTCGTCCACGGCGAACGGGATCGGCGCGCCCGCGGTCGGGTCCAGGCCCAGCCGCCGGGCCAGCGCCGGGTAGGCGTCCTCGAACGAGCGGACGCCGTCGGCGGGGTGCAGGTTGAGCGACACCTTCAGGCCGCGCTCGTGCAGGCCCGCGAGGAAGGCGTCCGGGTCGGGGAAGAGCCCCGTGTTCCAGGAGAACCCCGTCCAGCCTGAGCCGTGGCCGGGCTCGAGGTCGACCCAGTGCCAGTCCATGTCGATCACGGCCACCGAGAACGGCAGGTCGGCCGCGGCGAACCGGTCCATGAGGGCGGTGTACTCGTCCGCGGTGTAGGGGTGGTAGCGGCTCCACCAGTTTCCGAGCGCCCAGCGGGGCAGCAGCGGCTGCGGGCCGGTCAGGTCGTAGAAGCCGCGCAGCGCAGCGGGGGCGTCGTGGCCGTAGCCGAAGAAGTACAGGTCGACGTCGCCGACGCGGGGGGTGGGCCAGCCGTCCTCGCCCAGCGCGAGGGACGCCGAGTCGTCCAGCGTGGCCCATCCCAGCGCCGAGACCACGCCGGGCCCCAGTTGCGTGGCGCCGTCGACCTCGTCGAGGGTGCGGGCCGTGCCGCCCATGTTGCCGCGGGTGGGGCGCACCACGGGCTCCGGGTCGCCGTAGTGCCACACCGTGTGGTGGCCGGGCGCGTCGTCCTGCCGGATGCTGAGGCCACCGGGGGAGAACCGCCGGCCGTCGTACTGCAGCGACAATGCACCGGTGTCCAGGTGGACGCCGTCGCCCTGCCTGGTCGCCGTGAACTCCGCCGGGGGCAGGTCGCGGTGCCACACGACCTGGGTCGGGCGGTCCTCGAAGCGGTCGTCGGCCGACCACTCCAGCCGGAGCAGTCGGTCGGTCAGCACCGTGATCCGCCAGTGCGGCCCCTCGATGATCTGGCCGGTCCGGGGGCGGGGATGGGTCGCGGGCCGGAAGCGGTCGGAACGTGGCATGGTCCGACGCTAGTGGGCCGCCGAAGCCTCCGGTCAAGCCCTGCCGGATGTTGTCACCGGTCGGCGGGGCAGTCTGGCCGAACGGCGCCGCTTCCGGGTCGAAACGGCGCTGACGGCCGGGGATGATGCCCCTGGGGAACCCTCACCCGGTGATCAGTCCTCCTTGATGGCGTAGTAGTCCTCCGGAGTCCACTCCACCAGCCGGCGGGCACCGGTGCCGCCGCGCTGCCACGGCAGCGGGCCCGACAGCGGCCGGTGGTTGACGCCGCGCGCGTCCAGCCGGGCCAGGTGGGCGGCCAGCACCGGCTCGAAGGCGTCCGGGTCGGCGGGACCCGACCAGCCCACCTGCGCCACCGCGGCGAGCCGCGGCCACACCAGGTACTCCACCTCCGGGGTGGTGGCGAGGAACTCGGTCCAGATCTGGCCCTGCAGCCCCAGCAGGCCGCCGCGCTCGGCCTCGGGGATGCCGGCCGCCGGGTCGTAGGAGGCCACGTCCTGCCAGGTCACCACCGGACGCCGGGCGAACGGCTCGTCGGGGTCGTCGGAGGGCAGGTAGTCGAAGTACAGGGTCGGGGCCGGTGCCATCACGACCGCGTGTCCGGCCGCGAGCGCGCGGCGTCCGGGTTCGCTGCCCCGCCAGCTCATGACGATCGCGCCCGGGACATCGCCGCCGTCGAGGATCTCGTCCCAGCCGATGACGCGGCGGCCCCGCTCGGCGAGCCAGCTCACCAGCCGAAGCGTGAACCAGCGCTGGAGTTGGTGGACGCCGTCGAGGCCGTACTCGGCGACGAGGGCGTCCGCGGCGGGGTTGTCGCGCCACTGGTCGGTGGGGCACTCGTCGCCGCCGATGTGGATGATCGGGGAGTCGAAGACGTCGAGCAGGGCGGCGAAGATGTCCTCCACGAGGGCGAGCGCCTTCTCGTCGGGCCACAGCACTTCGGGGTGGATGCCCATCTCGGTGGACACGCCCAGGCTCTCGCCCCAGCCGTATTCGGGGTAGGCCGCGAGCAGGGCGCGGACGTGGCCGGGGACGTCGATCTCCGGCACGACGGTGATGCCGCGCTGTCGGGCGTACTCGACCAGGGCGCGCAACTGATCGGTGGTGTAGAACCCGCCGTGCGGGACGCCGTCGTGGCGGGGGAGCGTGGGGAACCGGGTGCCGGGCCGGTGCGACCCGACCTGCGTCAGGCGCGGGTGGCCGGGCACCTCGAAGCGCCAGCCCTGGTCGTCGGTCAGGTGGAGGTGGAACACGTTGAGCTTGTGCGCGGCGATCGTGTCGACGAAGCCGAACAGCCACGCGATCGGGAAGAAGTGCCGCGCGACGTCCACGTGGGCCCCGCGCCACGGGTAAGCGGGTGCGTCGACGATCGTGCAGCGCGCGAGAGTGCGCGGCACGCCGGGTGCCGCCGGCAGGGCGAGGCGCGGGTCGAGCAACTGCTGCAGGGTGCTGATCCCGGACGCCGCCCCGCCGGCGTCGGACGCGGCCAGCGCGACGCGGCCCTCGCCCACCTCGAGGCGGTAGCCCCCGGCCGGAAGCGCGTCGTCGGCCGTCAGGGCGAGGACGCCGTCGGCGGCCGCCGGGACGGCGCCCAGTCCGGACAGCCGGGCGACGGCGTCCGTGGCCCAGTCGGCCGGGCCGCTCACGGTCAGGGGTGTCGGCAGTTCGGTGACCTCCCCCGAGGCGTCGAGGCTGCCCGGCGTCGGGACGAGCGCGTGGACACGGTCGAGGGGATCTGTGAGCCCGGTCATGGCCGCCAGCGTAGGTATCCGCGCCCGCGGATGGGCCGGTCGCCGCGCGGTTGTCGGGGCGCGGCGCCGGGCGGGTGGAGCCAACCGGTGGCACGGGTGCCGGTGGGTCGCCTCGGGGCTCGCGGACATGAACTTCCGGTGACGCATGGGCGTGTTCTCCGCGGAAACCGCGCGGCGCGACTTACCGTCGGAGCAGGACGCCCCCGAAGGGCGCCCTCGAGAGGACTCCATGCGACTCCTTCCCCGACGGGATGCTCTCGGCTGAACGATCCGTGGCCGAGCGGAGCGTCCGTCTCGGCCCCGACGAAGGGACCGACGTGACCCAGCCCGCCATCAGCCCCGACCTCCACCACCGCACCGCCGTGCGGGTGCGCAGCTACGTGATCGACACCTCGGTGCTGCTGTCCGATCCCAACGCGCTGCTGCATTTCGCCGAGCACGAGGTCATCGTGCCGCTGGTCGTCGTCACCGAACTCGAGGCCAAGCGGCACCACCCGGAGTTGGGGTTCTTCGCCCGCAAGGCGCTGCGCTTCCTCGACGACGTGCGCGCGAGCTACGGCCGCCTCGACCAGCCGGTGGCGATCAACGACGCGGGCGGCCGCCTGCACGTCGAACTGAACCACACCGACCCGGGCGTCCTGCCGGTCGGCTTCCGGCTGGGTGACAACGACTCCCGCATCCTGGCCGTGGCGGCGAACTTCGCCCACGAGGGCCGCGACGTCGTGCTGGTGAGCAAGGACCTGCCGCTGCGGATCAAGGCCGCAGCGGTCGGAGTGCTGGCCGAGGAGTACCGCCACGAGATCCCGGCCGACACCGGATGGACGGGGCTGGTCGAGGCCGAGGTGTCGGCGTCCGTGCTCGACGAGCTCTACGACCAGGGCTCGGTCACGGCGCCGCTGGACGCGCCGGTGCACGCCGGCGTGGTGGCGCGCGCGGGGGCGTCCTCGGCGCTGGCGCGGCTGCGTCCGGACGGGCGGCTCCACCTGATCCACTCCGAGCGGGACGTGTTCGGGCTCCGGGGCCGCTCGGCGGAGCAGCGCGTCGGGCTGGACCTGCTCACCGACGCGTCGGTCGGGATCGTGTCGCTGGGCGGCAAGGCCGGCACCGGCAAGTCGGCACTCGCGCTCGCCGCGGGGCTGGAGGCGGTGATGGAGCGACGCCAGCACGACAAGGTGATCGTGTTCCGGCCGCTGTACGCCGTGGGCGGCCAGGAACTCGGGTTCCTGCCCGGCACCGAGCACGAGAAGATGGCGCCCTGGGGGCAGGCGGTGTACGACACGCTCGGCTCGATCGTCCACAAGACGGTGCTGGACGAGGTGGTCGCCCGCGGGCTGATCGAGGTGCTGCCCCTCACCCACATCCGCGGCCGGTCGCTGCACCGGGCCTACGTGATCGTCGACGAGGCGCAGTCGCTGGAGCGCAACGTGCTGCTGACCGTGCTGTCGCGGATGGGGCAGGCCAGCAAGGTCGTACTGACCCACGACGTCGCGCAGCGCGACAACCTGCGCGTCGGCCGGCACGACGGGGTCGCCGCGGTCGTGGAGAAGCTCAAGGGCAACCCGCTGTTCGCCCACGTCACGCTCACCCGCTCGGAGCGCTCGCCGATCGCCGCCCTGGTCACCGACATGCTGGAGGACACCGCCTGGTGACGCTCGGCTCGCAGCGGGGCGTGGCCGGGGCGCCTGGCGCTCGCCACCTGCTTGCCGCCCCCTTTTGCGCCAGATGCCCCCTTTCCTGCGGGGGCGTCTGGGCTGAGAGGGGGCGGTTGGTCGCAAGCGGGGGCGGTTCGTCGCGAGCGGGGGTGGCTCGTCGCAAGTGGGGGTGGCTCGGACAAGCGGGGGCGTCTCGCGTCGAGTGGGGGCGGTTCCCACCGGGCGGCGAGTTCCTTCGTGCCATCGCCCCTGTGTGGCTGGCCCTCCATCAGGGCACCTGGCGCTCGTCCACGTGCTTGCCGCCCCTTTTGCGCCAGATGCCCCCTTTCCTACGGGGGCGTCTGCGCCGAAAGGGGGCGACTCGTCGCAAGCGGGGGCGGTTCGTCACAACTGGGGGTGGTTCCCACGGAACGGCGAGTTCCTTGTGCCATCGCCTCTGTCTGGCGGGCCCCCCATCGGGGCACCTGGCGCTCGTCCACGTGCTTGTCGCCCCCTTTTGCGCCAGATGCCCCCTTTCCTACGGGGGCGTCTGCGCCGAAAGGGGGCGACTCGTCACAAGCGGGGGCGGTTCGTCGCGAACGGGAGCGGCTCGTCACAAGAGGGGGCGGTTCGTCGCGAACGGGGGCGGTTCGTCGCGAAGGGGGGCGGTTCGTCGCAAGCGGGGGCGGTTCGTCGCGAAGGGGGGCGGTTCGTCGCAAGCGGGGGCGGCTCGTCGCAAGCGGGGGCGGTTCGTCGGAAGCGGGGGCGGTTCGTCTCGAACGGGGGCGGCTCGTCCTGAGCGGGGTCGGCGGCGCCCGTGGCGTCCGGCGGGGGTGCGCTGGTCGGGGCGGCTTGCGTGGTCTGGGAGGATCGCGGGCATGGCCCGACCGCAGCGCAACTCGACCGTGATCCAGATGATCGTGGCGATGGCCGTGCTGATGGTGCCCATCCTGCTCGTCGTGGCGTTCTTCACGCGCACGCCCGAGGCCCCCATCCAGCCGATCGACTACCAGCCGGTCGCAAGGCAGGCCGCCGCGGAGGCGTCCTACCCGGTGCTCGTGCCGCAGAACCTGCCGGACGGCTGGGTCGCCACCCGCGCCCGCTGGACGGCCGAGGGCCGACCCGGCCTGAACGGCGAGCCGGCGGCCGGGGACACGTGGCAGCTCGGGATGCTCACGCCCGGCCAGATCTACATCGGCCTGGACCAGCGGGACGCCTCGCAGGAGTTGTTCGTGCAGCAGGTCACCCGCGACGGCCGGCCCGACGGCGACTCGAACGTGGCGGGCGTCGCCTGGCAACGCTACGTGTCCGAGGACGACCGCACCCGCTCGCTGGTCCTGCGCGGCGACGCGGTCACCATCGTGAGCGGCGATCTGGCCTACGAGGCGCTGGAGGCGTTCGCGTCCTCGTTGGCGCCCGCTCAGCCCTGACCGACCCGCTCGCCCCTCCCGGGAGGCTAGCCTGACGGTGACCCCCGGGAGGACGACCTGAGCGACGAACACGCGCGGCTCCGACGCCGCTACACGAGCCTGGGCGCGGGCGAACTGACGGCCGCCGCGATCTTCGGCGGCGCCGCAGCCGTGGCGCCCCTGGGCCTGTTCGGGGGGCCGCACGGCCGGGCGGGGCTCTGGGCGGCGCTGGTCCCGCTGCTGCTGATCCTCGTGCAGGCCGGGGTGTACTGGTTGGCGGCCCGCGCCTGGCTGGGCGGCACCATGCCCGCCCCGGTCGCGGCGGTCTATCGGACGTTCCGCCTGCTGAACCCCGTGCTGTTGCTGGCGGGCCTGGTCGCCGCGGTGCTGTGGCTGCCGACGGACCCGCTCGGCGCGGCCCTCGTCGTGGCGGTCTGGCTCTTCGGGGTGGTCGAGTACCTCAACTACTACGTCGTGCGGCTCGCCTACCCGTGGCGCTCGTGGCCCACCAAGGTCACACGATGGCGCACGCCCCGCCTCGTGGAGGACCTGCGCGCGTCCCGGTAGCGGGGGCGCGCTCGACCGGCGCGGGAACGCGGAAGGCCGCGTCCGAAACGGACACGGCCTTCGCGATCAGAACGGGCGAACGGTCAGGGCTTCACCGACACGTGGACGTGGTCCATGTGGTTCTCGGTGGCGCTGCCGCGGTCCTCCATCATCCGCCAGCCGCGCGACGGGTAGGCCGCGTTGTACTGCTGCTGGCGGTAGATGATGTAGCTCACGTTGTACTTGGACGCGTTCGCGGCGAAGTCCTTGGCGATCGCCCAGCCCAGGTCGATGCTCGACTGGCTCGACCAGTTCGCGATCATGATGTCGACCGCGCGGCCGTTGGGGTGATCGGAGGACCAGTTCGAGGACGCGCGCCAGCCGTAGATCGTCCGGATCTGCGGGTAGGTGGCGACCACGTGGTTGAACACGGCCTTGGCGTTCCCGTTCAGCTGCGAGATGCCCGAGGTCGTCAGCCCCGGCGGAATCACCGTGTCGCCCGGGTCGACCGCGTTGTTGGCGCCCGCGCTGGTGTAGGCCTTGAAGACCCACCGGACGGCGCCCTGGTAGACGATCTGCAGGCGGTCACCCTCGGTGACGCCCGTGGTCTGCAGGCTCGCGCCGCGGTACACGGTCGCGACGACCGTCCCGTCGGCGGCCGAGGTGGCGCGGACGTACAGCGAGCCGACCGTGACCGTGACGGTCCCCGTGACGGGCGGGACGCCGGGGGTGGTGGGTCCGCTGGTGACGGGCTTGGTGTAGCGCGTGGCGATCCAGCGGTTGACGCCCTTGTGGATGATCTCGGTGTAGTCGGCGGTCGTCTTGCCGGTGGTGTCCACGACCGAGTTCGCCGGCAGCAGCCCGTCCGGCGGGGAGGACAACGAGCCGCCCGTGCGCAGGTACAGCTCCGCGGTGGTGCGGACCTGACCGGCGACCGGCGAGGTCGACACCGAGCCGGTGGTCAGGTAGTTCGTGGAGATCCATCGGTTCACGCCGTTGTGGACGACCTCGGTCCAGCCGCCCGACTTGGTGCCGGTCACCGGGATCGAGGCGCCCTTGTTGAGGACGCCGACCACGGTCGAGGAGGTCGTGGGGCCCGAGCGGATGTTCACCGCGGAGATCGCGGTCGCGGTTCCGGCGGCGGGGGTGGTCGTCCCGGACGACCCCGACCCGGTGGAGCCCGAGCCCGTGGAGCCCGAGCCGGCGTCCGAGGAGCCGGCGACGGCCTTGAGGTAGGTCTGGTAGACCCAGCCGGTCAGGCCGTTGGACGCCGTGATCTTGTGCCACCCGCCCTGCGTGGTGGTCGACGTCACCGTCTGGGAGGGGTTCAGCACGCCGAGCACCCCGTAGGAGGTCCCGGGGCCCGAGCGGACGTTCACCCAGGTCGTCGCGCTCATGGTCTGTGTGGCCCAGGCGCCGGCGGACAACACCACGCCGCTCGCGCCCAGCATCGTGACCGCCATGGCGGTGGCCGCGATCTTGCTCTTGAGTCGTCCCGCGCGTCGCACGTGGAAATCCCTTCCCGAGGGGTCGCCCGCGGGCGACCAAGCTATTGCAGTGGTCGTACGCCCGGGGAAGGAAGGAGCGTGCAGCAAGTACAACCTGAGGGGAGGCGGGGTTCAACTCAGATCTGAGAATCAGTTCAAGCATCGAACCGTTCGGGCACCGGGACCACGCAGCCGCGCCGCTGGCGCTTCGCCGGGCATCGTGCCTTGTCGGAGCAGGTTTGGGTCTCGCTCGGGGTGTATCCCGGCCCGTCGACCCGACCGTCCGCGGATCGGCGCTCCCTCGAGGGTTGGTCGAGGGTTGAGGCCTGTGGTCAGGGGTTTCACCGTCTGGCGACCCGCGGGCGCCGGGCGCCCGAGCCGCGGGCGCCCGGCCCTGCCGGCTGAGCGACCGGCCGCGCAGTTTCTCAGGTGGGGTCGCCTCGCGGCCTCAGGCGGGCAGCAGCAGCCAGGACCGCGTGGCATCGGCGACCCAGCCGTCCACGGTGCCCCAGGCGTTCGCGGGCAGCCAGCCCGCGGTCCAGTCCTGGGCGGTCAGCGGCGTCGCAGCGGTCAGTTCGCTGAGCCGGGCGAGCGCCTCCGGGGTGGCCGTCAGGGCGAGCGTGGTCACCCGCCCGGTGCGGGCGTTGGCGTCCAGGGTCTCCAGGACGCGGGCGTCCAGCTCGGTCGCGACCAGGACGAGCGGGCGCTGCTCGGCGCGGGCGTGCCGCAGCGCCGGGACGAGCGCGACGGGGTCGGACAGGGCGGCGTCCGCGAGCAGGACCAAGGGGCGGTGCACCGCCGCGAGCGGGCCGGCCGGCCCGTCGGGGCCGGGCTTCAGCGTGAGGAACGCCGGGTTCGCCGCCGTGGGCACCGTGACCGCGTCCTCGAGCCGGCTCAGCAGAGCGGCGGCGTCCGGGTCGTCGGCCCGCTCGGCGTCGACCTCGGGTTGCGGGGTGTACCCCTCCAGCGCGATCCGCGTGGCTCGCCGGTCCCACCACCAGCCGAAGAAGACCACGGCGATCCCCACGACGAGGATGACCGGGATCCCCCAGGCCGGCGGGACGATCACGAGTGGACGGCTTCGGGCGCCTCGACGGCGCGCTGGGGGGCCGCGGTGGAGCGGCGCTGCCAGTACAGGGCGCCGCCCGCGGCCGCGCCGAGGGCCAGCAGCGCGGCGAGGTTGACGGGATCGAGCAGGCGGACGACCGGGGGCGTGAGCGCGAAGGAGTCCACGATCGCCACCACCGACAGCCCGGCCAGGCCGATCGTGGCCGCGGCCTGCGTCCGGGTGGCGCGCTCGGCGGCGTCAGAGCGGTAGGAGCGCACGGCCAGCCAGGCGTAGCCGACCGAGCCGATCATGGCGAGGTAGGCGGCGAGCATGCCGCCCGGGGCGGGGACCAGGATGATGCCGGCGCCCACGGCGATCTCGGCCAGGCCGAGCAGCGCCGAGCGCGGGAAGGAGACGCGGGGGGCTCCGAGCGAGGTGAATCCCGTCGCGCGTCCGCCGACGAAGCGGCCGACGCCCGTGGCGACGAAATAGGCGGCGACGATGAGTGAGCTGAGCAGGAGCAGGGCGCCCAGGAACGCGTCCACCGAATCTCTCCTCGGGGGTTGGTTGGGATGATCGTCACCATTCTACCGAGTGGATCGCAGGTCGCCGATCGGGGTTGCCCCTGGGCTCCGGGTGACGCACTAGACTCACTCGGCGCGGGCCTATAGCTCAACTGGCAGAGCAGCGGACTTTTAATCCGCGGGTTCTGGGTTCGATTCCCAGTGGGCCCACCGCGGGATCCCTCGCCCTAGCATGGCCGGGTGGAGCAGCCTCAGGGACGGACCTACCGGCCGGCACGCGAGCGCCGGGAAGAGGTGCTGGAGCGGGCGATCGCGCTGTTCGCCGAGCACGGAGCTGAGACGTCGCTGCGGGCGCTGGCGGACTCGCTGGGGCTCTCGCACGCCGCCCTGCGCTACCACTTCCCCTCCCGCGACGACCTGCTGATCGCGGTGTACCGCGCCCACGAGGCGTCCGAGAAGGGACGCGACGGTGACCCGCCCGACGTGTCCGCGGTCGAGGTGATGGAGAACAGCGCGCTGCGCAACCGGTCAGTGCCGGGGCTGGTCGAGCTGTACGCCACCCTGACCACCGACGCGCTGCGCGAGGAGCGCCACCCCGCGACGCACGCCTTCATCCGGGACCGGTTCTCGCGCGTGCGGGCGGACCTGGCCGAGCACATCCGCGCCGACCAGGCGGCCGGACGCCTCGACCCCGCGATCGACGCCGACGACGCCGCGGCGCTCATCGCGGCCGCCTCCGACGGCCTGCAGCTCCAGTGGCTGCTCGACCCGGACGCGGTGGACGTTCCGCGGGTCCTCACGCTGCTGGAGCGGATCTTCCCCGCCCGCGCCGAGCGTCCGGCCGACTGAGCCGCACGCCCGGCTGAGCCGCGCGCCCGGCTGAGCCGCACGCCCGAAATGAGCTGAGCGCCGGCCTGCCGACCCGAGCGTCCGGCCGACTCGGCCGCGAAGGCTCAGGCGTCGAGCAGGCGCTGGGCCTCGTCCAGCCAGGCGCGCGTGCCGGCGGCGACGGCGTCCAGGCCGGCGGAGAGGGGGAGGCCTCGCAGGTCCTCGGAGATGATCTCGACGCCCCACTGGCCGCGCCAGCCCGCGCGCCACAGCGCGGCGATGAAGGCGGCGGCGTCCGCGTCCCCCTGGCCGGGGATGCGTCGCGGACCGACGCCCCGGTCGGCGTCCGGATCGTCGCGCAGCGCCGGGTCCAGCGGCGCGTCGGCCACCTCGACCACGAAGATCGGGACGCCCGCGAGCAGGCCGGGCAGCGCGGACGGGTCGGCGTCCCCGCTCTTGAGGAGTTGCAGGTTGTCCACGGCGAGCCCCGCGCGCGGGTGGCCGGCCGCCGCGACGAACGCGACGGCGTCGGCGAGCCGGGGGAGGTTGGTGTTGCTCATCGCCTCCAGCGCGACGTCGACGCCGAAGCCGGACGCGCGCTCGGCCAGCGCCACGAAGTCGGCCAGGAAACGCTGCGGCTCCGGATCGGGCGAGCCCGGCCGGCGGGCGCGGGCGCCGACCTTCAGCGCGGACGCGCCCAGCGCGGCGGCGGCGTCCAGCAACTCGTCCCGCTTGCGGTCCGACGCCGCCCGCTCCTCGCCGTCGGCCCACCAGCCGCGCAGCATCTCCAGCTCGATCCGCTCGACGCCCGCCCCGGCGAGGTCGCGCCGGACGCGCTCCAACCCGACGTCGCGCGCCAGCGCCAGCACGTCCGCGTGCGCCAGCCCAACGCCGCGCCAGCCGCTCGCCGCCAGCGCCGCGACGCGCTCGGGCCACGGGACGGGGCTGTGTTCGGCCGGCGAGCCGGGACCCACGTCGCCGGACCACGTCCAGCACGAGGCGAGCAGGTCGCGCTGCAGGCGGGATCGATCAGCCACGAGACGGCTCCTTCACGTGTACGGCGGCGGATCGCGGGTGGGTCGCGGGCCGACGCCGGTCCGATGACGCCGCCGGAGTGACCTGTCGGCGACCGGCGGCGGCGGGCGTTCGTGGCACCGTATCGGGCGCGGGTGGCCGCGCCACGCGGTGGCCGCGGGTTGCCGCACGGCAACGGAGCCCCTTCCCGGGCCGATCAGGATGTGCAATTCTTCCACTGGAAGAATCGAGCGAAGGAGCCCGTCCGTGTCCGTCCCCTCCGTCCAGCTGTACTCCATCCGCGACGCCATGGCCGCCGACCTGGACGCCGCCGTCGCCCGCGTCGCCGAACTCGGCCTCACCCGGGTCGAGCCCTACGCGTTCGCCCAGCGCACCGCCGACCTGAAGCGCGCGCTGAGCGCCAACGGCCTGACCGCGCCGTCGGGGCACGCGTCCGTCATCGACGCCGCCGACCCCGACGCGGTGTTCGACGCGGCGGAGGAGCTGGGCATCGGCCTGGTCATCGACCCCTTCGTCCCGACCGAACGGTGGCGCACCGCCGACGACGCGGCGCTGCTGGCCGACGCCGTCAACGGCCTGTCCGCCCGTGCGGCCGAGCGCGGGCTGCGCTTCGGCTACCACAACCACCAGTGGGAGTTCGCGAACCAGGTGGGCGGCCGCCCGGTCTACGAACTGTTCGTGGAGCGCCTCGATCCCGGCGTCGCGCTGCAGGTGGACGCCTTCTGGGCCGCCGTCGGTGGCGCGGACGCGCCCGCGGTCCTGCGCGGGCTGGGCGACCGGGTCGCCGCGATCCACGTCAAGGACGGCCGCCTCACCGGCGACATCGCCACCGTCCTGCCCAGCAGCGAGAGCGCCCTCATCGTGCCCGAGGCGCTGAAGGCCGCCTACGAGAACCAGACGCCCGCCGGCCAGGGCGACCTGGACGTGGGAGCGGTGCTGGCGGCGGCGCCGCACGCCCTGCGCGTCATCGAGTTCGACTCCTACGCCGGCGACGTGTTCGAGGGCATCGCGCAGTCGCTGGCCTGGCTCGCCGAGCACGACACCGAGGGCGCCGCGTGAGCGCGCCGACCGGCGTCGGCGTCATCGGCGCGGGCAACATCTCGACGCAGTACCTCGGCAACCTCGTCCGCTTCCCCGACGTCGAGGTGCGGTTCGTCGCCGACCTCGACCTGGGACGCGCCTCCGCGCAGGCGGCGGCGTTCGGCGTCCCGGCGTCCGGGACGGTCGAGGACCTGTTGGCCCGCGACGACATCGACGTGGTGGTCAACCTGACCGTCCCGGCCGTCCACACCGAGGTGGGACACAGAATCGTCGCCGCCGGCAAGCACGTGTGGAGCGAGAAGCCGATCGCGCTGGACCGGGATGCGGCCTCCGCGCTGCTGGACGCCGCCAAGGACGCGGGGGTGCGGGTCGCGTGCGCGCCCGACACCGTGCTGGGCGCCGGGATCCAGACCGCGCTGCGTGCCATCGCGCGCGGGGACATCGGCGAGCCGCTGACCGCCACGACCGTGTTCCAGTCGCCGGGGCCCGAGTCGTGGCACCCCGACCCCGACTTCCTGTTCGCCGTGGGCGCCGGCCCGCTGTTCGACATCGGCCCCTATTACCTCACCACGCTGGTGCACGCCCTGGGGGCGGTCACCCGGGTGCAGGCGGTGGCGTCCACCGCGCGAACCCGGCGCACCATCGGGTCGGGCCCGCGCGCCGGCCAGACGTTCCCGGTCGAGGTCCCCACCCACCACGCGGCGCTGCTGGAGTTCGGGCGGGGGCGCTCGGCGCAGTCGACCTTCTCCTTCGAGCACGCGCTCCCGCGGATGGGCGTCGTCGAGGTGAACGGGACCGAGGGGACGATCACCTTCCCCGACCCCAACGTCTTCGACGGCCCGAGCACGCTGTGGCGGCTCGGCACGGACGCCCCCGTCGAGCTGCCGGCCGTGGGCGCGTCCGAGGGCCGCGGCACCGGGGTCGTGGAGCTGGTCCGGGCGATCCGCGACGGCGTCCCGGAGCGGGCCTCGGGCGAGCTGGCCCTGCACGTCCTGGACGTCATGCTGGGCATCCGGGACGCCGCCGCGTCCGGCAACGCCGTCGCCATCGCCTCGACGGTGGCGCCGATCGCCCCGCTGCCCGAGAGCTGGGACCCGGCCGACCCCGCGGGCTGAGCCGCGCCGGCGAGGCTCCTCGGCCATGAGCGCGCAGGCCGGCGTCCCGGGGCCGGCCGCGCCCTCAGGGCGCGAGGCCGTCGCGCAGCAGGGCCACGGCGCTGTCGAACGCCTCGTCGACTTCCGGGGATGCGTACCGCTCGGCCCCGCCCGCGGGCAGGCGGGCGTCGAGCCAGGGGCCGAGCTGGCCCACGACCGCGACCATCACGAGCGTGAGCAGGTCGGGGTCGGCGTCCGCACGCAACTCGCCGCGGGCCTGGGCGGCGCGCACCAGGCCCACCAGGTGGGCGTGGCGGACGCCGGCCCCGCGCGCGGACGCGGCGGCCGCGTCCCGGGGGGAGCGGTAGGCCCGCTCGAGGAGCGCCGCCTCCCGCGGCAGGCGTCCGGCGACCCGAACCGTCTGGGCCATCTGGAAGCGCAGCAGCGCGAAGAAGTCGGCGTCCTGCTCGGGCGCGGCGTCGGCGAGGGCCGCGAGCATCCGTTCCTGCGCCACGGCCACGAGGTGGTCGTGCAGGTCGGCCTTGTCGGCGAAGTACTGGTACACGCTCCCCTTGGCGATGCCGAGGCGCGCCACGATCCGCGACACGGACGCCGTGGCGAAGTCGTGCGCGGCGAACTCGGCGAGGGCGGCGTCCAGGAAGGCGTCCCGCTTGGCCGGCGGCAGGTTCTCGAAGGTGGCGGTCGGCATCAGGGACGCCCGCCCTCGGGGTGACGGCGGGCGCGCCACCGCACCCCGATCAGGACCGCCGCGACGCAGGCCGCCAGCCCGATCAGGGCCGGGGCGGCGATCGCCCACCCGGACGGCCCCGCCTCCAGCACGCTCCACAGCAGCTTCCCCAGCGCCCCGGCCACCAGGACCCCGACGCCCCAGCGCCAGGACCGCTTCCAGAACGCGACCGCGAGCAGTCCCAGGAAGGCGGGCACGGCCAGCGTCCCGAGCACCTTGGCCGCCGTCCACGGGGAGTTCAGGTAGGCCAGCTCGGCGGCGAGGAACTCCTCGACCCAGGGCTCGACCCGGGCGGGGGCGGGGAACCAGAACATGCTCGTGCCGAGCGCGGCCAGGGTGACCAGCATCCCGGTGACGCTGCGGCGGTGGGCGAACCAGACGTACGGGATCAGGAACAGCGGACGGATGTACCAGCTCAGCACGTTGTGATGCCGCTGCCAGGCCCAGTCCCAGAACACTTCCCACATGAGAGCTCCAAAGTGACCGATCAGTCATATGACTGTGCGGTCACATTACGTCGGCGAGGCGGCCGCGGCAAGGGGGTGCGCGAGCGCTACGCTCGTGCGGACCGGTAGGAAGCGAGGGGCGAGGGTGGCAGCCACCATGCACGACGTGGCCCGGCTGGCGGGGGTCTCCGCCAAGACGGTCTCCAACGTCATCAACGGCTACCCGCACGTCCGGGAGGCGACCCGGGCGAAGGTCCAGCTCGCGATCGACAAGCTCGGCTACGAGCTCAACGTGACCGCCCGGAACCTGCGGCTGGGGCGCACCGGCCTCATCACGCTCGCGCTGCCCGAGCTCAAGCTGCCCTACTTCGCCGAGTTCGCCGACGAGGCGATCCGCGCGGCGGAGGCGCGGGGGCTGCGGGTCCTGATCGAGCAGACCAACGCCGACCGCGCCCGTGAACTGGCCGTGCTCCACGGCGTCCGGCGCGTCATGACCGACGGGCTGATCTTCTCCCCACTGGCCCTGGGGCCCGACGACATCCGGCTGTTCCAGGTGGACTTCCCGCTCGTCCTGCTCGGCGAGCGGGTCTTCGGGTCGGGCAACGACCACGTCGCTGTCGACAACGTCGCCGGCGCCCGCGCGGCCACCCAGCACCTGATCGAGGGCGGACGCCGCCGCATCGCGGTGGTCGGCTCCCACCCCGACGAGCCGGTCGGGGCGCCCGCGCTGCGCGAGCGTGGCTACCGCGAGGCGCTCGCCGGGGCCGGTATCGCCGTGGACGAGGCGCTGATCCGCCCCGGCCAGGCGTGGCACATGAGCGTGGGGGCGCAGCTCACCGACGAGCTCATCGCGTCCGGGGTCGCGTTCGACGCGGTGTTCGCGCTCAACGACGCCCTCGCCCTCGGCGTCCTGCACAGCCTCCACCAGCACCGGATCAAGGTCCCCGCCCAGGTCGCCGTCATCGGCTTCGACGACGTGGAGGAGTCCGCCTACGTCCGGCCGACGCTGTCCAGCGTCTCGCCCGGACGCGAACAGATCGCCACCACCGCCATCGACCTGCTTCTCCAGCGCATCGCCGAGTCCCCCGGGACGCCCGCGGGGGAGCGGGCGCCCGCCCGCAGGGTGCTGGCCGAGTTCTCGCTCGTCCCGCGGCAGTCCAGCGGGGCCCGCTGAGAGCTGGCCCCGGCGCGTCGCCGGACAGATGGTCGCGCTCCGGTTTACATCGGTGTAAATTGCCGTTTCAGAGACGCGCCGAACGCGCCCCGGCGGCACCGTCCGATCATCGGAACCAGCCATAGGAGACGTTGTGGGAACAGTGAACAGCCACCCCGATCCGAGCCTCGTGCGCGCCCGCTGGGGCACGCTGGTCGGCCCCTGGGAGTACGGCGTCTCCGACCAACGATGGAACGAGGTCGCCCGCGCCGACGAGGCCGTGCTGGGACGCAGCATCGTCGTGCCCTTCCCGCCCGAGTCCTCGGCGTCCGGGATCGGCGAGGAGCCGGACGGCGTGATGTGGTACCGCCGCACGCTCGACCTGGCCGACGCCGGCACCGACGACGTCCGGCTGCACTTCGGCGCGGTGGACTACCGCGCGAAGGTCTGGCTGGGCGACCGGCTGCTGGGCGAGCACGTGGGCGGCCACGTCCCGTTCCACCTCGACGTCCCCGCCGCCTGGCTCGAGGGCGCGCCCGCGCTCACCGTGGCCGCGCACGACCCGCGCGACGACCCCGACCAGCCCCGCGGCAAGCAGGACTGGGAGGACGAGCCCCACGTCATCTGGTACCGCCGCACGTCCGGCATCTGGCGCGACGTGTGGTGGGAGGCGCTGCCCGCCCAGCACCTGGAGGACGTCCAGTGGTTGGCGACCCGGCCCGACGGCCGGGTGTCGGCGCGCGTCGCCGTGGCCGCCGGCCCCGGAGCCGCCGTCGAACTCGACGTCAGCCGGGACGGCCGCTCGCTGGGGTCCATCGCCGTCCCGGTGACCGCCGGCGCCGCCGACATCCGGCTCGCCCTGGTCCGCCCCCACGACACCGACCTGACCTGGTCGCCCGAGCGCCCGACCCTCCTGGACGCCCGCCTGCGGCTGCTCGGACGCGACGGCGCCGTGCTGGACGAGGCCACCACCCGCATCGGGCTGCGCACCGTCGAGGCCGGCGACCGGGCCGTGCTGCTCAACGGCGCCCCCCGCTTCCTGCGGTTCGTGCTCGAGCAGTGCTACTGGCCCCACACCCACCTGGCCGCCCCGGACGCCGACGCGCTCCGCGCCGAGGCGCAGCTGGTGCGCGACCTCGGCTTCAACGGGTTGCGCATCCACCAGGTCACGCCCGACCCGCGCTTCCTGGCCGCCTGCGACGAACTGGGCCTGCTCGTCGTCTGCGACCTCCCGGCGCCGCTCCGGTTCAGCGTCACCGCCTTCGAGAACACCCTGGCCGAATGGGTGGCCCTCGTCCGGGCGCACCGCAACCACCCCAGCGTCATCGGCTGGCTGCCGTACAACGAGAGCTGGGGCGTGCCCGACATCGCCACCTCGCAGCAGCAGCGCGACGCGGTCGCCGCGACCCACCACGTCCTCAAGGCGCTGGACCCCACCCGCCTCGTCCTGGGCAACGACGGCTGGGAGCACACGCTGGGCGACCTCGTCGGCGTCCACGACTACACCCACGACCCCGGCAAGCTGTTCTCGCGCTACCGCGATCACGCCGCCGTGTGGCGGACGCTGCGGCGCGGCGGCCACATCCGCAAGCCCGCGCTGCTGGTGCACCCCGAGGGCGACGACACGCCCGTGTGGCTCTCGGAGTTCGGCGGCGTCTCGGTCAACACCAGCGACCGCGCCTGGGAGGGGTACGGCGGGGTGGGAGCCGAGGACCTGCTGCGCACCCTGGACGCGCTGATCGCCCCCGTGGTGTCCTCCAGCGGGCTGGCCGGCTACTGCTACACCCAGCTCACCGACACCGAGCAGGAGCAGAACGGCCTCGCGGACGCCGAGCGCCGCCCCAAGGCGCCGATCGAGGAGTTGCGGCGGATCTTCTCCGGTGCGGCCGCCCACGCGCCGGTGGGCTGAGCCTCACCGGTCGACTCTCAGGCGAACCCCAGCGCGGCGCGCCGGACGCGGAAGGCGGCCAGCGCGTCCGCGTAGCGGGGCTCGCCGGACAGGTCGGCGGCCTCGGTGGGGTCGGCGTCCAGGTCGAACAGCACCTCGGTCGCCGAGTCCCCGTACCACTGGTACTTCAGCGGCCCGCGCTTGATCATCAGGTGCGTCCGGTCGAACTGACTCAGGGCCTCGTCGTCCCAGCCCGCCGCGTCGGCGCCCCGCGTCACCAGGCCGACCAGCGAGCGCGAGTCGAGGCCGTCGGGCACCGGTAGCCCGGCCAGCTCGGCCAGGGTCGCGAACAGGTCCACCAGGCTGACGTTCGCCGCGACCCGGCCGGCGGGGAGGCGTCCGGGGGCGCGGATGAGCAGCGGCACCCGCGCGGACGCCTCGAAGAACTTCTGCTTCTCCCAGACGCCGTGCTCGCCCAGCATCTCGCCGTGGTCGGAGGTGTAGACGACGATCCAGTCGTCCAGGTCCTGCCCGGCGGCCCGCAGCGCGTCCAGGACGCGGCCGTGGCGGGCGTCCATGGTCTCGATCATGGCGCAGTAGGCGGCGGTCGCCCGGCGGGCGGCCTCCGCGGTCACCTCGATCCCGGCCCGCGCCACGAACCGGCCGCCGAGGAACGGGTGGTCGAACACCTCCTGGTCGACGAACGGCTCGACCGTGGCGAGGTGGTGGGCGAACCGCTCGGCGTCGGGGGTCGCGTACGGGTAGTGCGGCTCGTTGAGGCTCACCAGGAGCAGCAGCGGCGCGTCGGGGACCGCGCGTCCGTAGTGCGCGTCCACGAAGTGCCGGTGCAGCACGTGCAGCGCGCCCCGGACGGCGTACTCGTCCTCCCACGTCAGTGGGTTGTCGCCGACGCCGGAGCGCTCGATCTCGGTGACCATCGACCACTTGTGGTCCGTCGGACGCGGGACGCCGGCGTAGGCGTCGGCGTCCGCGCCGGCGAGGAACTGGGGCCAGACCTCCTGATCGGCGCCGACGCGCCGGCGCCAGCCCTGCATCTGGTCCTCGCCCATGTAGTGCAGCTTGCCCGCGGCGACGGTGAGGTAGCCGTGCTGCGAGAACAGCCGCGCGAACGTCATCGTCCCGGGCGAGGACTCGTCGACGCCCATCACCTCGACGCCGAGGCGGTGCGGGTGCAGCCCCGCCGCCATCGCCTGCCGCGACGGGACGCAGATCGGTGACGGCGCGTAGCAGTGCTCGAACACCGCCGCGTCCTCGGCGAGGGCGTCCAGGTGGGGCGTCCGGACGCCGGGGTGCCCCGCGAAGCCGGCGAAGTCCGCCCGGTGCTCGTCGCTCATCAGGATGAGCACGTTCGGGCGGACCCCGCCGCGGCTCACCCGCCGCTCTCCTGCAGGCCCTTGGCCAGCTCGTCGCGGATCTTGTCGCCGCCGTTCTTCTTCCAGTCGGCCACGCCCTGATCCCAGGCCGACACCGGCTGACGACCCTGGATGATGTCGTTCTGCAGGTCGCTCATCGCCTTGTTGATGCGCGAGCCGTCCCGGGCGTTGGTCTCGGAGTACACCCCGACCGTCTTGGACTGCACGGCGTTCTTCATGAACGCCTCCTGGGCGTCGTACTGCGCCTGCGTGGCCTTGCGGTCGCCCGCCTGGTAGATCGGCCACGGGGCGTCGCACAGGTACAGCAGCCCCAGCTGGGTCTCGGACTTGCCCTTGTCGTTGAGGATGGGGTCGGTCCCCTCCAGGGTGTAGTTGACGCCCTCGATGCCGTACTTGCGGAACAGGTACTCGCTGGTGCCGAACGCGGCGGCGCACCAGTTGAGGAACGACAGCATCGTCTCGACGCGGTCCTTGGCCTTGGCGTTGATCGCCGTGGTCGAGTTGGTCGGGTTGCCCAGCCACGCCTTCGCCGCACCCCCGCCCTCGGCCTTGGCCGGCGGGTAGGCGGCGAGGCTGAAGTGCTCGCCGGCGATCAGCGTCAGGAAGCTCGGCCAGGCGCTGAACGAGTCGAACGTGTACATCGCGCGCCCGCCGCCGAACCAGGTCTTGTAGTCCTGCCACTGCGCGGTGAAGGCGTCCGGGACGACCAGGCCGTCGTCGAACAGCTTCTTGGCCGCCTCGAGGGCGTCCTTCTGCGCCGGGTCCGCGTAGCTGGCCTGCAGCGTCCCGCCGACCTCCTGCCAGCCGTTCTGGACGCCGTACATCTGCCGGATGTAGTCGACGGGGACGTAGGAGAACGCCCAGCGGTTCTCGGCGGGCGCCGTGACGGCCTTGGCCTTGTCGTACAGGTCCTGGTAGCTCGTGGCGGGTCCGCTGACGCCGTGGGAGGCGAGCAGGTCGTCGCGGCCGTACAGCACGTAGCTGGAGATCATGCCGCGCGGCACCGGGACCGCCATGAGGCGTCCGTTGTAGACGCAGGACTTCCACGAGTCGGTCTGGATGTTGGCCAGGAACGGGTACTTGGCGATGGCGTCGCCGGCGAGGTACTCGGTCAGATCGAGCGCCTTGCTGGCCAGCAGCCCCGGCAGTTGCGGCGCGCTGCCGACGCTGAAGATGTCGGGCAGCTGGTCGCCGGCGACCGCGGTGGGGAAGCGCTGGTTGTAGTCCGCCGGGTTCGCCAGGCTGATCTCCAGGTCGGAGCCGATCCGCTTGTTGAGCTCCTGCCAGAAGGCGTTGTTGCCCAGCGCCGGCGGGATCGGCTGGTTGGTGATGCCGAGGGTGCGGATCGGCTTGCCGTCCCCGATGGCCGCCGTGATCGCGGTGACCGGCTCCGCGGGGTAGGCGAAGAACGTGTCACCGACCCCGTTGCCGCCCTTGATGTCGGGCTTGACCCCCGCGTAGGGCAGGTACTTCGGCAGCACGCCCCCGCCTCCGCCGCCGCCCCCGGGCGCGCCCGTGGTCGGCTGGACGCCGCCGCGTCCCTCGTTGCTGCACGCGGCCAGCAGCGGGCCGCCGAGGACGGCTGCCGCCCCCACTCCCGCGGCCTGCAGGATCGTGCGCCTGCTCAGGTGGTTGATGGTCATGGCCTGCCTCCTTGCTCGTGGTGCCTTCGGTTGCGGACGTGCGCGTCAGCCCTTCACCGCGCCGGTGAGGACGCCCTTGGCGAAGTGCTTCTGCAGGAACGGGTAGACGCACAGGATCGGGATGATCGAGATCACGAGGATCGCCATCTGGATCGTGGTCTGGGGCGGCATCGCCTCCGCGGCGGTGCCGAGGTCCTGGGCGCCCATCGGCACTCCCTGGACGACGTAGGTGCGCAGCACGAGCTGCAGGGGCCACAGGCTGGAGTCGCCGATGTAGAGCATCGCGGAGAAGAAGGCGTTCCAGTACCCGACCCCGTAGAAGAGTCCGATGACGGCCAGGACGGCCTTGGACAGCGGCAGCCCGATGTGGCGGAAGATCTGCCACTCGGAGGCGCCGTCCATGCGCGCGGAGTCCATGACCTCGGCGGGGATGTTCATGAAGAACGACCGCACGACGATGACGTTGAACGCGCTCACGCACGTCGGGACGATCACCGACCACAGCGTGTTGAGCAGCCCGAACTGCTGCACGACCAGGTAGACGGGGATCATGCCGGGGTTGAACAGCAGGCTGACCAGCACCAGGAGCAGCATGACCCGGTTGCCGACGGTGCCGCGGCGGCTCAGGGCCCACCCGAGCGTCGCGGTGAGGGTGAGGGCGAGCGCCGTGCCGACGATGGTGATGAACGCGCTCACCTGGATCGCGCGGGTGACCACACCGCCGGTGAAGATCGACTCGTAGGCGGTGAAGTCCACCCCGCCGCTGGGGAACAGGACCATGCCGCCGGAGCGGATGACGTGTTCGGGGGTGGAGATGCTGGTGGACACGATCGAGATGAACGGCACGATCACCAGCAGGGAGATGACGGTCAGGGCGATCCCGTTGCCGATGCGTTCGGGCAGCTTGGGGTAGGGCTGGCCGTCCAGCAGGATCGGGTGCTTGCGGCGGGGCCGGGCGGCGCGGGTCGCCGGTGCGCCGGTGGTGGCCGGTCGCGCGTCGTGGTGCCGGGTGGCGGTCATGCGCGGTACACCCCTTCCTCGCCGAACAGGTGGGCCAGTTTGTTCGCGCCGAGGACGAGCAGGAGGCCCACGACGCCCTTGGCCAGGCCGACGGCGGCCGCGACGCCCCACTGGCCGCCGATGATGCCGTTGTTGTAGACGTAGGTGTCCAGCACCTCGGAGACGTGCGTCCCGACCGCCGTCTGCTGCAGGATGATCTGCTCGAAGCCGACGGTGAGCGAGTCGCCCAGGCGCAGGATGAGCAGCAGGACGATGATGGGCCGCATCCCGGGCAGGGTGATGTGCCACATCTGGCGCAGCCGGCCGGCGCCGTCGGCCGAGGCCGCCTCGTACAGCGAGCGGTCGATGCCGGCGATGACGGCGAGGAACAGGATGGTGGTCCACCCGGTGTCCTTCCAGATCACCTGCGAGGTGAGCAGCGCCCGGAACAGGTCGGCGTTGCCGATGATGTGGAAGGGCTCCATGCCGGTCGAGCGGAGCCAGTTGTTGATCATGCCGGCGCCGCCGAGCATCTGCTGGAAGATCGCCACCACGATCACCCAGCTCAGGAAGTGCGGCAGGTAGACGATGGACTGGACGGTCTGGCGCAGCCGCCCCGAGACCAGGTTGTTCAGGACGATGGCCAGGATGATCGGCGCCGGGAACACGAAGACGACCTGGATGAGCGTCAGGATCAGGGTGTTCACCAGCGCGTTGAGGAACGCGGGGTCGCCGTCGACCAGGATGCGGAAGTTGTCCAGGCCGACCCACAGGCTCTTATCGATGCCCAGGTAGGGCTGGTAGTCCTGGAAGGCGATCACGTTGCCGAGCAGCGGGTAGTACTGGAACGCCAGGATGATGAGCATCCCCGGGACCGCGAGCAGCAGCACGGGGTAGTCGTGCGCCAGTCGCGTCCCGAGCGGCGTCCGGCGGTGGCCGGGGGCCCGCTCGGCCGGCGCGTCCGAACCGTCGCGACCCGGTGTCGCCAGGGCCCGCGTCGTGGTGTCCACGTGGTCCATCCGCCACTCCTCTCCGCTGAGGTTCATCGGTCCCTGCCGGGTGGATTCCCCCGACCCTTGCGCCCGCAAGTACATCGTTGTAAAAATGATCCCCACAACGATCTGGCTTGTCAATGGGGTGTGCCGAACCGTTATGTCGCTGGTTCGCTCATCGACGCCAGTTCGCCGCGCACGGCTGCGCGGCCCCGCACGACGTGAGGAGCGACCATGGTTCGGCACGGACGACGAGTGTCCGCGGGGGTGATCGTCGGCGCCCTGGTGCTCGGCGTGCCGCCCGTCGTGGCGGGGGAGGCGGGCGGCTGTGCCGCGCAGGCCGACGCCGAGGGGATGGGCCGCGCGGTCGCGCTCGACCTGCCCGTGGCGGGCCAGGGCTGGCGCGACGTGGCGCCGCCCGCGACCGTCGACGAGCGCGCCGCGCTCGGTCCGGTCGACCGCGTCGGCTACTGCCTGGAACTGGTGCGTGACGGGCGCACCGAGTGGGTCTGGACGTCGTTCGAGGCCACCGGCAAGCCCTCCGACCTCGCCCTCCCGACGCGGACCGGCGACCTGACCCGCGAGGACGCGCGCGGGCTGACCGTGCGCTCCAACGTGGCCGGCGTCGCCGCGGTCACCGAGGGCCGCGGCTGGCTGGAGATGTGGCCCAACGGCTACGAGACGCGGGCGACGCGGCAGCTGCCCGGCCGCTACGTCGGGGACGCCTACAGCGCCGACGCGGCCTACGACGCCGACGACAACCCCAACAACGTGAGCTTCGGCTCCTTCCAGGTGCACGAGGTGACCGCGGACGCGGCGACGCCCGTCCTGGCCGTGAACCGATGGGCCACCCGGGACGCCGCCATCGACGTCGGCATCGGCGCCAACCCGACCGGCAACCCCGACTGGACCTTCGCGGGCAACGCGGGCGCCTACCAGCGCCGCACGCTCACCACGTACGGGCGCCGCGCGGCCGTCACCCTCGACGAGGCGCCGGCCACCCGGCAGCTCCTGCCCCGCGACACCCGCCGGCAGCCGTGGGTGACCACCCGCGTCGCCGGCACGGTCGCCGCGGGCGTGCGCGACGTCCGGCTCGACGTCACCCGCGACGGCGAGACCGAGCGGCGTGCGCTGCCGCTGAGCGCCGGCCGGTTCGCCACCGAGGTGAGGATCCCGGCCGCCCTGACGGAGACCGACCTGGTCCTGACGGCCGAGGTGGCCGGCCGCCGCCGCGTCATCCGCACGATCGAGGACGTGGTCGCCGGCGACGTCATCGTCGTGCACGGCCAGTCCAACGCCGAGGCCCGCCGCTGGGGCCGCACCGCGCACCAGCTCGACTCGCCGTTCGTCCGGTCGTTCGGCACGAACTGGCTCTACCCGGACGTCTCCGCCGCCGACCGCACCTGGTACACCGGCGTCGCCGACACCGGCATGATCTCCGGCGCCGTCGGGCAGTGGGGCATGCAGCTGGCGCACCGGATCATGGCCGAGCGCGGCGTCCCCGTGGCGGTCGTCCAGGGCTCGCACGGTGGGCGTCCGATCTCGTGGTTCCTCCGCGACGCCGCCGACCCGGCGAGCGTGCAGACCAACTACGGACGCCTGCTGTCCCGGCTGCGCGACGGCGGCCTGGCCGACCGTGTGAGCGCGATCTTCTGGAGTCACGGGGAGAGCGACAACGACAACGCCCCCGTGCACCGGGCGGGCGCCACCAACGTCATCACGGGGCTGCGCACCGATCTGTCGGACGCCGGCGCCGTGCCGCCGCTGTACCTCATGCAGGTGCGGAACTCACCGTGCGGGAACAGCGAGACGATCGCGCTGCGCGAGGAGCAGCGCCGCCTCGCCGCCGACCTCGGCGTCTCGCTGTTCAGCCAGAACAGCCTGGACGCCGCGGTGGGCTGCCACTGGGACTTCGTCGACGGCTACCAGCGCCTCGGCGACCTGGCCTGGGAGGCCGTGCGCGCCGACGTGTACCGGGTCGGGCCGCCCGACGGCGCGACGCCCCCGCGGCCCCTCGAGGTGCGGGTGAGCGGCGAGCGCGAGCTCACGGTCCGGCTCGCCGACCGCGGCCCGCTCCAGGTGGACGCCGGCGCCGAGCGGGACTTCCGGGTCGGCGGCGAGCCCGTGGTCACCTCCGTGCGGCGCGTCGCGCCCGACCGGCTGGTCCTGACGACCTCCGTCGCCGTGTCGCCCGGGGACGCCGTGGCGTACGTGGCGCACCTCGGCGCCGGGCCCTGGATCACCAACCGCGCCGGCGCCGGGCTGGTCGCCTTCGAGATGGTGGCCGGGTAGCGCGGGGCGGCCGGGGACCCGGATCGGGCCGCACCCGGGTGGGCCCGCGGTCCGGGGTCCGGTTCCTCGGCCACGAACTCCCGCCACCGCGGCGCCCGCCCTGCGGCGCCCGGCGAGTGGGGCGCCGCGGGCGGGCACTGTGCCCCCCGGACTCGGAGCGGTCAGCGGGACAGTGTGAGGGCGTTGACCCGCCAGTAGCCGTCCCGCAGGGAGCCGGTGAGGGTGAGGTCGGCCGTCCGGCCGGCGGCGCCGCCGTCGAGGTCGAAGCCGAACCAGACGAAGTTCCCGCCCGGCAGTTCGCCCGAGCCGCTGCGGGCCAGCTCGCGGCCGCCCTCGCTGATCGTCGTGATGCCCGCGGGCGCGCCGCCGTCGCCGGTCAGCACCCAGGTCCGGTGCACGCCGGGCGGGACCGCCACCCGCAGCACGTACGGCTGCTGGCGTCCCAGGACGAAGTCGCCGGTCAGGACGTTGCCCCCGCGGTCGCGCGACTGCGGCACCGCTCCGACCCAGCCGAATCCCTTCGCCGGATCCCAGGCGTCGCCCGGGCCCAGCCGGGTGTAGCCGTCCAGCAGTGCGCTGGCGTCGGTGCCGGCGTCCAGGGCGAGCGCGGCGGCGTCCGGGGCGATCGTCGTGACGACGCTGAGCGCGCGGCCGGTCTCGACCACGGACCCGTCGGCGCGGGCGACGGTCAGCGTGAGGCGCCCCAGGGTCGGCGCGGCCGGCGGGGTGACGGGCAGTTCGGCGGTGACGCCGCTGCCGGCCGGCACCGTCACGGTGACGGGGGCGGACGTCCAGCCCTGGGGCACGGCGGCCGAGACGGTCACGGTGCGGTCCTGCGTGCCGGGGTTGGTGAGGTCGACCAGGACGGGCGTCGGCGTCCCGGCCCACCAAACAGGCGCGGTGCTCGCGCCGGCCACCACGAGGTCGGGGAGCGGGGCGTCCGGGTTCGGGATGGCGAGCGCGTTCAGGCGCCACCAGCCGCCCTCGCTGGTCATCCGCATGTCGACCGTCCGGCCGGTCGCGCCGCCGTCCAGATCGAAGCTGGTCCAGCGCGCGGATCCGCCCCGCTGCCACGGCGTCGCGGCGACCTCGGCGCCGTCGATGCTGAAGTGGGTGGCCTCGGCGTCCGGGCCCATGTCGCCCACCAGCAGGTGGACGGTGTGGCGGCCGGCGGGGGCCTTGAACCGCAGCGTGCGCGGCTCGGGGTGGCCCACGAAGTCGCGGACGAGCAGGTTGCCGGTGCGGTCGCGCGAGGAGGGCCGGGAGCCCACCCAGCCGAAGCCCGCCTCCTCCGACCACACCGACGCCTCCGACAGCCGGGTGTAGCCGGGCAGCAGCGGGCTGGACGCCGTGCCGCCGTCCAGCGCCAGGAAGCAGCGCTGCCCGGCGGGGGCGACGTAGACGCGCTGGGCGGCACCCAGCACGGGGGCGTCGGCGATCCCGCCGACGGTCACCGACACTTCGGCGACCGCGGCGGTCAGCGGGGGAGTGACCGGGATGCGCGCGACGGCGTCCTCGGTGGAGGCGACGCCGACCGTGGTCGTGCCGACCTGCCAGCCCGCGGGCGCACTGAGCCCGACCGCGGCCTCGTGGTCCTGGGCGGTGGCGTTGGTGATCGTCACCTCGAACCGGTTGGGCCAGCCGCCGAGCAGCAGGTCGGTGCCGGCGCCCACCTGGAACCAGGAGCGGTCCTCGGACAGGATCCGCGAGAGCGAGAAGTAGAACGCCACGACGGTGTCGCGCCACAGCCGGGCGTGGTCGACCTGCGCGTCGAAGCTCGCCCCGATGTCCGCGTGCCGGGCGGCGTCCACGCCGTGGGCGAGCCCGGCCCAGGTCGCGGCGAACGAGCGGGCCGCCTCCAGGCCGTCGAAGTGGGTGTCGTAGATGTGCTCGATCACCGTCTCACCCGAGTGCAGCCGGTGCGTGTACGGCACCTGGTGCATGAACAGGAGCAGCGCGTCGGGGCAGGTGGACAGGTCCTCGTAGACGTCCTTCCACGGCGGGGGGTACAGCCCGGTGAAGCCGGTTCCGGTGGCGACGGTGCGGTCGAAGCCCGTGCGGGTCGCCGTGCTGAAGTGCGACTGGGTGTTCGTCGTCGCGGGGGCCGGGTCGAAGTGGCTGCCCGCCGGGTCGGTGAAGTAGCCGATGCCCAGCGGCGAGGTGACGTCCTCGTAGGCGCCGTAGGAGCGCATCAGGATGTCGACGACCGCGTCGACGAACTCGCCGCGGGCGGGCCGGAACGTCATCTGCGCCCACTCCCGCGCCAGCGCGGCGGGGTCGGCGTCCGGCTGCCAGCACAGCCGCCCGTAGGCGAAGGTGTTCGCCGCGCCGAACTGGTAGCCGGTCCAGTCGGCGTCGTCGCCGATGTTCATCACGCCGGCGATCCCGGCGGGGCCGGGCAGCGCGCGTCCGGCCACGATGTCGGCCACGGTCGGGGGCGCGCCGGGCCCGCGCGTGGGGAAGTCGAGCACCGTGCGCCACATCGGCGCCAGGAACACGGCGTGGACGTTGTGGCCGGTGTACTCCTGCGTGAGCTGGAGTTCGAGCATCTGGTGGGTGCGGTCCAGCGCCCCGAACAGCGGGTGCACGGGCTCGCGGATCTGGAAGTCGATCGGGCCGTACTTGGTCTGCAGCACGGCGTTGTCGGCGAACTGCCCGTTGAGGGGCGCGAAGATCCGGTACTGGTACTCGGCCCAGTCGGAGAACGAGGAGTGCGTGAAGGAGCGCCACACCACCCGGCCGCCGTGCGGCGCCAGCGCGTGGGCGATCACGTTGGCGCCCTCGGCCTGGGTGCGGCCGTAGGCCTCCGGGCCGGGCTGGCCCTCGGAGTCGGCCTTGACCAGGAAGCCGCCGAAGTCGGGGATCAGCCGGTAGACCTCGGACGCCTTGTCGCGCCACCACTGCTGGACGCGCGGGTCGGCGGGGTCGGCCGTCGGGATCGGGTTCGCCGTCCCCTTCGTCAGCACCATGGGGGAGGCGAAGTTGGCCGAGAGCCACAGCCGGACGCCGTAGCCGCGCAGCAGTTCGGCCAGCGGGACCACGCGGGTGAGGAAGTCGGTGGTGAGGAACGTGGGGGAGGCGTTGACGTTGTTGATCACCGTGGCGTTCATGCCCGTGGAGGCGAGCATGCGCGCGTAGTTGCGGTGCCGCGCGGTCAGCGTCGGCAAGTTCGCGAACCCGAAGATGGACGCCCCCGCGTAGCCGCGTTCGACGCTGCCGTCGAGGTTGTCCCAGTGGTTCGCCATCCGGAGTTCGACCGCCGGGTTGGAGACGATCGCCAGCTTCATCAGGCGCTGCTCGGTCTGGATCAGCCGCAGCAGCGCGAAGGCGCCCCGCAGCGCCCCGGCGGCCGTGCGTCCGGCCACGGTGATGCGCCGGGTGTGCGCGCCCTGTCCCTCGGAGACGATGGCGTAGCCCTCGTCGGTGAGCCGGGACGCGTGCGCCCCCAGCGCCCGGGCGACGTCGGGGCTGGCCGTGGTGCCGACCAGGACGACGCCCGCGGCGTCCACCGGGCCGTCGCCGAGCGGTTGCCCGACCAGGCTCGGCAGGGCGGCGCGCAGCTCCTCGGCCGCGCGCTGCAGCGGCGGCTCGGTGCCCTGGACCACGAGGTGGCGCAGGATCTCCCGGTACTCCTTGAGGCGTCCCGGCTGCTGCACCTGGGCGTAGCGCAGCCACAGCAGCGAGCCGTCCTCGTCCGGAAGCAGCGGCGGGGGCGCCGCGAACGCCGGGATCCCCTCCACGGTGGCCAGCGCGGCGAGCGCGCCGGCCCCGATCAGCACGGTGCGACGGGAGACGTCCACGGCTCAGCCCTCCGAGGCGTCCGCGTACACGCGGAAGTACTCGAACGTCGCCGTGAGGCCGGTGCCGCCCATGGACTGCAGGCCGATCTGCGGGCTCTGCCCCGCGGGCAGGTGCCACACGCCGCCCCACCACCAGTTCCGGCCGTCCCGGCTGGTCGCCATCTGGTAGAGGTGCTCGCCGGTCGTCGGTTCGGTGGTGTGCCGCAGCCGCAGCCACAGGGTGTCGGCGCTGGGGCCGCCCTGCATCTCGGGCCACGCGTTGGCGTCGCGCCCGATCTACAGCAGCACCTGGCGGGAGTTGCCCGTGCGCACCGGCGAGAGCCGCAGCAGGTGTTCGGGGTCGGCGAACGCGATCAGGCCGGCCTGGGCGCTGTTGTTCGGGCCCGCGGTGGTGGGCAGGTGCAGCTTGGTCTCGACGATGTAGTCGCCCTGCGGGGCGTCGCGCAGCATCGCCGATGCCATGGTCGGGACGCCGCGGAAGTCGGCGTTCTGGGTCGGCCAGACGTAGGAGCCGTTCTCGAGGCGTCCGTCGGGATTCTGGTACCAGGACCAGGCGTCGTCGAGGGTGGCGGAGGCGAACTCGTCGGAGTGGTCGGCCAGCAGTTCGCCCGGCTTCGGCGCGGGCTTGGCGTCGGTGTGCGGGGTGTACAGCTTCGCCACGGACAGGTTGTCGACCTCGCCCGCGCCGCGGGTCGAGGCGACGCCGGCGCGCGCCGGGAGGCCGTCGGGCACGTCGAGGGTGACCGTGCCCAGCGGGTTGCCCAGGTCGGCGTCGCTGACGCTGACGGTGGCCTCGCCGTCGCGCACCTCGGCGCTGATCCGCTTCCAGGAGGCAAAGTCGAAGCCCGCGTACAGGTCGGCGTGCTCGCGGGCGGTGACCCGGCCGTTGCGGGTGGTCTCCACGACCAGGGCGCGCGCGGCGGCGTCCAGCCAGGCGGTGACGTGGTTGTTGCGGTCGCGGTAGGCCAGCGTCAGGCCGGCGCGGCCCTCGCGCCCGGGGGCCGCGGCGCCGACGAGCCGGACGTCGGCCTCGGCGCGGATGTCCGCGGCCACGGCGTCTTGGGTGAGCAGGAACAGCGGGTTGGGCGACTGCGACTGCGAGGCGTAGTAGCCGCCCGCCTGCTTCTCGGTGCGCCGGGTCCAGGTGCCCGAACCGTCCTTGACGAAGCCCTGCGGGGACGCCGTGTCGCCGGTCGAGCCGACCTGCGGCAGTTTCGGCGCCGGGACGACCTCGTCGGACTGCCAGTGGCCCTCGCGCACGGTGGGCCAGCCGTCGATCCAGTCGAGGCGGTCCATCATCGTGGGGCGGCCGCCCCACTCGGGCGTCGTGCGGTCCAGGCCGTTGTTGATCATCCAGGTCTGGCCCGAGGCGTCGGTGAAGTTGGCGCTGTGCCCGATCGAGACCCAGCGGTTGCCGTTGGTGGAGAGCACGAGCGTCCCGCCCGGATGCAGCGCGTTGAGGTCGACGCCCTCGCGGTCGAGGAAGGGACCCATCGGGCTGCGGGAGCGTCCGGCGAACACCTGGTAGGCGCCCTGGGCGCCGTCGCAGCAGCCGAGGCCGGAGTAGAACAGGTAGTACCAGCCGTCGCGCTCGACCAGGTACGGCGCCTCGCCGCGGCTGGGGCGACGACGCGCTGCGGGGTGCCGACGGACGCGGTGCCCTCGGCGTTGAGCCGGACCACCTTGATGCCGCCGTTGCCGAACGAGCCGTAGTAGAGGTACTTGGTGCCGTCTTCACCGATGTAGAGCGAGGAGTCGATCTCGTTGGTGCCGTCGTTGATGTTCACCACCGGGTGGCCGATGTCGGTCCACGGCCCGGCCGGCGAGTCGGAGGTCGCCAGGCCGATCGCCTGGTCCTTACCGGGCCGGTTGAACGAGTAGTACAGGTAGTAGGTGCCGTTGATGTAGCGGATGTCGGGCGCCCAGAACAGGCTGCCCTCGAACGGCCACCAGGTCGGCGCGTTGGCGGCGGTGAAGACGTCGCCGATGTAGGTCCAGTCGACCAGGTCGCTCGAGCGCATCATCGGCATCACGTGCGATCCGGAGGTGTTGTCCTTCCGCATCACCGTCTGGCTGGCGTACATGTACCAGTAGCCGTCCTGGCCGCGGATGATCGTCGGGTCGGAGAAGGCGTCCACCTGGTCCTGGCCGACGTAGTTGTGGAAGGTGCCGGGCGCGTCGCCCGGGTCGGCGAGGGCGGGCGAGGCGCCCCCGGCGGCGAGGAGCCCGCAGGCGAGCAGGGTGGCGAGCGAGGAGCGGGCGAGTGGGCGTCGAGTCACGGCGACTCTCCTTCGAGTGCGACTGAACTTCAGCGGGGCGTCCTGGGTGGACGGCGGACAGGTCATCGTCCGAAGAGCTCTCCCGCATATTGTTACAACGTTGTAGACGCTGTGGCAAGGGTCGATCCTGGGCCCCCTCGGGGCTCGATCGCCCGGAGTGGGGGCCGGTGGACGCCGTGGCGGCCCGCGTTCTGGGGCCGCGCCTGGGAGCAGATCGGGTGGGGTTGGGCTCGCCGTCGGTCGGCGAGCGTGGGCGCGCCCTATCTCAGGGCTGCGATTCCCGGGGAAGCCGCGCGCCCCGCCCCGCCCATCAGTAGCGTGCTGCCCAGATCGTCGTCCCGGGGGAGGAACCATGAAGGTCTCGGAGTTGCTCGACGCGGTCGAGGCGTCCCCCACGTGGCAGAGCATCGTGTTCCGCGACGACGCGATGGTGGTCGTCGAGGTGGACGAGGGGCTCAGGGACGGCCGCACCCAGTACGTCGAGGTGTACGGGACTCCGAAGGGCGGCCCCATCATCCGTCGCACCGGCGCGGCGCTCCGACTGCCGGACAGGATCCAGTTGGTCACCCGTGTCGCCTGGCAGGAGAAGGCGTTGTTCGACGACAGCGACGAGGACGACGAGATCGCCCGGACGATCGGGCGGGTGCTCTGGGATTTCAAGAGTTTCGGCCACGTGAGGCTGCCGCCGTATCACTGCATCACGACCACCATGCCCGCCCGCGGGCTCACCCTCCGGGACCTGGAGACGATGATCCTGGCGATCGGCTACATCGGGGACGTCGCCGAGCACGCCGTCTTCGCCGGCGAGGTCGACGACTTCTGACCGCGCGGGCCGACACTGCAGCAGAGGTGCGCGACGCGGGCCGCTACTCCGTCAGCATCGGGTGGAAGTAGTCGAAGAGGGCGGACTGGATCGGCTCGGCGAAGTGAAGGTGCATGCGCACGACGTCGAGCGGCGCCGACTGACCCATCATCGTGGTCTGTTCGGCGTCACGAGCCTCGGCCCGTCCCAGGTAGTAGAAGTCAGTTCCCTCGGCGTCGTCCTTCTTGACGAACACGTGGAGGGCTACGTCGTTCGCGACGATGGCCTTGACTTCATCGCTGGCGAGCGTCCGCCGACTCCGGGTGTACCACAACATGGTGGAGGTATCGAGGAGGCTGTCCTCATACGCGGTGCTCGCGGAGACGTCCTCTGACTTGTGGAGCGTCACGAAGATGGCGCACTGTCCACTGCGGCGGTCGACCCGGTAGCCGTACAGGGTTGACGTCCACTTGCGGGGCCAGCACAGCAGCCTCGTCACCTCCTTGCGGGAGTACTGCCACCCAGCCACGAATGGGGTGCCTCCGGCGTAGCGACGGTCAGCGATGGCTGATCCTGTCTCGATCAGATCGTCAATGCAGGAGCGGAAAGCAGTCGACGACCGGTAAGAAGCCAGGGCGCCGCGATCAAGTGTGATGAGGCCCGAGGAGTCATACCCAGCCATCGGCCGCCAGAAACGCTTCTGGTCCACCTCGGAGTGCTCCTCCAGGGTGAGCGACGAGATCGCACTCATGGCTTGAGCTCTCGAAGGGGCGAGCCCTTCATCCGCGAAGGCTTGCGTCAGTTGATCCAAGGTCAGGCCCCCCGTCCGTAGCAACGCACGCAACGCGATGAACTCATGGGGCCGTTTCGCCGTGAACACTTCGCACGAGACGAGTTCGAGGAACTTCATTTCTTGGCCTGTCAGGCCGCAGGAGATGCGAAAGAGTCTTTCGAGGAGCGCGGGATAGCTTCCGAGCCTCGTCGCAAGGAGAACGGGATCGACCGAGTCAAACCGTAGAAAGTCCATGAGCCGGGGGAGGGCTCCGAGCCGGTTCCGCAGTGTCTCAACTGCCTTCTTGAGGTTTGTCAGGCTGTCGAGTTTGGCGCTGGCGATCGACTGAAGGACGCGTTGCTGAGAGATGCGATCGAAGCGGATGCTGGCGAGACCTGGCAGCACGCCCGCCTCCTCGGCGGCGATGAGATGCTGCTTCAGCGACTCCTTGTTCAAAGACTCGTCGCCGAACAGCGCGATGGGGATCAGGAAGTTGTTCGTGTAGTTGCCGATGAAATCGAGGACGACGACGTAGTCCTTGCTCACTGCCTTACGGAGGCCTCGCCCGAGTTGCTGGACGAACACGATCGAGGACTGGGTCTGACGAAGCATGATGATCTGGTTGATCGTGGGAATGTCCACGCCCTCGTTGAAGACGTCGACGGTGAGCAGGTAGTCCAGTTCTCCGCGCTCGAGGCGGGCGACCGCCCCCTCACGTGTCGAGACGGGATCGTCCCCCGTGAGCGCCATCGTGCGCAGTGGGACCCCTCGCAGAGTGCGCTGATTGAGTGCCCGAGACAAGGCGTGGGCCTCGTCCTTGCGCGAGCAGAAGATAAGGCCTCGTGGAGGGATGCTTGCCTGCCCGTAGACCTCCAGCGAGTGAATCAGGTGCGTCACGCGCTCGGGCGAGATCATGACGGTGAGGTCATCCTTGTCCGTGAGGGTGCGGCCGTCGGCGAGCGTGACGTCCGCGATCCCGTAGTAGTGGAAGGGCGTGAGCATGTCTTCTTCAAGCGCTCTGTTGAGCCGAATCTCGTAGGGCACGTTGAAGTCGAACAACTCAAAGACGTTGTGGCTGTCCGTTCGCTCTGGGGTAGCAGTCATGCCCAGGAGGAAGGCCGGGCGCAGGTACTCGAGGACGAGTCGGTACGTCGGACTGGCGGCCCGGTGTGCCTCGTCCACGATGACGTAGTCAAAGGCGTCAGGGTCGAAGCGTGTGAGGACATCCGGACGGGACATCGTCTGAACCGTGGCAAAGAGAAATTGGGCGGACCATTGCTTGGCAGAGCCAGTCAGTTTGCCGAAGTGGCCGGCTGGGGCATCGATGACGCGTTGGTACTCCTGGATGGTGCGATCGATGATCTGCTCGCGGTGCACTAGGAACAAGAGGCGCTTGGGTGCGGCCGCCCTGACATCAAGGGCAGACAGCATCGTTTTCCCCGTGCCCGTTGCTGAGATCACCAGCGCTCGGCGCTCGCCGGAGGTACGCACAGCCTGGATGGTGCCCAGTGCCTCGCGCTGCATCTGGTTGGGTTCGATGGCCGGGCGGGGCTGCCGGGATTCGATGGGAGCGTGAGGCTCAGGACGTCGACGTGGCGGCGGTGGGGCGTACTCCGACTCGTACCTGGCGATCCACTCCCGGGTGAGCCTGGCGGACTCACTGCGTTGGCGCTGCTCCAGTAGCAGCAACTGGTTGGACAGATCGCTGCCTCGGGCCGCGGTCACGCGCAGGTTCCATTCATGATTCGTCACCAGGGCGTTCTCGGTGAGGTTGGAACTTCCCACGAGGGCCGTGACGTGGCCAGGGTGGCCGAAGATGTAGCCCTTGGGATGGAACGCGTCGGCAGTGTGGATCCGGACGTCGATCCCCAGGTTGCGGAGGTTCAGCAGTTCACTGAAGGCGGAGGGAGAGTTGAAGCCCAGGTAGTCAGACGTGACGATGGTGCCGGTTCCGGCGAACTCCACGAGTTCCTGTTTGAGCAGGGCAATCGCACGGGGTGTGACGAAAGCGACCGAGAACAGGAACGTCTCACAGGTGCCCAACTCGTGCCGGAGGACGCGGAGGACGGACTCGTTGGGTCCATTCAAGACGACCTGTGGTTGGTGCTGGCGAGGGGCCCCGACCCGTTCATCGAGGTACCCGAACCGGACGTCAAGCGCGAGGGGATCGCTCCACTGGAAGTCAACGCGCACGGAAGTCCTGCCCCGCGAGGATCTTGACCGCTGGGACGTCTGCCGGCGCCCAGGTGACCGACTGCAGTTCCTCGGGAGCAAGCCACCGCGCCTCTGTGTGCTCGGTGAGCCGAGGCGTCCCTTCCACCAGGCGGCAGAGGTAGGTCGTCAACGAGACCACCGCGAAGTCGTACTCGTGGGTTGTCGACGTGATCTGCTCATCGACCGCCACGACGCAGCCGAGTTCTTCGCGGATCTCGCGCATGAGGGCCTGCCCGTCAGTCTCGCCTGCCTCGATCTTTCCCCCGGAAACTCCCACATGCCCTCCAACTGTCCTGGGCCGCGTCGTGTGCAGTAGATGCGCCCGCGCTCAGTGATGACTGCTCCGACGACAGTGATGTGTTTCTTGGCGCTCACGCGGTCTCCGTCTCTCCGTGGCGAGGTTTGCTCGCGCCTAGCCTGCCCCATCCTCGCGGCGGAAAACTGTGGACTCAGCGAATCAGCGCTCTCGCTGTGGCAGCTTTTCGCTGTGGGGGACGGAGGGGGCGAGGCGATGGCAGACGAGCGGACGCCGGAACTGATCAAGCGGATGAGGCTGAGGTACGCCGGCGTCTGCGCGCGCTGCGGGGTGGCGATCGGCGCGGGGACGGTGGCGGACTATCACCGAGGGGCCCGTGTCGTCACCTGAATCCCCCGGCGTGTCCGGGGGCTCCGAACCTTGGGAAGGGAAGGTTTGGAGTCATGCCAGGGAACACATCGAAGAGGTATCCGCTTGAGTTGAAGCAGCGGGCGGTGCGCATGTACGCCGAGGTCCGGCCGGATCATCCGACGGATTGGGCGGCGATGGCCAAGGTGGCCGGCCTGCTGGGGTGGCCACGCCGGAAACGTTGCGGAAGTGGGTGCGTCAGGCCGAGGTCGACCAGGGTGCCCGGCCGGGGGTCACGTCGGAGGAGTCGGCCGAGTTGAAGCGGCTCAAGCGTGAGAACGCCGAGTTGCGTCGGGCGAACGCGATCTTGAAGGCGGCCTCGGCTTTCTTCGCGGCCGAGCTCGACCGGCCAGGGCTGTGATCGTGGACTTCATCCGCGAGCACGCCGACCGCCAGGAGCCTGGCGGGCTGCGATGGGGTGTTGAGCCGATCTGTGCTGTGCTGACCGAGCATGGCCTGCCGATCGCCCCATCGACTTTTTATGAGTGGAAGGACAAGCTTCCCACGCGTCGGCAAGAACGCGACCAGGCCTTGTTGGTGGAGGTGCATCGGGTGCATGCCGCTCATTACGGCGTGTACGGGGCCCGGAAGGTGTGGCTGCAGCTGAACCGGGAAGGGATCAGCGTGGCCCGCTGCACGATCGAGCGGCTGATGCGCGCGGCCGGGCTGACGGGGGTGGTGCGTGGCAAGGTGAAACGCACCACGATCGCGGATCCGGCAGCCGTTCGTCCCGGTGATCTGGTGAAACGGAACTTCGCCCCGCTGGAGCCCAACAGGCTTTGGGTGGCCGACATCACGTATGTGTCGACGTGGGCCGGCTGGGCGTATGTCGCGTTCGTCACCGATGCCTACGCCCGCCGGATCCTGGGCTGGCGCTGCTCGGCCACCATGACCACCCAACTCGTCCTCGACGCGGTCGAGCAGGCCATCTGGACCCGGCAACGCGACGGACACGAGTTGGCCTCGGTGATCGCGCATCACGACCGGGGCTCCCAGTACAGCGCCGTCCGCTATAGCGAACGGCTCGCCGCTGCCGGGATCCAGCCCTCGGTCGGGGCCATCGGTTCGTCGTATGACAACGCGCTGGCCGAGACGATCAACGGCTTGTACAAGACCGAACTGATCAAACGCCGGGCGCCGTGGCGGACCCTGGATGATGTCGAGTACGCCACCGCCGAATGGATCGACTGGTTCAACCACCGACGGCTGTATGAGTACTGCGGCGACATCCCACCAGCAGAACTCGAGAACGCGTTCTACGCTCGTCTACACGCCCAGCCACCGGCTGAGCTCACACACAGTTGAGCCTCCGGACACGCCGGGGGATTCAACCTGCGTGGAGTGTCCGCCGCGGGCCCGGGCAGGATCGGCCGTCGGTTCCGCGCACGAGCAGGGGACGGCAGCCATGCCGCAGGCCGAGCGGCGTCGCGCCGAGGACGTGGTGGGGACGTCGGAGGCGCCCGCGCCCGGCCACGAGGTCGGCGTGGGTCGGGCGTCGGAGGTTCCCCGGGTCGGGTTGGACCACGTGGACGGGGTGGCCGGGGCGTCGGCGGCGCAGGAGTACCGGCGGCGCCACGACGCGCGCCGCGAACGTGTCACCGGTGCGTACCCGCGGATGGGGAGGCTGCTGCTGGCGGTGTTCGACGACCCGCAGACCACGCAGGCTTGGTCGACCGGGGCGGTGGGGGAGCAGCAACTCGGCGGGATGCTGGCCACCATCGCCGGCCCGGAGTTGCGCGTGCTGCACGACCGGCGGATCCCGGGGTCGCGCGCCAACATCGACCACCTCGTGGTGTCCCCGACGGGCGTGCACGTGGTGGACGCCAAGCGCTACCGGAACAAGCGACCCGACGTCCGCATCGAGGGCGGCCTCCTCACGCCCCGGCGCCGGTTCCTCACGGTCGGCGGCAGGGATCGCAGCGACCTGGTCGAGGGCGTCTCCCGGCAGGTGCAGCGGGTCCGGGCGGCCCTCGAAGGCGAGCCGGACGTCGACGTGCACGGGCACCTGTGCTTCCTGGACGCCGACTGGGGGCTGCTGCAGCGGCCCTTCACGGTCGACGGCGTGGGGGTGGCGTGGCCGCGCCGGCTGAAGAAGGAGCTGACCGAGCCTGGGCCGCTCGGGGCGGAGCGGATCGCCGACCTGCAGTGGTTGCTCCACCAGGCCTTCCCGCGGCAGAACTGAGCATCGCGGGATCTCCCCGGGCAGCGTGCGCCCAGACGCGCGGGTCCTACCCCAGGGCGGCGTCGATGCGGCGCTTCAGCGACGCCTCGTTCTCCGCGCCGACGACCCGGGCCACGGTCTCGCCGCGGCGCAGCATCACCAGGGTCGGGATGCTGCGGGCGTCGAACCGGGACGCGATCGCGGGGTTGTGATCCACGTTCACCTTCACCACCTTGACGCGGCCGGCGTACTGGACCGACAGCCGCTCCAGGATCGGGGCGACCATCCGGCAGGGGCCGCACCACGGCGCCCACAGGTCGACGAGCACCAACTGGTCGGTGTCGGTGGCGGCCGCGAAGTCGGCGTCGGTGGCGTCCACCAGCCAGGGCAGAGGAGCGTGGCAGGACGCGCACTGCACCCGGCCCGTCGACGCCACCGGGACGCGGTTCTTGGTGCCACAAGCGGGGCAGGTCGTGACGCGGGAACTCATGGGACGACCGTAGCCCCCTCCTCCGCCCGTCGACAGGGCTGCCCGACGACTCCGGGGGTCGAGGGCGCGTCGCCTGTGCGCCGTCGGTCCGTGGTCGTACAGTGGGCGAGCCGACGTGCTACCGTGGGCACACGCGCTTGCGGCGCCAGTCGTCGGGATTGTGACTGAAGAAGGCAACACCTGAGGCGAAACCGCTCGGCCCATCGTTGGACCGGGCGACATCACTCATGTCGAAACAGAGCTGGCCGCCGCGCGACTCCTTGTGAACACCCCGGATCAGGGGTGCCCGCGCGAAGGTTGGTTCGACCGATCGGTTCTTCCAAGGAGGACGCACTGATGACCACCAAGACAGAGGCTCCCGCCAAGAGCGGCGGCCTGCGTGTGCCGGGCTTCGCCCAACTTCAGCGATTGGGCAAGAGCCTAATGCTGCCCATCGCCCTGCTGCCCGCCGCCGGCATCCTGCTGCGCCTGGGCCAGGACGACCTGCTGGGGCGCATCGACGCCCCGGTGATCGGTCCGTTCTTCGACGCGATGAGCGCCGCGGGCAACGCGATCTTCGCGAACCTGCCGCTGCTGTTCGCGGTCGGCGTCGCCATCGGATTCGCCAAGAAGGCCGACGGCTCGACCGCCCTGTCCGCGGTCGCCGGCTATCTCGTCATCGACGGCGTCTTCAAGTCGATGTCCCCGGTCGTGCTCAAGGACGTCGTCGACAAGGCCGGCGAGCAGGCGATGATCAACTACGGCGTGTTCGCCGGCATCATCGTGGGCCTGCTGACCGCGTGGCTGTTCGACAAGTACCACGACATCCAGCTGCCCACCTACCTGGGCTTCTTCGGCGGCCGCCGCTTCGTCCCGATCGTGGTGTCGCTGGCCACGCTGATCACCGGCTTCGCGCTGAGCTACTTCTACCCGATCTTCAACGCCGGCCTGACCGGCCTGGGCCAGTTCATCGCGGCGTCCGGCGTCTTCGGTGCCTTCACCTACGGCTTCGTCAACCGCATGCTGATCCCGCTGGGCCTGCACCACATCGTCAACAGCTACATCTGGTTCATCTACGGCGACTACGTCACCCCGACCGGCGTCGTGACCGGCGAGCTCACCCGCTTCGCCGCCGGCGACCCCGCCGCGGGCGCCCTGACCGCCGGCTTCTACCCGATCCTGATGTTCGGCCTCCCGGCCGCCGCGCTGGCCATGATCCACGTGGCGCGTCCGGCCCAGAAGAAGCTCGCCGCGGGCATCCTGACCGCCGCCGGCCTGACCGCGTTCCTGACCGGCATCACCGAGCCGCTCGAGTTCGCCTTCATGTTCGTCGCGTTCCCGCTCTACGTGGTGCACGCGCTCCTGACCGGCCTGTCCATGGCCATCGCGTACGCCCTCGACATCCACCTGGGCTTCTCGTTCTCCGCCGGCCTGATCGACCTGCTGCTGTACGGCACCGCCCCGGCGGCGAAGAACATCCCGCTGTTGATCGGCCTCGGGCTGGCGTTCGCGGTCTTCTACTACTTCCTGTTCCGCTTCGTGATCATCAAGTGGAACATGATGACCCCGGGTCGCGCCGAGCTGGCCGACATCGAGGACGCCGAGGTCGCCGCCGCCGGTGCGCTGGGCGACAACGCGAAGGCCGAGCAGCTCATCGCCGCGTTCGGCGGTCGTGAGAACCTCAAGCACGTGGACGCCTGCATCACGCGCCTGCGCATCGAGGTCGGCGACAAGGCCAAGGTCAACCAGAACCGCCTCAAGGCGCTCGGCGCCGCCGGCGTCATCGAGGTCGGCAACAACGTCCAGGCGGTCTTCGGCCCGCAGGCCGACGCGCTCAAGTCGTCCATCCAGTCCGCGCTGGCCGCCAACCCGACCGCCCCGCCGGCCGAGCTCGCCGCGGCGATCGACGCCCCGGTGGTGGCCGCCCCGGTCGAGGAGGAGCCCGTCGCCACGGGCGTCCCGGTCGAGCCGATCACGCTGGAGCGTCCGGTCGACGGCCAGATCATCACGCTGGAGGAGGTGCCGGACCCGGTCTTCTCGGGCCGCACCATGGGCGACGGCTTCGCCGTGGTGCCGACGGACGGGACGTTCCGCGCCCCGGTGTCCGGCAAGCTCGTCCTGCTCGCCAAGACGATGCACGCCTACGCGATCAAGGCCGACAACGGCGCCGAGATCCTGGTCCACATCGGCATCGACACCGTCAAGCTGAAGGGCGAGGGCTTCACGGCGCTCCAGGCCCAGGGCGAGCGCGTCGAGGCCGGCGACCCGATCATCCGCGTCGACCTCGCCGCGGTGGCCCCGAAGGTGCCCTCGATGGCCACCCCGGTCCTGGTCACCAACGGCAAGAAGTTCGCCGTGTCCGCGGTCGATCTGGGGGCCACCGGCCACGAGCCGGTCGTCACCGTTTCGCCCAAGTAATCGGCACCTGACTGCGGGCGGGGCCACCCGGCTCCGCCCGCAGTCCCGCGCCGCCTCCCGGCGCACCTCCCCGAACCCAGGCAGGATGGAACCCATGGCGTCCGGACCGGTCACCGTCAAGAAGGTGTACAACAACAACGTCGTCCTCGGCACCGAGGGCGACGGCACCGAGGTCGTCCTCCTCGGCAAGGGGCTCGGCTTCGGCCGCAAGCCGGGCGAGTCCCTGGACGCCGTCGGCGGGCAGCGCTTCGTCTCCGACGCCACCTACCGGGCCACCCAGCTCGCCGAGATGCTGGCGGGCGCCACGTGGGAGCAGGCCCGGGTGGCGCAGCGCATCGTCGACCTGGCCCACGAGCGGCTGGGCACGACCGTCAGCCAGGCGATCCTGCTCCCCGTGCTGGATCACCTCACCTTCGCGGTCCGGCGCGCCGACGAGGGCGTCGAGATCGAGTTCCCGCTCAAGTGGGAGGTCGCCCAGCTCTACCCCGACGAGTCCGCCCTGGGACGCCGCGCGCTCGCGATCGCGAACCATGCCCTCGGCGTCCGGCTGCAGTCGGACGAGTGGGTCGCGTTCGCGCTTCACTTCATCAACCAGCGCTGGGCCCGCGGCGACCTCAGCAGCACCCTGGCCCTGACCGACGTCATCAGCACGGCGTTCAACGAGCTGGAGCAGCGCTGGGGCAAGCCCATCGACCGCGCGAGCATGGGCGCCGCCCGGTTCGTCACGCACCTGCGCTACCTGATGGTGCGGGTCGCCGAGGACCGCCAGCTCACCGACGCCCCCATGGACATCATGGGTGCCATCCGCACCGCCCAGCCCAACGCCGCGGACGCCGCCGTCCGGCTCGGCGACGTGGTCGGGCTGCGGCTGGGCCGGACGCTCACCTCCGACGAGGTCGCCTATCTGGCCCTGCACGCCGGCCGGCTCTACAACGACGTGCACGCGGTCGGCTGAGCCGCCGCCCTTGCGCGGCGGGCTGAGCGAGGACGCCGTGGTTCGCGGCCCGGAGTGCCTCGTTGTCGTTCTGGTGCCGCCAGGCGCGCCGCTCCTGAGGGCGAATAACGCTGACAACGGCGGACGCCACGGGGGGTGAGCGCTCGGGGCACCAGAACGACACCTCCGTGCGAGACGACGCGCCGAGGTCCGGTTCAGCGGCGCGCGGGGCCGGTGGAGTCCCGGACGCGGAGCACGCTCGGCAGCAGCGTCGTCGTCGGCGGCTGCGCGGGGTCGGCCAGGAGCGCGTACAGCCGCTCGGACGCCGCGGCGGCCAGTTCGGCCAGCGCGAGGCTCACCGTGGTCAGGTGGGGCGGGATGATCGCCGTCAGCGCCGTGTCGTCCCAGCACGCCACCGAGACCTCGCCGGGCACGTCGACGCCCAGGGTCCGCAGGCGGCCGATCAGGGCCAGCCCGGTCTGGTCGTTGAACGCGAGCACCGCCCCCAGCCCGCGCGCCACGACCTCGTCCGCGGCGACGAGCCCGGCGCGCGCGTCGAGGCCCTCGGCGTCCAGCCGGACGAGCGTGACCCCCGGATGCCGGGCGCAGTAGTCCCGCAGCCCGGCGCGCCGCAGCCGCTCCGACGGCGCCGCCGACGGGCCGCCCTGGTAGCCGATCGTGCGGTGCCCGAGCGCGGTGAGGTGATCCAGCAGCGCGGTGATCGAGGGCGCCTCGTCGGCGAGCACGCTGTCGAGCCCCGGAACGGAGCGGCCCACCACCACGACGTGCCGGAACCCCGCCACCGCGGCGGTCAGTTCGGGGGCGGGGCAGCGCGGGGCGAGCAGCACGACGCCGTCGGCCTGGGACGCGAGCGTCTCGAACGCCGCCAGTTCCCCGGCGGGGGTGCCGCCGGAGTCGGCCACCAGCAGCTGGTCGCCGCGCGCCGCGGCGGCCGCCAGCACCCCGGTCGCGACGCCGGCGCCGTAGCCGCCGGCCAGGTCGGGCACGACGATGCCCAGGGTGCCGTGGCGTCCGACCTTCAGCGACCGCCCGGCCGCGTTGGGCCGGTAGCCCATCGCGCGGGCCGCCTCCTCGACGCGCTCGCGGGTGGCCGCCGAAACCAGCGGGCTGCCCGCCAGCGCGCGGGAGACCGTCGACTGGGAGAGACCCAGCCGGCGGGCTACCTCGGTCGCCGTGACGGTCACGGGCTCACAGCCGGGGGAGGTGGAAGCCGCCGTCCACGTGGAGCACCTGCCCCGTGGTGTAGGCCAACTCGGTCGAGCACAGCACCGCGACCGCGTCCGCGACGTCGGCCGGACGCCCCCAGCGCGCGATCGGGAACGCGCCGGCCTCGATCATCGCGGAGTACTTGTCGTGGGCGACCGCTGTCATGGCGGTCTCGATCACGCCCGGCCGCACCTCGTTCACCCGGACGCCGTCGCCGGCCAGCCGGGCGGCGAACACCGACGTGAGCATCGAGACGCCCGCCTTGGAGACGCAGTACTCGACCCGGTCCGGCGAGGCCATCCACGAGTTGAGCGAGCCCAGGTTCACGATGTCGCCGCGGCGTCCGGCGACCGGCTCCTGGGCCACCATCACCCGCGCGACCGCCTGCGTGAGGAACATCGTCGCGGTGAGGTTGATGCCCAGGACGCGCTCCCAGCTCTCGGGGGTCACCTCCAGCAGGTCGCCGCGTTTGGCCGCGGAGACGCCCGCGTTGTTGACCAGCACGTCGATGCGCCCGAACGCGGCGACCACCGCGGCGACGAGGTCGTCGCGGAACGCCGCGTCGGCGAGGTCGCCGGTCACGCTCCAGGCCCGCCCGGAGGCGTCGTCGGCGGGGGCGGACTCACCATCGTGGCCGAGCGGGGGAGCCGGGGCTCGCCCGGGCAGCGGCACCCACGCCGGGCCCTGTCCGGCGTCGAAGGCCAGGTCGACCCCGACGACGCGGCAGCCGTCGGCGCGCAGCCGGGACGCGATGGCGGCGCCGATGCCCCGCCCGGCGCCCGTGACCAGAGCGACGCGTCCCATCACAGCCCCCGGTAGACGGCGGGACGCTTCTCCAAGAACGCCGTGAGGCCCTCCTTGGCGTCCGCGGTCGTCATCAGGTAGGCCAGCGCGAGCTCGTCGCGGTGGGCGACCTCGCGCGCGGTGGCGCCGTGGGCGTCCGCGATCATCTGCTTGGTGGCCCGCAGCACGAGGGGGAGTGGCCGGCCAGCTCGGCCGCGAGCTCCGCGGCGCGCGCCCGCAGCGCGGGGACGTCCGGCAGCACCTCGGCGACCAGCCCCGCCGCCGCCGCGGCGTCGGCGTCCAGCATGGCGCCGGTGAGCATCAGGTACTTGGCCCGCGACTGCCCGATGAGCCGCTGCAGGCGTTCGGTGCCGCCCCAGCCGCACGGCATCCCGATCTTGACCTCGGGCTGGCCGAAGCGCGCCCGCGCGGCGGCGAGCCGGATGTCGCACGCCATCGCGATCTCGAGCCCGCCGCCCAGGCAGTAGCCGTTGACGGCCGCGATGGTCGGGATCGGCAGTTCCTCGATGAGGCTGAACAGCCGATGGCCCACCTCGATGTGGCGCCGCGCCTGCTCGGGGGTGTAGGCCAGCAGGTCGTTGATGTCCGCCCCGGCGATGAAGGACTTCTCCCCGCCGCCGGTCAGGACGAGGCAGCGGGCGCCCTCCAGGGCGTCGAGCGCGTCGGTCAGCCGCTCGACGAGCGGGACGTCCAGCGCGTTGCGCTGCGCCGGTCGGTCGACGGTCAGCGTCGCGACGCCGCCGTCGTGGGTGAGGGTGTAGCCGTCGGTCACGGTGCTCCTTCTCGCTGGTCGTCCCGGCGGTCCTCCCGCGCGGCGCTTGGATGCATACGTATGCATCGTGGCGGGGTGCGTGTCCCGGGTCAAGGCGGTTGCCGACCTCCGGCAACGCCGTCGCCCCCACAGGGACGCGGTCTCCCGGGGTCGAGAACCACCGGATCGAGGGGAAATCGTCGTTATCCCGCGAGCCGGACAACGCCGTTCTGGGATCCGGGATCGAGGCCCGGGGAATGGGCCGGGCGGCGCCACGGGAGTAAATTTCCAGTTGTCAATCAGTCGCCGTCACGGCGGCGACGACCCCCTCGCAGGGCCCCACCGGCCCGCACGGAAAGGCAGAACATCGTGGCACGCGCGCTCGTCCTCGGCGGCACCGGACTCCTGGGATTCCACACCGTCACCGAACTCCTGCGGCGCGGGAACGAGGTGACGTCGGTGTCGCTGCCCGGCTCGGACCAGGGCACGCTGGCGCCCGAGGTGACCGCCGTCTGGGCCGACCTCACCACCCTGCCGGACGCCGACCTGCTGGACCTGTTCGCCGGCCACGACGCCCTGTTCTACGCCATCGGCGCCGACGAGCGGACCATCCCCGCCGCACCCGCCGCGCGCTTCTTCTACCAGGCCAACGTGCTGCCGACCCAGCGGATCGCGCGGCTGGCCCGCGAGGCCGGGGTGAAGAAGTTCGTCCTGTACGGCTCCTACACCGCCGAGTTCGCCCAGCGCTGGACCGACATCGCCTACCGCGAGAACCCCTACCCGCGCACCCGGCTGCTGCAGGAGGAGGTCGCCATCATGGAGGGCGCGGGCGCCATGGACGTGATGGTGCTGCGCCTGCCCTACATCTTCGGGCTCGTCGCCGGGCAGCGCCCGCTGTGGCAGTTCGTGCTCGACCGCGCGTCGGTGGCCGACCAGCCCGTGACGGTCCTCGGCGGCACGACGTCGTCGGTGACGGCGGAGCAGGTGGCCCAGGCCGCGGTCGGCGCCATGGAGCGCGGCGAGCACGGCGCCACCTACGCCATCAACGGCTACGACCTGTCCTACGCCGAGCTCTACACGATCGCCTGCACGCTGATCGGCCGCGATCCCGCCGACGTGGTCGTGGTCCCGCTGGACGCCGTGCTGCCGACCTACCAGAAGCTCGACGACCAGCTGGCCGCCCAGGGCGTCGAGCACGGCGTCCACCTGCCGTTCACGGCGATGTTCCAGGAGCGGGACGCCGTGACCGACCCGGCCGCGACGCTGCCGGTGCTGGGCGTGGAGGAGCAGGACGTCGTCGCCGCGCTCACCGCGTCGCTGCAGTGGTGCGTCGATCACCCGGTGCAGCAGCTGGCCGCCGCGCACTGACGCCGGGCTTCGCCCCACGCAGGCGAGCTGCGGGCCCACCTCACGCCCGCACGCGCCCCTACTGGACCCGGTCGCCCTCGTCGAGCGCGTCCAGCTCGCGCTGGGCCTCGGCGAGCAGCGCCCGCAGCCGGCCGACGCGGTCCTCGGGGGTCTCCTCGCCGGCGCGGATCGCCTCGGTCGGGGCCAGGCTGACGTCGAACGCGACGCGGTCGCTGCGGTGCCAGGTCGAGAACACCTCGACCACCCGGCCGTGCTGGTCGAAGCTCTCGCCCTCCAGCAGCAGCAGCGGGAACCCCGGGTCGACGCCGAGGTGCGCGTCGATCGGGGGGCGGGCGGCCGTCGCGCGCACCTCGCGGGTGCCGGACGCGATCCGGACGCCGGCCCGCTCGGTCATGAGCTCGTGCAGCGACGCGTCCCGCAGGCAGTCGGCGGGCAGCGCGTCGGCGAGGTCGGCCGGCAGCCAGGTCCGGATGAAGGCGACCGGCTCGTCGTCGACGTAGCGCAGCCGCTCCAGCCGGAGCGCCTGGGCCCCTCCAGGTGGCGCACCTGGGTGGGGGGCGTCTCGACGCGGTAGGTGAGCACCGTCGTGGCGGTCCGCGCGCCCAGCCCCCGCATCTGCGAGGACAGGCCCGCCGAGCGGGCCGGATCCCGGTGCCGCTCGGCGCGTCCGCTGACGATGGTGCCCCGCCCCTGCGACTTGCTGATCAGGCCCTCGGCCTCCAGCGTCGCCAGGGCCTGCCGGATCACCGAGCGGGACGCGCCGAACGCCTCCGAGAGCGCCTTCTCGCTCGGCAGCCCGGCGCCCGGGAGGATCTCCCGGTCGTCGATGCGGCCGCGCAGCGTCTCGGCGACCTGGGCATGGCGCGGAACCCTCCTGGGGCGGGGGGTCGTTCCGCTGTCCGACATGCCCTGGAGACTACCGAGGTTCGGCCTGTCCGCGGGCCGTCCGCCAGACCTCATCCCAGCCCGGGGCGAGCGCGGCGGCGCGCCGGGCGGCGAGCACGAGGCTCTCCTCGTCCGCGATGCCCTTCCCGGCGATATCGAAGGCCGTCCCGTGGTCGACCGAGACCCGCACGACCGGCAGCCCGACGGTGATGTTGACGCCGTCGTTGCCGTAGACGGCCTTGAACGGCGCGTGGCCCTGGTCGTGGTAGCAGCAGATCACGATGTTCCACTTGCCGCGGACGGCGGCCGGGATCACGGCGTCGCCCGGGAGCGGGCCGTGGGCGTTGACGCCGCGGGCTCGCGCCGCCTCGATGGCCGGCGCGAGGATGTCGGCGTCCTCGGTGCCGAACAGGCGGTCCTCCCCGGCGTGCGGGTTGAGGCCGGCGACGGCGATCGCCTCGTCGGGACGCCCCAGCGCCCGCACGAACGACGCCGCCAGGTCGAGGACTGCCGTGGTGCGCTCGGGGGTGATGAGCTCGATGGCCTCCCGCATGGAGACGTGCGTGGTCAGGTGGAAGAAGTACAGGTCGCCCGCCGACAGCACCAGGGAGAAGTCCTCGACGCCGAACTGCTCGGCCAGCAGTTCGGTGTGCCCGGGGTACTTGTGGCCGCCCAGGTGCATGGCGGCCTTGTTGAGCGGCGGGGTGACGATGCCCGCGACCTTGCCCTCCTTGGCCAGGTCGCACGCGGCGACCACGAAGCGGTAGGCGCCGTCGCCGGCCCGGGCGTCGAGCTCGCCGTGGGGCACATCCCCCAGGGAGGGCCCGAATTGGACGACCTCGATGGTGGCCGGGTCGTTGGACGCCTGGGAGGGGTCCTCGATGACGCGGACGGTCGCGGGGTCGAGCCCGGCGACCTCGGCGCCCTTGCGGAGGGCGTCCGCGTCGCCGATCACGACCGGCACGCACACCTCCCGCAGGTCGGGGTGGAGCAGCAGCGCCTTGGCGGTGATCTCGGGGCCGACGCCGGCGACGTCACCGAGCGTGAACGCGAGTACGGGTTGGGGCATGGTCATTCCTCTTCCAGCAGTTCTTCGAGTATGGCGGTGAGGGTGTCGGCCGCGCCGAATCCGCCGGCCTTCGTGGCGACGGTGAGCGGGGCGGGTGTGGTGGTCTGCAGCAGGGGCACGCCCTCGACCACCGAGCCGAGGACGCGCAGGGTGGTGTGGCCGAGGCGGTCAAGGACCGCCTCGGCCCCGTCGCCGCCGAGCAGCACCAGGGTGTCGGCGCCCGCCGCGACCTCCGTCAGCACGCGGCCGGCGAGTTCGGAGGCCACCGCGACCGGGTCCCGGTCGCCCCCGGCCCGGTCCGGCGCCTCCAGGACGGTGACGCGCGGGTCGGGGCCGGCGGCCAGAAGCCGGGCGACCTGCTCGCGCGAGGCCGCGTTGGCCGAGCTGCGGACCACCACGGCGCGGCGCCCGCTCAGCGGCGCCCGGGGTGTCGCCCTGGTCGGCTCGGCCCGCCAGGCGCTGGCCAGGTGGCGGGCGAGCCCGGCCGAGCCGACGGGGATCGCGCGGGCGCCCAGCCCGGTGACGGCGGCGGCCAGGGCGGCCAGGTGCTGCTCGGTCGTGGCGTCCACGCACAGGACGGCACCCGGCTCCCCGTGGGCGTCGAGCGCCGCGAGGGCGTCCGCGCAGGTGTCGGGGGCGGGCAGGGTGATCCCGCCCGGCACCAGGTCGGCGAGCCGCGGGGTGGTGACGGGGGTCACCGGGTCGGTGCCGGCGGCCGTCTCGTGCACGGGGACGCCATCCACCAGGAGGGCGCCCCCGCTGACCGTGCGCCCCATGGCCGGGTAGGCCGGGCAGACGACGGCGAAGGCGTCCGGGTGGGTGCGGCGCCGCTCGGCGAGCGCCCCGGCCACCTGGGCGGCGACCGAGCCGCGCAGGGTCGAGTCCACCTTCAGGTAGAGCCGGCCGTGCGGGACGCCGGCGAGCTGGGCGACGGCGGCCGCGGTGAGGTGGGCGGCGTCCGCCCCGGGCAGGGCGCGGGTGCCGAGCGTCCGGGTGACGGCCCCGCCGGCGGGGAGGGGGCCTCCCCGCGCAGCAGGAACGTGGACCAGCCCGCGTCGGCGAACTTCATGCCGGTGTCGCCGGCGCCGGTGAGGTCGTCCGCGAGGATCAGGACCAGGGGGTCGGTCGACGTCACAGCTTCGGCTCGCTCACGCCGAGTTCCATCTCGTCGAGCCTGGCGATCTCCTCCTCGGTGAGGAGGCCGCCCTCGCGCTTGAGCATCCACGCGGCCAGCATGGGCGCCACCACCGCGGTCACCAGCACGCAGGCGGCCACCTGGGCGGTCGCGGTCCCGACGAACGGCTGGAACGTGGGGTCGGCGGCCGCGACGATCGCCGGCGTGGCGATCGCGTTGCCCGCGGTGGTGCCCGCGGCGAAGCCGATGCCCGCCCGGCGGCCGCGGCGCAGCAGGTACTTGTAGCCCAGGTAGACGAAGAAGCCGGTGATCGGCGCCACGATCGCGCCCAGGACCAGGCCGCTCAGGCCGCCGGTGACGACGGTCTGCAGGTTGATGCCCGTGCCGAGCGCGAACGCGAAGAACGGGATGACGATGCTCGGCGTGGGCTTCATGATCTCGGTCCACTTGTGGTCCAGGTTGCCCACGATCATGCCCAGGATGAAGGGGATGACGGCGGCGAGCAGCGCCCAGCCGGGGATGGCCGCCAGGCCGGAGGCGCCCAGGAACAGCATCGAGAAGAACGGGCCGTCGTTCAGCGCGGAGGCGATGTAGGCGCCGCGGTCGCGCTTGTCGCCGTAGCGGCCGGTGAAGGCCAGCCAGAGCCCGCCGTTGGAGTTGTCGACCGCCACCAGCATCGCGAGGATCGAGACGCCCAGGATGCCGTCGATCCCCACGACCATGCCGAGCACGATGACGAGCGTCGCCGGGATGATCGACTTGGTCAGCAGGACGACGCCCGTGGTCGCCAGCACAGGGCCGGAGGTGCGCAGGGTGACCTGCATGCCCGTGGCGAAGATCAGCAGGCCGATCAGGGGCAGCGCGCTGCCCTGGAACAGCGCGGTGGTGAATGAGCCGATCTTCAGCGCGTCCGGCGCGAACGTCCCGATGATGGATCCCAGCACCAGCGGGATCAGCATGAGCCCGCCCGGGATCTTGTTCATCATGTCGTACAGCGCGACGCCGCGCCGCGGCTGTTCGGCGGGGGCGTCCGGGGCCCCGGTGCCCGATGGTTCAGTCATGGATCTCTCCTCTTCGAGAACTTGTGCGTACAAGTATCCACGAGAACGGTGGTTTTGGCTAGGGGGTTCGTCGACCTATCGGGACAAGTGTGCGGGTGGAGGTCCGATGGTGGCGCGGAGATCCCCCGTGCGGGGTGGTGCGACGCGCGCAGGGCGCTGGGCCGGGAGCTCGCCGGTCGACCGGGCTCCGGGGCTCGCCGACGGGGCGCGCCGCACGCCCGGACGCCACATATTGAAATGTTTCACCGATTCCGCTGACGCGGCCTCGCGCCTCCGGTTGACTGGACCCCGACCGCCATCGTGACCACACACCACCGAGGAGCCACACATGGCCGACGCACGCATCGTCGTCAACCTGGACCTGCCCGAGGCGAAGATCTCCCGCCACCTGTACGGACATTTCGCCGAGCACCTGGGCCGCTGCATCTATGGCGGCTTCTGGGTCGGCGAGGACTCCGACATCCCGAACACCCGCGGCATCCGCGACGACGTGGTGGCCGCCCTGCGCGCCATCGACATCCCCAACCTGCGCTGGCCCGGCGGCTGCTTCGCCGACGAGTACCACTGGCGCCACGGGGTGGGGCCGCGCGAGCAGCGTCCGGGCAAGGTGAACACGAGCTGGGGCGGCGTCGTGGAGGACAACTCCTTCGGCACCCACGAGTTCTTCGACCTGTGCGACCTGCTGGGCGCCGAGCCCTACGTCAACGGCAACGTCGGCAGCGGCACGGTCGCCGAGATGGCCGACTGGGTCGAGTACATCTCCGGCCACGGCGGACCGCTCGCCGACGAGCGCGCCGCGAACGGCCGCACCGAGCCCTGGAAGGTGACCTACTGGGGATCGGCAACGAGCCCTGGGGCTGCGGGGGCAACATGACCGCCGCCCACTACGCCAACGAGGCGCGCCGCTACGCCGCCTACCTGCGCAACCACGGCGACAACCGGCTCTACCGGATCGCGGCGGGTGCCAACGACGGCGATCTGGACTGGACGCGGACCCTGATGGAGGCCGTCAGCTGTCTGGGCTGCCACTCGCTCCCGAACGGCCCGTTCCAGGCCATCACGGTGCACGCGTACTCCGTGATCGGCGAGTGGGACGCCAAGACGCGCGCCCGCGAGATCGATGACGACCAGTACCGCGCCGTCCTGGCCAAGGCCCAGGAGGTGGAGCGGCTCGTCCAGGCGCACGGCACCGTGATGGACGCCTACGACCCGCAGCGGCAGATCGGCCTGATCCTCGACGAGTGGGGCACCTGGTGGGCCACCGAGGAGGGCACGAACCCCGCGTTCCTGTACCAGCAGAACACGATGACGGACGCCCTCGTGGCCGCGGTCCACCTCGACGGCTTCCACCGGCAGGCGGCCCGCCTGGTCATGGCGAACCTGGCCCAGACCGTCAACGTGCTGCAGGCGGTCGTGCTGACCGACGAGGAGACCGGGGCGCTGATCCTCACCCCGACCTACCACGTGTTCGAGATGAACAAGGCCCACCAGGACGCCGACGCGCTCGTCACGCGCGTCGTGGACGGCCCCGCCGCCCAGGAGGCCGGCGGCCGCCCGTTCGAGATGGTGTCGGCGTCCGCGTCCCGCGCGGGAAACAGCGCGCTGATCTCGCTGTCCAACCTCGACGGCGAGGAGCCGCTCACGGTGGTGCTCGATCTGCGCGGCGCCGAGGTGACCGCGCTGACGGGCCGCCTGCTCGCCGCCGGCGACAAGCTCGCCCACAACACCGCCCAGCAGCCGGACGCCGTGGCCCCGGTCGCCCTGGACGTCGCCGAGCACGAGCGCGGCGCGCAGGTCGTCCTGCCGCCGCACTCCTTCGCGACGGTGGCGCTGGAGCTGGCCTAGCCGCCCTGGGCGCCGGCCGTCGCGTGGGCGGCCGGCGCCGAGGCGCGCACCACCAGTTCGGTGGGCAGCGTCACGCGCGAGGGTCCGCCCTCGGGCGCGCAGATCAGCCGGACCATCTCGCGACTGATCTGCTCCAGCGGCAGCCGCACCGTGGTCAGCGGCGGGTCCACCTGTGCCGCGACCGCCGCGTCGTCGAAGCCGGCGACCAGGACGTCGTCGGGGACGCGCCGGCCGGCGGCGCGCAGGGCGTCCAGCGCCCCGGCCGCCATGGCGTCGTTGGCGACGAAGACCGCGTCGAGGTCGCCCCGGCGTTCCAGGAGCGCTTCCATCGCGGCCCGCCCGCTCGCGGGGGACCAGTCGCCGGAGGCCACCAGGTCGGGCGCGTGGGGGAGCCCCCGCGCGGCGAGGACGTCGGCGTAGCCGCGCAGCCGCTCGCGCGCCCCCACGAGTTGTCGGGCCGGTGATCGTCGCGACGGTGCGGGCGCCGCACGCGAGCAGGTGGTCGAGCGCCAGCACCGCGCCGCCGTGGTCGTCGGCGGTCACGGTGCTCATCCGGTGGCTCCAGCGCGGCAGGCCGCCGTTGCACACCAGCGGCACCCCGGTGTGCTCGAGTTCGACCAGCAGCGGGTCGCCCTCGTTCGGCGAGAGCAGCAGGACGCCGTCGATGTGGCCGCCGCCCACGTACTCCACGGCCTGGCGCCGCTCGCGCGGGTGTCGGCGATCATGATCACCATCGCGAGGTCGCGCTCGCTGAGTTCCTCCGAAGCGCCGCGGATCAGCTCGGCGTAGTTGGGGTCCTCGAACAGGGCACGCTGCGGCTGGGTGATCAGGAAGGCGTACGACCGCGACCGGCCGCCCGCCAGGGAGCGGGCGCTGCGGTTGGTCGTATAACCGGTCCGCGCGATCGCACGCTGCACAGCCGCCTGGGTCTCGGTCCCGACCCACTTCTTCCCGTTGAGCACGCGCGACACCGTCGCCGACGACACGCCCGCGTGGCGGGCCACGTCGTGGATCGTGGGGCGCTTCTCCGGCTCGGCCATCCCTGCAGCGTAGACGCCTGCGCGGGCAGGCCGCGGGGATTGCGGCAACCGCGCCTTGTCCGCGCCGTTCCTGTGAACGATTTCAGGGAGTCTGAGCGTACGGGGTGGCGCCCGTTGTCGGCGATCTTCGCCGGCCCCGGCGGGAATGCGCCTTGTCGCAGCGACCAGAACGGGGCTCTCACACGACTTTTCCGGATTCCCTTGACGGCGGATTGAATCGTCTCATATTGTCTGGGGCAAGCAAGGCTGTAACCGCTTACAGGGGTGTGGGCGCGTACGTCAGCCCGCCCTTTTGCTGAGCACCATCCGATCCAGGAGGAAGCCATGTTGACTCGTCGAACCCTGTTGCTGTCGGCAGGATCCGCAGCCCTGCTCGCGCCGCTGGCCGCGTGCGGTGGAAGCGCCGCGCCGCAGGCGCCCGCGACCGCGCTGCCCACGGACGCGACCGCCACCATCACGATGACGTGGTGGGGCAACGACGACCGCGCGAACAAGTACAAGGAGGCCATCGCGGCCTTCAACAAGAAGTACCCCAAGATCTCGGTGCAGGCGCAGTTCCAGCCCTTCGCCGACTACTGGACGGCCCGCAACACCGAGGCGGCCGGCGGGGCGCTGCCCGACGTCATGCAGATGGACATCAGCTACCTGCGCCAGTTCGCCAACAACGGCCAGCTCCTCGACCTGAACAGCCAGGCCGGCACGAACCTCGACGTCACGGGCCTGGACGCCGCCATCCTCGGCTCGGGCAAGCTGGAGGACAAGCTCTACGGCGTCGCCACCAGCACCAACACGCTGGCGATGTTCTACCACCCGGGCATCCTCGACAAGCTCGGCGCCTCCGCGCCGAAGGACGGCTACACCTGGGACGACTACAAGAAGTCCGTGATCGACGCCTCCGCGGCCGGTGCGAAGTTCGACCCCAAGCTGTACTACGGCGGCAACCCCGGCGGCGTCCTGTGGTTCTTCATCCAGTGGCTGCTCCAGAAGGGCGTGACGCCCTTCAAGGACGACAACACCCTCGGCTTCGGCAAGGACGAGGTCCGCGAGTGGCTGACCATGTGGGAGCCGCTCAACGCCACCGACGTGAAGTTCCCCTCGGCGCGCACCGAGCAGCTCAAGCCCAAGGGCGGCTTCACCGCCAACGAGGTCGCGCTCGAGGCGTCCTGGGACAACTTCCTGTCCGGCTACGTCAAGGACTCCGGCGACGACGCGATCAAGATGATGCCGATCCCGTCCGGCGCCGACGGCAAGACGCACATGTTCTACAAGCCGTCGATGCTGCTGAGCGCCGGCGCCAACACCAAGAACCCGGACGCCGCGGCCGCGCTGATCAGCTTCATGATCAACGACCCCGAGGTGGGCAAGATCTTCGGCACCTCGAAGGGCGTCCCCGCCACGAAGGCCCAGCGCGACGCGATGGACATCGCCCCCGGCTCGGTCGACCAGCGGGTCGTGGCCTACGAGGAGTCGGTCGCCTCCCAGGTGACCGAGGCGTCTCCGGTGCCCGTCGAGGGCTTCGGCGCCATCGAGGCCGCCTGGCTGCGCCTGGCCGGCGACTACGGCTACGACAAGCTGACGGTCGATCAGTGGATCGACCAGTGGTTCCAGTCGGTCGACGAGAACGTCAAGCCGGCCTGAGGTGACGCGGGACGCCGCCGCCGCGGCGTCCCGCCCCTCCCGCGCCCCTTCGAGAGGACCGACCCCTGATGTCTTCCACCGCTGCACCGCCCCGCGCCGGGGTGGCGAAGGCCCGCCGCCGCGACGCGCGGATCGGGTACGCCTTCCTCAGCCCCTGGCTGATCGGATTCTTCTTCCTCACGGCGGGCCCCATGGTCGCCTCGCTGGTGCTGTCGTTCACCGACTACAACATCTTCCGGGCGCCGAAGTTCATCGGGATCGACAACTTCACCGCCCTGTTCTCCGACCCGCGCTTCTTCCAGGCGTGGCGGGTGACCCTGATGTACGTGGTGATCGCCGCGCCGCTGAAGCTGTTCGCGGCGCTGCTGGTCGCCCAGTTGCTGGCCCTGCCGTACAAGGGCCAGGGCGTGTTCCGCTCGGTGTTCTACGCGCCGTCGCTCATCGCGGCCAGCGTGTCCATCGCCCTGGTGTGGCGCGCGATGTTCGTCGACGACGGCATCGTGTCGCGGGTCTCCGGGCTGCTGGGCCTCCCGACCGAGGGCTGGGTCGGCAACCCCGACATGACCATGCCGATGTTCGTGCTGCTGGCCATCTGGGCCTTCGGCGGCCCGATGGTGATCTTCCTGGCCGGCATCAAGCAGATCCCGCAGGAACTGTACGAGGCCGCCGACGTCGACGGCGCCTCCGGCTTCTCGAAGTGGTGGAACATCACCCTGCCGATGCTGTCGCCGACGATCTTCTTCAACAGCCTGCTGGAGATCATCCACTCCTTCATGGTGTTCGGCTCGGCGTTCATCATCTCCAACGGCACGGGCGGCCCCGCCGGCTCGACGCTGTTCTACACGCTGTACCTCTACCAGCGCGCCTTCACCGACCTGAAGATGGGCTACGCGTCCGCCATGGCGTGGGTCTTCTTCGTGGTCATCGGCGTCCTGACCGTCATCTACTTCCGCGCCTCCAAGGCGTGGGTGTTCTACGGGGACCAGAAATGAGCATCCAGACCGACGTCACCGTCATCGAGCCCGTCACGACGCCCCGGCGCGCGCGCGGCCAGCGGGTGCGCAGCGTCCGCAGCCAGAACGTCGCCAAGCGGGCCGTCTTCTACCTGTTCATGGCCGTCGCCACCTGCATCGTGCTGTACCCGGCGGCGTGGATGCTGATGAGCTCGTTCAAGCCCTCGGACCAGATCGTCGGCAACGTCTCGCTGATCCCCGACCCCTTCACCCTGGCCAACTACGCCAAGGCGCTGACCGGGATCGCGGGCGTGTCGTTTTGGACCTTCTTCACCAACTCGCTGATCCTCGCGACGCTGTCGGTGCTGGGATCGTGCTCACGACGCCCCTGGCGGCCTACGCCTTCGCGCGCTGCCGGTTCCCCGGGCGCCAGATGTGGTTCTCGATCATGATCGGCACGCTGCTGCTGCCGTTCCACGTCGTGATCATCCCGCAGTACATCATGTTCCAGCAGTTGGGCCTGGTGAACACCTACGTGCCGCTGCTGATCGGGAAGTGGCTGGCCGCGGACGCGTTCTTCGTGTTCCTGATGGTGCAGTTCATCCGGACCATCCCCCGGGAACTGGACGAGGCGGCCACCATCGACGGCGCCGGCAGCCTGCGCATCCTGTTCCAGGTGCTGGTGCCGCTGCTCAAGCCGGTGCTCATCACCAGCGCGATCTTCACCTTCATCGGCAGCTGGAACGACTTCCTCGGCCCGCTGCTCTACCTGAAGAAGCCCGACCTGTACCCGCTGCCGATCGCGCTGCGGCTCTACGTCGACGAGTCGACGGCCGCCGCCGACTACGGCGCCCAGATGGCGATGGCCGTGCTCGCGCTGCTGCCGGTGGTGCTGTTCTTCCTGGTGTTCCAGCGCTACATCGTGGACGGCATGGCCACCCAGGGGCTGAAGGGATGAGCGCGGTGACCCAGGAGCGCACCGGCGGAGTGCCCAAGCCGAAGGCGCTGGACCTGTTCGCCGAGATGGGCCAGGTCAGCGTGCTGACCCTGCTCGCGGCGGCCGGCGTCGTCACCTGGGTGGCCGGCGTCGCCGCCGGGGTCGCGCACATGCGCCGCCACCTGGGCGGCTACGGCGACTCCACCCGCGACTACGGCGCGTTGTTCGTCGCGGCGCTGCGCGGCTCCTGGTGGCTCGGCGCGGCGTCGGTGGCCCTGTTCGGCGTCCTGTGGGTGAACGCGGCCCTGCTCGCCGGCGACGCCGTCCCCGGCGGGGGCGGCCTGCTGGTCCTGACCGCGGTGCTGGCCTCGCTGGCGTGGGCCGTCGTCGTCCGGGCCGCCGCCGCCTGGTCGGAGCCGGACGCGAGCCCCACCACGGACCCCGGCTCGGCGGGCGCCGTCCCCGCGGCCGACGCCGCCGGCTGGTGGCGGCTCCTGCTCCGCGGCGCCGGCGCGTCGGCGTCCGACCCGGTCGGTACGGTGCTGCTGTTGACGGCGCTGTACCTCGGCCTCCTGCTGGTCTGGATGTTCACCCCCATGGCGATCCTCGTGCCCGGCCTGTGGGTCCTGGCCGCCGTGGGGATCGACCACCGGCGGGCGGCCCGGGCGGCCCGCCGACCCTGAACGAGCAATCCCTCACAACACATCGGAAGGCAGCTGATCGCGGTGCGCGCGTGGAACGACCAGGTGGACGGACTCGTCTACGGCGGGGACTACAACCCCGAGCAATGGCCCCGGGAGGTGTGGGACGAGGACATCGCGCTGATGCAGGAGGCGGGGGTCAACCTGGTCAGCCTCGCCATCTTCGCCTGGGCGACCATCGAGCCCAATGAGGGCGAGTTCCACTGGAAGTGGCTCGACGACATCCTCGACCGGCTGCACGCCGGCGGCATCAAGGTGGCGCTTGCGACCGCGACCGCGTCCCCGCCGCCGTGGCTCACCCACCGGCACCCCGACATCCTGCCGCAGCACGCCGACGGCACCGTGCTGCACCAGGGCGGACGCCAGTCGTACGCGCCCACCTCGCCGGTCTACGTGCGCTACGCCACCCAGATGGCGAGCCGGATGGCGCAGCGCTACGCGCGTCACCCCGCCATGGCGCTGTGGCACATCGACAACGAGATCGGCTGCCACGTCCCCGAGGACTACTCCGACAACACCATCCCCGCGTTCCGCGCCTGGCTGACGGAGCGCTACGGCACCGTCGAGGCGCTGAACGAGGCGTGGGGCACGGCCTTCTGGTCGCAGCGCTACGGCACCTTCGACGACGTGCTGCCGCCGCGGGCCGCCCCCACCTACGCCAACCCGACCCAGCAGCTCGACTTCAAGCGGTTCAGCTCCGACGCCGGGCTGGCCTACTTCCGCGAGCTGCGCCGGGCGGTCCTCGTCGCGGCGCCCGACGTCCCGGTGACGACCAACTTCATGTGCAACACGGGCAACCGCGGCGTGGACTACTTCGGGTGGGCCGACGCCGTGGACGTCGTCGCCAACGACCACTACACCCGCGCCCACGACCCCGAGCGCCACATCGAGCTGGCCTTCGCCGCGGACCTGACCCGCGGCGTCGCCCAGGGCGCCCCTGGGTGCTGATGGAGCACTCCACCTCGGCGGTGAACTGGCAGCACGTCAACCGCGCCAAGGAGCCCGGCGAGATGCTGCGCGACGCGCTCGACCACGTCGCGCGCGGCGCGGACGGCGCCATGTTCTTCCAGTGGCGCCAGTCCCGCGCCGGCGCCGAGAAGTTCCACTCGGCGATGGTGCCCCACGCCGGCACCGACTCCCAGGTGTGGCGCAACACCGTCGAACTGGGCCGCGCGCTCGCGGCGCTGGCCCCGGTGCGGGGCAGCCGGGTCCGCTCCCGGGCCGCGCTGGTGTTCGACTACCCGACGTGGTGGGCGATCGAGCTCGACAGCCACCCCAACAACACCCTCGCCTACGCCGACCTGGTGCTCGAGTGGTACAAGGCGGCGTGGTACGAGGGGATCGGGGTGGACATCGTCGCGCCCGACGCCGACCTGTCCGGCTACGACCTGGTCGTCGCCCCGAACCTCTACCTGACCGAGGCCGCGACCGCGGCCAACCTCGGCGGCGTCACCGCGCGCGGCGGCGTCTTCGCGACCACCTGGTTCTCCGGCATCGTGGACGCCTCCGACCACGTCCACCTGGGCGGCTACCCCGGGGCGTTCCGCGACCTGCTCGGCGTCCGCGTCGAGGAGTTCCACCCGCTCCAGGTCGGGGAGACCCGCGGCGTCCGGCTGGGCGAAGTCGACACCGTGGGGGAGCGCTGGAGCGAGCAGGTCGAGCTCCGCGGCGCCCGGGCGCGCGGCACCCTCACCGACGGGGTGCTGGCCGGCGGGCCGATCGTGACCGAGAACGAGGTGGGGGACGGCGGCCGAGCCTGGTACGTCGCGACCGACCTCCCGCTGGACGCCAAGCGCGTCCTCGTGCGCACCTGGGCCGACCAGGCGGGCGTCGCGCCCGTGCTGCCCGGGCTGCCCGAGGGCGTCGAGGCGGTCCGCCGCACCGGGGACGGGGAGAGCTTCCTGTTCCTGTTCAACCACACCGACGAACCGGCGCGGGTGCCGGCGTCGGGAACCGAACTCCTCGTCGGCGCACAGCTGCCCGGCGGGTGGGAACTGCCCGCGGGCGCGGTCGCCGTGCTCCGTGAGACCACGGGGTCGTAGCACCGCCGCGACCTCCCCCCCCGGACGGGCGCGCGGTGCGCCCGTCCGGAGCCACCCCGGGGCGACTGGCGCGAGCAGGTGATGGTGCGCAACGACGACTCCACCGCGCTGCGCATCTACACCACGACCGACCTGACGCGGGAGAAGCTGTTCACGCTCATGCACGACCCGGTCTACCGGCTCAGCGTGGCGTGGCAGAACGTCGGCTACAACCAGCCCCCGCACACCGGGTTCCACCTGGGGGAGGGGATGAAGAAGCCGGAGACGCCGCGGATCCGCTACGTGCCCTGACCCTGACGACCCACCCGGGGCCGTCCCGCCGCTCGGCGGGACGGCCCCGTCCGCGTCCGGATCGGCGCCCGTGAGAAGGTGGGACGGTGAACCGGAGCCAGGATCCGCAGCGCCGCCACGTGACGCTGCAGGACGTCGCGTCCGCCGCCGGCGTGTCGCCGTCCACGGCGTCCAAGGCGCTCAACGACCGCTTCGACGTGTCCGCGGCCACCCGCGAGCGCGTCCTGCGGGCGGCCGCCGAGCTCGGCTTCAACCCCAACCCGATGGCGCGCGGCCTGGCCGGCGGGCGCAGCCGGACGATCGGCATCATCACCAAAGACATCAACGGCCGGTTCGTCTCGCAGATCATGCGCGGCGCCGAACTCGCGATCGGCCGGTCGGACTCGATCGTGCTGCTGGCCAACTGCGACCGGGACGCCGAGCGCGAGGAGACCATCGTCCGCAACCTGCTCAGCCGCCGCGTCGACGGCCTCATCGTGGTGGACCCCGAGATCGCCCCGCGCGAGCCGATCCGGGGCGCGGGCGACACGCCCGTGGTCTACGCGTTCGGCTGGTCCAGCGACCCCGAGGACCGCTCGGTGGTGCCCGACACCGAGGGCGGCGGGCGGGCCGCGGCCGAGCACCTGCTGGGGCTGGGACGCAGCCGGATCGCGATCATCACCGGCCCGGGCACGAGCCACGCGGCGACGCGGCGGGCCACGGGCGCCCGGGCGGCGCTGGCGGCCGCCGACCTGACGCCGGTCGCGGAGGTCTCCGGCCCCTGGACCGAGCAGTGGGGCTGGGACGCCGCGGACGCCCTGCTGCGGGTCGGCGTCCGGTTCGACGGCGTGGTCGCCGGCGACGACCGGATGGCGCGCGGGTCATCGAGCGGATGTGGGCCGAGGGGCTGGCCGTCCCCGAGAGCGTGGCGGTGATCGGGCAGGACGACTGGTGGCCGGTGGTGCACGGGCGCGTCCCGATCAGCAGCGTGAGCATGAACCTCGAGGACGTCGGCGCCGTCGCCGCCCAGCTCCTGACCGACCCGGACGCGGCCCCCGGCGTCCACCTCGTCGCGCCCGCCGTCGTGGCGCGCGCGACGACGATCCCCGGCGCCTGCGCCGACTGATCCGGGTGCGCGAAGGGCCTTGACGGACCCGCCGCGGGTCGGTTGACTGGAGGCGTCCGAAAGCGATTTCGAAAGGCTGTGACGATGCCTGACCCCGCCGCGCCGCTGGCCGCGACGACGCACCTCCCCCTCCCCGAGACCGCCCGCCTGATCGGTGGCCCGTTGGGCGACTGGCAGGCGCGCAACGCCACCGCGACCCTGCCGCACTGCCTGGAGCAACTCGAGGCCGCCGGCGTGCTGGACAACCTGCGCGTCGCGGCGGGCGAGGCGCCCGGTCCGCACCGTGGGCCCTGTTTCGCCGACTCCGACCTCTACAAGACGATCGAGGCCGTCGGCTGGGAGATCGGCCGCAGCGGCACCACGGCGTTCGACGCCTGGCTCGACGACGTGATCGGGTTGCTGGCCCGCGCCCAGGAGCCCGACGGCTACCTCGACAGCTACATCCAGGTCGCCGAGCCGGCGCTGCGCTGGGCCGAACTGGACCGGACGCACGAGCTGTACCTGCTGGGCCACCTGGTGCAGGCGGCCATCGCGCTGGACCGCGGGGCCGGCCGCGCCGACCTGCTGGCCGTGGCGTCGCGGTTCGTGGACCTGGTGCACGCCGAGTTCGGCGGCGACCGCAGCCCCGGCATCTGCGGCCACCCGGAGATCGAGACCGCGCTCGTCGAGCTGTACCGGCACACGGGGGAGCGCCGGCACCTCGATCTGGCCGCCCTCATGATCGACCGCCGGGGCACCGCACGCTGAGCCCCGACCCGCTGCGCGCCCCCTACTTCCAGGACCACCTGCCCGTCCGGGAATCGACCGACGCCGTGGGGCACGCGGTCCGCCAGCTCTACCTCAACGCGGGCGCGACCGACGTCGCCCTGGAGACCGGCGACCCCGGCCTGCGCGCCGCCATGGACGCGCAGTGGGCGAGCGTGCACGACCGCAAGATGTACCTCACGGGCGCCTACGGGTCGCGGCAGGCGGGGGAGGCGTTCGGCGACGATCATGAGCTGCCGCCCGACGTCGCCTACGCCGAGACCTGCGCGACCATCGCCGACCTGCACTGGGCCTGGCGGATGCTGCTGGCCGACGGCGGCGCCGGGGCGGCCGCCTACGCGGCCGCGATCGAGCGCGACACCCACAACGCGCTCGCCGCGGCGGTGGACGGGACCGTCACCCGGTTCTTCTACGCCAACCCGCTGCAGTTGCGTCCCGACCGGTTGTCGGGGGAGAGCACGACGCGGGACCGGGTGCCCTGGTTCGTCTGCGCGTGCTGCCCGCCCAACATCGCCCGCACCGTGGCGCAGTACGGCGCCTACCTGGCCTCGACGCGGGACGCGACCCTGCACCTGCACCAGCTCGCCGCCGCCGAGCTGGCGCTGCCCGCCGAACTGGGTTCCGGCGGCGTCCGCGTCGCGACCGACTACCCGCGCTCGGGCCGGATCGAGGTCGAGGTGAGCGGCGCCCCCGCCGCCGGCGCGGAGCTGGCCGTGCGCGTCCCCGACTGGTCGTCGGCCGCCGAGCTGGTCGCGCCGGACGGGCGGCGCCACGCCCGCGGGGCCGACGGCTACGCCCGGGCGCCGCTCACGCCCGGGTCCTACGCGCTCGACCTCGACCTGACGCCGCGCTTCACGCGCGCCCACCACCGGGTGGATGCGGTGCGCGGCTGCGTGGCCGTCGAGCGCGGCCCGCTCGTGTACTGCGTCGAGCAGGTGGACCTGCCCGCCGACGTCGCCGTCGACGACCTGCGGGTGCTCGTCGACCGCGGGATCGGGGTGGACGCCGCCGGCGGGCTGCACGTCACCTGCGTCGTGGCCGCCGCCGAGGACGGCCTGTACCGACCGGAGGGGTCCGTGGCCGGGAGCGGCCGTGAGGTGGACGTGCCGCTGCTGCCCTTCGCCGAGTGGGGACGCCGCGGCTCGCCCGCGATGCGGGTCTGGCTGCCCACGGCCTGAGGCCGCGGGCCGAGGTGGCCCTGTCCGAACCGCCCCGGGCCGCTCAAAGGTGGTCGACGGCCGCCCGCTCGATCGGGAGGCCGGCGCGGTAGCGCGCCAGGAAGGTGTCGAAGCCCGCGGCGTCGGCGGGGTCGGGGGCGACGGCGGCCGTGGCGGCGTCGGCGAAGATGTCCGCGTCGAGGTAGGCCGCCAGCGGGCGCCCGTCCCCCACAGGGCGTGACCGGCGAGGACGGCCATCCCCCAGGCGCCGCCCTCGGCGGCCGTCTCGCCCACGCTCACCTCGACGCCCAGCGCGCCGGCCAGCAGCCGCTGCGCCGCGCCCGCCGTCCGGAACATGCCGCCGTGCGCCAGCAGGCCGTCGACGGCGACCTCCTCGGTCGCCAGCACGTCCATCCCCAGCCGCAGCGCGGCGAACGCGCTGAGCAGGTGCGCGCGCATCAGGTTGCCCAGCGTGAGCCGCGCCTGCGGCGTCCGGGCCAGGAGCGGGCGGCCCTCGGCGAAGCCGGTGAGGTGCTCGCCGGAGAGGTAGTTGTAGGCCAGCAGGCCGCCCGCGTCCGGCTCGGCGGCCAGCGCCTGGGCGTACAGCAGCGCCCACAGGTCGTCGGGCTCGAGCGGGGTGCCGCTCGCCGCGGCGAACTCGCCGAACACCGCCGCCCACGCGTTGAGGTCGGAGGAGCAGTTGTTGACGTGCACCATCGCGACGGGGTGGCCGGCCGGCGTCGCGACGAGGTCGATCTCGGGGTGCAGCCCGCGCAGCGGCCGCTCCAGCACCACCATGGCGAAGATGCTGGTGCCCGCCGACACGTTGCCCGTGCGGGGCGCGATCGCGTTCGTCGCGACCATGCCGGTGCCCGCGTCGCCCTCCGGCGGGGCGGCGAGCGCGCCGGGCCGCAGGGTCCCGGTCGGGTCGAGCCAGGCGGCGCCGGCCTCGGTGAGGCGTCCGGCGTCCGCGCCCGCGGGCAGCACGTCCGGCAGGACGTCGGCCAGCGACCACGGCACCCCGGCCTCGGCGGCGAGCGCATCGTAGGTGGCCAGCCGGGCGGCGTCGTACCCGGTGCCCGTCGCGTCGAGGGGGAACATGCCGCTGGCGTCGCCGACGCCGAGCACGCGGCGCCCGGTCAGGCGCTCGTGCACGTGGCCGGCCAGCGTGGTGAGGTGCGCGACCCGGGCGACGTGCGGCTCGCCGTCGAGCGCGGCCTGGAACGCGTGCGCGACGCTCCAGCGCTGCGGGATGTGCTGCTGCAGCGCCGCGGTCAGCCGCTCGCTCGCGGCCGCGGTGGAGGTGTTGCGCCACGTCCGGAACGGGACGAGCAGGTCGCCGGCGGCGTCGAAGGCCAGGTGGCCGTGCATCATCGCGGAGACGCCCAGGGCGCCGACCCGCTCCAGCGGGACGCCGTGGGCGCGCTGCGTCGCGGCGGCCAGGTCGGCGAAGGCGGCGCGGACGCCGGCCTCCACGTCGGCCAGGTCGTAGGACCAGACCCCGTCGACGAGGCTGTTCTCCCAGGCGTGTCCGCCCGAGGCGAGCGTGGCGCCCGCGGCGTCGATCAGCACGGCCTTGATGCGGGTGGAGCCCAGCTCGATCCCCAGGGCGGTGTCGCCCGCCGCGATGCGGCGCGCCGCCTCGGTGCCGGGGGCGGCGTCCGGCGTGGGGGCCGGGGGAGCCGGATGCTCGCGCGCGGCCTGCTGGGTCGGGGCGGATGCGGTCACGGTGCCTCCTCGTCTGCCCGGCCGCGCCTCGCTGCGCGCCGGCCTGCTGCCTGTCGCGGTCGATGTTAGTGCTCGCAGGCGGCGTATGTGAGCGCTAACATGGTGGGAGTCTCCCTGTGAAAGGCCACCGTGACCGCATACACCGCCCAGACCGTCCTGACGGAGCTGCCCCCGGCCGTGCAGGACGCCGTCGCCGCCACCCGCGCCCGCGTCGCGGCGCTGCACGCCGAACTCCCCGCCAACGGGCTGGTGGTGTGGACGGCCGGCAACGTCTCCGAGCGCGTCCCCGGCGCCGATCTGTTCGTCATCAAGCCGTCCGGGGTGTCGTACGCCGAGCTGGCGCCCGAGCTGATGGTGGTCTGCACGCTCGAGGGCGACAAGATCGCCGACGGCACGCCCGACGCGCTCAGCCCCTCCTCGGACACCGCGGCCCACGCGTACGTGTACCGGCACATGGCCGAGGTCGGCGGCGTCGTGCACACGCATTCGAGCTACGCCACCGCCTGGTCGGCGCGCCGCGAGCCGATCCCGTGCGTCCTGACGATGATCGCCGATGAGTTCGGCGGCGACATCCCGATCGGGCCCTTCGCGCTGATCGGCGACGACTCCATCGGCCGCGGCATCGTCGACACGCTGCGGGCCACGGGTGGCCGGGCCGTGCTCATGGCCAACCACGGCCCGTTCACCGTCGGCCCGGACGGCCACGCCGCGGTCAAGGCCGCGGTGATGGTGGAGGAGGTCGCCCGCACCGTACACCTGGCGCGCGAGCTGGGCCCGCTCGTCGCGATCGACGCGGCGGACATCGCCGCCCTGAACGACCGCTATCAGAACGTCTACGGCCAGCGCTGAGGCTCGCCACACCCGAAAGGACGCACCATGCAGAACCCCTTCGAGGGCAAGCGGATCTGGTTCCTCACCGGATCGCAGGACCTCTACGGCCCCGAGACCCTCGACCAGGTGGCGGCCCAGGCCGCCGAGGTCGTCGCCCAGCTGAACGCGGGCGGCGAGATCCCCGTCGAGGTCGTCGGGCGGCCGACGCTGAAGGACCGCGACGCCATCCGCGCGGAGATGCTGGCCGCGAACGCCGACGACGCCGTGGTCGGGGTCATCACCTGGATGCACACGTTCTCCCCGGCCAAGATGTGGCTGCTGGGGCTCGACGCCCTGGCCAAGCCGCTGCTGCACCTGCACACCCAGGCGTCCGCCGCGCTGCCGTGGGCGACCCTCGACATGGACTACATGAACCTCAACCAGTCCGCGCACGGCGACCGCGAGTTCGCCTACGCCGCCACCCGGCTGGGCAAGGCGCGCCGGACGGTCGTGGGGCACGCCGGCCAGGACGCGACCCGCGCCAAGATCGGTGACTGGGCCCGCGCCGCCACGGCCTGGGACGACCTCCACCACCTTTCGGTGGCCCGCTTCGGCGACAACATGCGCAACGTCGCCGTCACCGAGGGCGACAAGACCGAGGCCGAGCTGACCCTCGGCGTCGCGATCAACACCTGGGGCGTCAACGACCTCGTGGCCGCCGTCGCCGCGGTCGCCGAGGCCGACATCGACGCGCTGGTCGCCGAGTACGAGCGGCTCTACGACGTCGCCCCGAGCTGCGCGCGGGCGGGGACCGGCACGCGTCGCTGCGCGAGGGCGCACGCCAGGAGATCGGGCTGCGGCACTTCCTGGAGGCGGGCGGCTTCGGGGCGTTCACCACCAACTTCGAGGACCTCGGCGGCCTGACGCAGTTGCCCGGGCTGGCCGTGCAGCGGCTGATGGCGGACGGCTACGGGTTCGGCGCCGAGGGCGACTGGAAGACCGCGATCCTGGTCCGCGCGGCGAAGGTGATGGGGCACGGCCGGCCGGGCGGGGCGTCCCTGATGGAGGACTACGTCTACGAGATGCGGCCGGGCATCGAGAAGATCCTGGGCGCCCACATGCTGGAGGTCTGCCCGAGCCTGACCACGGCGCGCCCGCGCCTGGAGGTCCACCCCCTGGGGATCGGCGACCGCGACGACCCGGTGCGCCTGGTCTTCGACGCCGACGCGGGTCCCGCGCTCGTGATCGCGCTGGCCGACCTGCGGGAGCGGTTCCGGCTGACCGCCAACGTGGTGGACAACGTCGCCCCCGACGAGCCGCTGCCGCTGCTGCCCGTCGCCCGCGCCGTCTGGGTGCCCCGGCCCGACTTCGCGACCTCGGCCGAATGCTGGCTGATCGCCGGCGCGGCGCACCACACGGCCATGACGACGGCGACCACGCTGGAGATGTGGCAGGATCTGGCCGCGATCGCGGGCATGGAGCTCGCGGTCATCGACGAGTCCACGCAGCCGCGGGCGTTCGCGCGTGAGCGCCGCCTCGAGCACGTGTGGCACCGGATGACGCAGGGGGTCTAGATGCCGGAGGCGCGCACGCCGTCCATGGCCGACGTCGCGGCGCGCGCCGGGGTCTCGCACCAGACGGTGTCGCGGGTGCTCAACGAGCCCGCGGTCGTCCGGCCGCAGACCCGCGAGCGGGTCGAGCGCGCCATCGCCGAGCTCGGCTACCGGCGCAACCTGGCCGCCCGCGCGCTGGCCACCCGGCACACCGCCCTGATCGGCGTCCTCGCCACGGGACTGGACTACCACGGGCCGGCGAGCACGCTGGCCGCCGTCGAGGACGCCGCCCGCGCCGCCGGGTACGCCACCCTGGTCGGCATCCTGGGCGGGGCCGACGACGCGCCCGGGCTGCTCGAGTCGTTCCTGGCGCGCGGGGTGGAGGGCATCGTCGTCATCGCACCCCAGGACGCCGTCGTCGCGGCCGTCGCCGAAGCCGGCGCAGGCGTCCCGACGGTGCTGGTCGCCGACGGCGCGGAGCCCACCGCCGGCGTGCGCGTCGTGGCGGTCGACCAGGAGGGGGGTGCGCGGCGGGCCACCGAGGCGCTGATCGCGTCCGGCTGCCGCAGCATCGTCCACGTCGCGGGGCCGCTGGACTGGTTCGACGCCCGCGGCCGCGTCCGCGGCTGGGAGGCCGCCCTGGACGCCGCCGGGCTGCCGCGTCCGGCGCTGCTGCACGGGGACTGGTCGGCCGAGCGCGCCTACGCCCTGGGCGCCGAGCTGGCCCTCGATCCCCCGACGGCGTCTTCTGCGGCAACGACCTCACCGCGCTCGGCGTCCTCGCGGCGCTGCGGGACGCCGGCGTGGCCGTCCCCGGGCGCACACAGGTCGTCGGCTTCGACGACGTGGCGGGGGCGGGGTTCTTCGCCCCGCCGCTGACCACCGTTCGGCAGCCGTTCGACGAGTTGGGGCACCGCTGCCTGCGCGTCCTGCTCGACTGGGACGCCGACCCGGCCGCCGTCCACCGCATCGAGCCCGAGCTGGTGCTGCGGGGCAGCACGCGCCGCTGAGCGCCTCCGCTCGGCGTGCCGCGCGGCGGCGTGCCGGGCGGTGCGCCCACCGCGCAGGCCGGGTCCCGGAGGGCGGTGCGTCGGGCGGAACCCGAGCCCCGTAGGGTGGCGGGACGCCGAACGAGGAGAACCCCATGCTCGACATCGCGGAGATGAACCAGGCCGAGCGCGACTGGATCGCCTCGCTGACGGCCCCCTGTCCGGTCTGGTCGACGACCCGCGCGCCCTCTCGGACCACTTCGAGGCGGAGCGCGCCGCGTGGTTCGCGCTGCCCGAGGGGGAACGTCCCGACCCGAACCCGCTGATCAACGCGGTCGGTGCCGCGCTGGGCACCTACCTGGCCGGGAGGCTCGGGCTGCGCTGGGTGGTGGCCGCGGACGAGTACGGGACCGAGGCCGCCGTCTACCGCGAGCGCGACGAGGTGCTGCTCTACCCGATGAACGTCGTGGCCAAGCGGTGGACGCCGGAGCCCGGTTCTCTGGCGGAGGTCATGGCGGGCGTGGTCGGGACCATCGAGGGCGCCCGGCCCTGACCGTCCGGGCTTGCGCGGCGTGACCCCGCGTGTCGTGGGCCCCCGTGGCGCGACCGGCCGGCTACCCCTCGGCCGCGGGTGACCCGAGGCCGCCGGCCAGGATCGCGGTGACCTCCCGCGCCGCGACGGCGGGGTCGAGCCCGTGCTCGACGCCGGCGATGGCGGCCCCGATCAGGCCGTTGACGTACTGGGCGTGCCGCTCGGGGGCGGGGACGCCCTGCTCGGCCAACACCTGCACCAGCGGCCGGACCAGCGCGTCGTGCAGGGTCATGAGGTCCTCGAGATGGCTCGGCGCGAACTGCGCCTCGCGCAGCGCGTTGGCGAGTTGGTGCTTGCCGTCGGCCACCATCGCCAGGGTCTGCTCGACGTAGGTGCGCAGCCGCCCGTCGGCGGGCGCCGCGGCCAGCGCGGCCTCGATCTCCCGGTCCCAGGCGTCGAAGGCGTCGATCGCGACGGCGATCAGCAGGTCATCGCGGGAGGGGAAGTAGTCGTAGAAGCTGGTGCGCGACAGGCCGGCGCGCTCGCAGACCGCGCGGGGGACGGCCGCGGCGACGCCGTCGGCGAGCAGGATCTCCACCGCGGCCCGCACGAGCGCCGCGCGTTGCGCCGAGCGGTGCTCGGCGACGGTGGGGGCGGAGATCCTGGGCATCGGCTCAGTATGGCGTGGAATCGGCGGCGGCGGGCGTCCGTTCGGGGAGTGCGCCCGGGCCTGCGGGGGCGTCGCCGACCGCGGAGGACGGGCGTTCGAGCCGCCCGCGCGCCGACGGTGGGCCGCCCTCGAGAGGCGGCCCGGGTGGTCAGGCGTAGTTCTTCCAGATGGTGGCCAACAGGACGTTCAGGACGGTGAGTCCGCCCAGCGCCGGGAGCACCCAGCCGGCGATGGTCTCCTTCTTCCGGTTGAGCAGGGCGATGGTCAAGATGGCGAGCAGCACGAGGAGCTTGACGGTGATCTTGGCGTTGTTGACCTCATAGCCCAGCGGGTACTGCAGGCCGACCAGCGCGATGCCGGTCACCAGCATGGTCGTGGCGCCGTGCAGGATGGCCGGCGCCAGCGGGCCCGACTTCGACCGGGACTGCATGAGCACGCCGCCGAGAAGGGCCGCGACGCCGAGGATGTGGAGGGCGAGTATGACGTTCTTGAGGATCTCCATGCGGAAATGATAGCGACACCGTGTCGGCAACTTCTTCGGCGCCCGCTCCGGCACTTGCGCGGCGGGGGAGGGGATCGCCCCGAGCCGGCAGCAGCGGCGCGGCGCCGAAGACCGGTGCGGGCGCGATAGCGTCGGGGGACGACCACCACCGCGAAGGAGCCCGCCGTGCGCGTGTTCACCGAACAGATCACTCCGACCGCGACCCTGACCGGGTACGTGCAGGACGCCAGCGCCGAACTCGCCGGCACCGAGATGCGGCCGGCGGTCCTGGTGCTGCCCGGCGGCGGCTACCGCTACTGCTCCGACCGGGAGGCGGAGCCGATCGCGCTGGCCTACCTCGCCGAGGGCTTCAACGCGTTCGTGCTGCGCTACGCCACCGGCGAGCACCCCTGGGAGGACTCGCGCGCCGACGGCGTCGCCGGACTGGAGTGGGTCCGCGACCACGCCGCCGAGAACGGGACCGACCCCGCACAGGTCGCCGTCGTCGGGTTCTCGGCCGGCGGTCACCTCGCGGCGACACTCGGGGTGTCCGCCCCGCGGCGTCCCGACGCGCTGGTGCTGGGCTACCCGGTGACGCTGGCGAGCCTGGGCCCGTACATGGGCAAGCGGATCCTCGACACGGTCGAGGCCGTCGACGACGCCACCCCGCCCGCCTTCGTGTTCAGCACGCAGGGCGACGAGACGGTCCCGGTCGAGAACACGCTCGACTTCTGCTCGGCGCTGGCGCGCCGCCGGATCCCGTTCGAGGCCCACGTCTACCTGCTCGGGCCCCACGGCATCAGCCTGGCCAAGCCGCTGACCGCGTCCGGCCGCGCCGCCATGGTGGACGCCGACGTGGCGGCCTGGCTGCCCGACAGCGTCCGGTTCCTGCGGCAGGTGTTCGGCGACTTCCCGGTCCAGGGCGAGCCCCAGACCTTCGCGACGTTCGGACGGGGCTGAGGTGCCGCCCCGCGTGCCGACGGTGCCGCTGCCGGGCGGCGGCGGCATCCCGCAGTTGGGGTTCGGCACCTACAAGGTCGCGCCCGAGCAGGCCGAGGGGGTCGTCGCGGAGGCGCTGGCGGCGGGATACCGCCACATCGACACCGCCGCCATGTACGGCAACGAGCGCGAGGTCGGCCGCGCGCTCGCGGCGTCCGGGATCCCGCGCGCCGACCTGTTCGTCACCTCCAAGCTCGACAACCCCTACCACGCCGTCGCCGAGGTCGGCCCGGCGTTCGAGCGATCTCTGGACGATCTGGGCCTCGAGCGGCTCGACCTGTACCTGATCCACTGGCCGCTGGCCCGCAGCACCGACTACCGGGCGACGTGGGCCGCCGTGGTGGACCTCCTGGCCACCGGCCGGGTCGCGGCGGTCGGCGTCTCCAACTTCACCGCGGAGCACCTGCGCGCGGTCATCGACGCCACCGGGGTCGTGCCGGCGGTGAACCAGGTCGAGATCAACCCCTACCTCAGCCAGGAGCCGCTGCGCGCCCTGCACCGGAAGTGGGGCATCGTCACGCAGGCCTGGTCGCCGCTGGCGCGCGGCCGCGTCCTGACGGACCCCCAGGTGCTCGCGGTCGCGCACCGGCTCGGCGCGACGCCCGCGCAGGTCGTGCTGGCGTGGCACCTCGACCGCGGCGACGTGACGTTCCCCAAGGCGTCCAGCCCGGCGCGGATGGCGGAGAACCTCGGCGCCCTCGACGTCGCCTGGGACGCCGACGCCCGGGCCGTTCTGGACGGCCTGAACCGCGACGAACGCTCCGGCAGCGACCCCGACGTCGTCGAACTCGACGGCGGCCGCCGCTGACCGCCGGTCCCCGCTGACCGCCGGTCCCCGCTGACCGCCGGTCCCCGCTGACCACCGGTCCCCGCGGGCCCGGCGCCCGTCGAGGTCGCGGTCGACGCCGTGATGTGGGCCGGGGCTCGCCGCGCGGCGGCCCCCGGGCGTACGGTCGGCTCAGGGTCGGCCGCCCCCGCCCGGCCCTGGAGAGGATCGACATGCATCAGCGCACCCTCGGCCCCGACCTGACCGTCTCCGCGATCGGCCTGGGCGCCATGGGGATGTCCCAGAGCTACGGACCCAACCCCGGCGACCGGGACGCGATGATCCGCGTCCTGCGCTCCGCGCCCGAGCACGGCGTGACGTTCTACGACACCGCCGAGGTCTACGGGCCCTACGTCAACGAGGAACTCGTCGGGGAGGCGCTGGAGCCGATCCGCGACGACGTGGTGATCGCGACGAAGTTCGGCTGGCGCATCGAGGACGGCCGCAGCGTCGGCCTCGACAGCAGCCCGGCCCAGATCCGGCGCGTCGCCGAGGCGTCCCTGCGGCGGCTGCGCACCGACGTGATCGACCTGTTCTACCAGCACCGCGTCGACCCCGCCGTCCCCATCGAGGACGTCGCGGGCACGGTCGCCGAGCTGATCGCGGAGGGCAAGGTGCGGCACTTCGGGCTGTCCGAGGCGTCCGCAGCCACGATCCGCGCCGCCCACGCCGTGCAGCCGGTCGCCGCCCTGCAGAGCGAGTACTCGCTGTGGACGCGCGGCGTCGAGGACGCGGTCCTGCCGACCCTGCGCGAGCTCGGCATCGGCCTGGTGCCGTTCAGCCCGCTCGGCAAGGGGTTCCTCACCGGCACCGTGGACGCCGCGACGGACTTCGCCAAGGGCGACATCCGGTCCACGATCCCGCGGTTCACCCCCGAGAACAGGGACGCCAATCAGGCGTTGGTGGAGCGCGTCCGGACGCTGGCCGACGGCCGCGGGGCCACCCCGGGACAGGTGGCGCTGGCGTGGCTGCTGGCCCAGGGCCCCGACATCGTCCCCATCCCGGGCACGCGGCGCACCGAGCGGATCGCCGAGAACGCCGGCTCCGCCGCGGTCGCGCTGTCGGCCGACGAGGTCGCCGAGCTCAGCGCGCTGGCCGGGCGGGTCGGCGTCGCCGGCGACCGGTACAACCCCCAGCAGATGCGCTACATCGACGTCTAGGCCGGCCACGGGCCGCGCCGAACTCTGTCCTGAGCCGCGGCGGAGTCGTAGCGTGGGGGCCTGACGCCCCGCCGGGGCGCGGGGAAGGTCGTCATGCAGCGCATCGTGCCCAACATCTGGTTCGACCACACCGCCGCCGAGGCGGTCGAGTTCTACGTCTCGGTGCTGCCGGACGCCGCGGTGGTCGAGACGGTCCGGTACCCGACCGAGGGGCTGCCGGACTTCCAGCGCGAGCTGGCCGGCGACGTGCTGACGGTCGAGTTCGAGGTGGCGGGCTACCGGATGATCGCGATCAACGCGGGCCCGGAGTTCGAGGTCAACACGTCGGTGTCGTTCATGCTGAACTTCGACCCGTCGGTCGACCCGAGCGCCGTGGAGCGGCTCGACGCCGTCTGGGACGCGCTGCTGGCCGACGGCGAGGCCGTCCTGCCGCTGCGTGCCTACCCGTTCAGCGCGCGCTACGGGTGGGTGCGGGACCGCTACGGGGTGTCGTGGCAGCTGATCCTGGCCGACTCCGAGGGCGGCGGCGTGCCCGCGGTGCTGCCGACGCTGACGTTCGCCGACGGCGTCCAGAACCGGGCGCGGGAGGCGCTGGAGTTCTACGCCGAGGTGTTCGGCGGGCGGGTGCAGACGCTGGTGCCCTACGGCGAGCAGGTGGGCCCCGCCGCGCCCGAGGCCCTCCAGTTCGGCGACCTGCAGCTGTTCGACCAGTGGTTCGCGGCGATGGACTCCGGCGTGGCCTCCGACGTCACGTTCAACTGCGGGGTCTCCCTGATGGTGAACTGCCACGGCCAGGAGGAGCTTGACCGCTGGTGGTCGCAGCTCAGCGCCGTCCCCGAGGCCGAGCAGTGCGGCTGGTGCGCCGACAGGTTCGGCGTGAGCTGGCAGCTCGTCCCCGACAACCTGGGCGAGCTGATGGCCGCCCCGGGCGCCTACGACACGCTGATGGGCATGAAGAAGATCGAGATCGCCGGCTTCGGGGCCCCGGGCGCGGTCTGACCCACCCGGTGCCGGCGCGCGCCGCCGCTCAGTCGGCCAGCCGCAGCCGGTCGCCGTCCTCGAGCAGCGTGCGGATCACCAGGCGCTCGTTCGGGGTGTCGTTGGGCGTGTGGTAGGTCGCCCGCAGGGCGCCGTCCAGGTCGCGGAAGACCATGCCGTGCCCGCAGCCCCCGTCGATCAGCGGCTCGGGCTCGTGCTCCCACGGACCGACGATCTCCCCGGACGCCGACCGCGCCACCCCCATCGCGTACCCGGCGTCGGTGAAGCTGGACCACAGCATCAGCAGCGCGCCCGAGGCCGTCCGGTGCAGGAACGGGCCGTCGGTGACGTGGACGTCGAAGGGGCGCGCCTTGTGGGGCGGCAGGGCGAGCGGGCGCGTCCAGGGCGCCTCGGACGCGTTGAACAGCCAGACCGGGCGCCCGGCGGCCCGACGCAGGTCCGGGGTGAGCGGCATCGCCCACATGCCGCCGTCGTGCACCTGCTGCCACTCGTGGCAGAACACCGTCCAGGGGGTTCCGTCCTCGGCGACGAACAGGGTGGCGTCCAGGCACTGCCACCCCGGCGGCGTGATCGGGCCGTCCGACCAGGGCTCGTAGGGGCCCTGCACCGCGTCCGCGCGCAGGATGTGGCTGGCCCGCAGCGCGCCGGCCGCGTGGAAGGTGGCGAACAGGTACCAGGCATCGGCGAACCGGTGCGCCTCGGGGCCCAGAAGTTCTCGGTGCCCCAGAAGTCGGGGCGGGCGCCGAAGGCCTCGACCGGCCCCTCCCAGGAGGAGAGGTCGGTCGAGGCGTAGCAGTCGAAACCCTGCCCGGGGCCGGTCCAGATGTTCGGGTCGGTGCTGCCGAACAGCCAGTAGCGGCCGTCGTCCACGACGACGAACGGGTCACGGATCTGGATCTCGCTGCTGTGCGGCATCAGGCGATGGCGCTCTGGGTCTCGGCGATCCAGCGGTCGGCGGCCTGCTCGGGCGTGGCCCGGGCGAACAGCACGTCGCTCATCGCGCGGTTGGTGATGTCGGTGACCTGCGTCGACCCGGGAGGCCCGATGAAGGTCGGCTGCAGGTCCATCTTGCCGATGCGGTCGATGTACTCGACCTCGGCCTTGCCCGTCGAGGACAGGGCCGGCGCGATGGCCTCGCGCACCGCCGAGTTCGTCGGGACGCCGCGGTCGTTGAGGACCTTCTTGCCCGCCTCCGGCGAGTTGAGCAGGTAGTCGATCAGCTTCGCGGCCGCCTGCGGGTGCTTGGACCTGGCGCTGATGGCGAAGAACTGGCTCGACTGCTGCCAGATGCCCGGCTTGCCGACGCTCTCGCCCGGCAGCTTGAACAGCTTCAGGTCCTGCCCGGCGGCCTTGCTGCCCGGCGTCAGGTAGTTGCTCCAGGTGACCGCCATGCCCGCCTTGTTGGTGGCGACGAGCGACTGCTCGATGGCGATGTTCACCTGCTCGGTGATGATGGACGCCGGGGGCGCGGCCTTGTCGTTGACCAGATCGAGCGAGTACTGGAAGTAGTCGGTGAGGGTCGGCTTGGTGAGCCCCAGCTTGCCGTCGGCGGTGTAGAGCCTCTCGCCGCGCTGGCGCGCCCAGGCGTCCAGGCTGTCGTGGGTCAGGCCGCCCGCGGCGCCGTAGACGCCGTCGGGGGATTTGGACTGGATCTTCTGCGCGATCCGCGCGTAGTCGTCCCACGTCCAGGTCTCGTCGTCGGGGAGCGCGACGCCGGCGTCCGCGAACACCTTCGGGTTCACCAGGACGCCGAGGGCGTTCACGCCGGTGGTGGCGCCGAACCGCTTGCCGTCGACCTTGCCGTTGTCGATCGCCCCCTGGTCGATCTTGTCGGTCGGGAACTCCGCCTTGACGGTGTCGAGGTCCAGCAGCACCTTCCGCCCGGTGTACTCGGGCAGGTAGGCCCCTCCCAGGGTGATCAGGTCGGGGGCGTCGTTGGCGGCCACCTGGGTGGCGAGCTTGTCGAAGTAGCCCGAGAACTCGCCCGGCTCGGTGACGACCTTGATGTCGGGATTCTCGGCCATGAAGGCGTCGACGATGGCCTGCGTGGTCTGGGCGCGGGTCGCGTTGCCTCACCAGGCGAACCGGATGGTCGCGGGGCCCTCCGGCGTGGGCGTCGCGCCCGGACCGCCGCCGGAGGAGCAGCCGGTGGCCAGGACGGCGAGCGAGGCGATGACCGCCGCGAGCCGCACCTTGTTTGCACGTTTCATTTCATCTCCCTTGATGCTGGTGGCGTCACCCTAGGGGCAGAGGGGGTCGCTGCGCCAGAGATTTGTAGCATCTTGAGACTAAATCGCAACCGGGGCCTGACCAGCCCGAGCGGGGTCGGTAGGGTGCCCGCATGGCTGACACCGCACCGCACCGGCCCGAGCAGGCAGCTGGCGAGGGCTGGTCCGACGCCCGCGTCACGTTCGCCGCGGACGGCCCGCTCGAGGGGGCCTGGCACGCCGCCACCGAGCGGCTGGAGCGCTGCCTGGTCGCGCACCCGGGCCGCGCGCCGATCCTGCACGAGGGCGGGATCTACGGGGGCGCGTGGGTCGAGTCCACGGCGTCCATCTGCTGCGAGGTGCTCGCCCGCTTCCTGCCGGGGGTGGCCGCCGAGACGATCCGGCGGGTCGTGTCGCAGCCGGGCCCCGACGGCCAGCTGCCCTACAAGGTGACCCCCGAGGGGCCCTCCTACGCCCAGATCCAGATGGTCACCCCGTTCGCGCGCAGCGTCGCCCGCGTCGCCGCCCTGGCCGCCGACCCGGCGCTGCTGGCCGACGCCTACCCCGCGCTGGCCGCCCACGACGCGTGGCTCGCCGAGCACCGCGACACCCGCGGCACCGGCGGCGTCGAGGCGTTCTGCACCTACGACACCGGTCACGACCGCTCCCCGCGGTTCTGGCACGTCCCCGACGGCTGCCCCGGAGGGGACGCCACCCGCTACGACCGCGACAACCCGCGGCTGCCGTTCGTCGCGCCCGACCTGACCGCCAACGTCGCCGCGCAGCGCCTGGCGCTGGCCGGCATCGCGGCGAGCCTGCACCTCGACCCGGAGCCGTGGCGCGTCAAGGCGGCCCGCTCGCAGCGCGCGCTGCTGGAGCAGACCTGGCACGACGAAGACGGCACGTTCTACGACCGCGACGCCCAGGGCGAGCCGGTCCGCGTGAACACCGACGCGCTGCTGCGGGTGCTCGCCTGCGGCATCGGCGGCGACGCCTTCTTCGACGCGGCCGCCGAGCGGCACCTGCTCAACCCGCGGCGCTTCTTCGCCGCGTTCCCGTTCACCTCGGTGGCCCTGGACGATCCGCGCTTCGACCCGCACACCGCCTACAACTCGTGGGCGGGGCCGACCAACATGCTGGCGATCCTGCGGGCCCCGGACGCGTTCGAGCCGCACGGCCGCTACGTGGAACTCGGCTGGGCGCTGTGGCCCACGGTGGCGGCCCTGAGCCGCGAGGTCCGGTTCGCCCAGACCGTCAACCCCTGGGTCGGCGACCAGGGGTTCACCTCGGACTACGCCCCGGCCATCCTGGCGCTGCTCGACTTCGTGGAGCGCTGCTGCGGCGTCCTGCCCCGGTTCGACCGGACGCTGTGGGTGACCGGCATGCGCGCCCCGCAGGTCCAGCACGACCTGCCCGCCACCGCGACCTCCTACGGCCGCGACGTCGGCGGGCGGCGCTACGACCTGCGCGTCGAGGGGGAGGACGCCACGCTGCGGGTGGACGGCGACGTCTCGGCGGTCTTCCCCGCGGGGCTGCGCCTCGTGCTGGACGCCGCGGGCGACCTGAGCGAGATCGTCGGCATGGTGGCGCGCACCGTCGAGGGCGAGCTGACCTGGGGCGGGACGACCGTCGAGGTCGCGGTGGCCGGCAACGAGCGCTGGGCGTGGAACGCCGGCCGGCCCGAGCGCGTGGCGGCGCGGGGCGTCATCGTGCCCCGCTGACGCGCGCCGCCCGGTCGGGCGCGGCCGGACGCGGCACCGGTCAGGCGGCCCAGTCGGGCCGGCGCCCCGACAGCCCCACCAACCGATCGAGCGGCGGGGCGTCCTCGGGGACCGGAACGGGAGCGGCGAAGGTCATGCCCTCGCCCTGGTTGTCCGGGGACAGCATCCCCGGGGCGAAGGCCAGCGTCGCCGCGAGGGCGTCCACGTCGGGGTTCCACGGCAGCCCGGCCGCCCGCGCCAGGTCCCAGCCGTGCACCTGGTACTCCCACAGGATCATGGCCAGCGCCAGGTCGCCCGGCATCGCGGAGCCGCCGATCGACAGCGGACGCTCGCCCGCGCCCGCCGTCAGGGCCGCGTCCAGCCGGTCGCGCAGGCCGCGCACCTGGGCCGACCCGTCGCCCGCCACCGCGACGGCGTCGGCGTCGCTGCAGGCGCCGTCGGGGCGGGAGAAGCCATCGGTGAAGGCGGTCAGCCAGCCGACGACGTGCCGGCGCAGCGCCGGGATCGGGAAGTCGTCGCAGGGAGTGGGGCCGTCGGCCTCGGCCGGGATCCGCTCCAGCAGGTCGGCCAGTTCGGTGAGGGTCGCGTGGACGTCCGTCTGTGTCGTCATGGGGACGACGCTAGGGAGCCCTCGTGGCCGCGGGATTGAAGATCCGCGCCAACCAGCCGGTAGCGTCGCCCCCATGACGACCGTGCGCGACACGCGCGGCATCATCGCCCCCCGGTCCATGATGCGCCGCGTCCGTTTCGAGCGGCTCCCCGCCCCCGATGCGCTGTCGGGGCTGATCGACTGGTTCTGGGCGGTGCGCTGGGAGTTCGACCCCGGCGTCCGTCACGCCCAGCAGGTGCTGTCGCTGCCCGCCGTCAACATCAGCATCGGCGACCCGCCGCCGCCCAGCGAGGCGCCCCCGCCCGGCCCCTACCCGCTGCGGACGGTGATCTCGGGTGTCCCGACGCGGCGCTCGACCCGCGTCCTGTCCGGGACGGGCTGGAACCTCGCCGCGAAGACCACGGTCGGGGGATTCGGGGCGTGGCTGGACGACGTGAGCGCCCTGACCGATCGCGCCCTGCCGGGCGCCGAGGTGCACCCGGCCTGGGGCGACGACCTCGCCGTCCGGGCCGAGCGGCGCGGGGTGGGCGAGGGCGCCGCGCTCCTGGCCTCGGCGCTCCTGGAGGCACTCTCCCGGCGGCCCGAGCGCCGCGTCCGCGAGGCCCGCGAGGTGGCGGAGGGGGCGCGCGCCGCCGAGGGCGATCGCCGGGTCCGGAGCGCGGCCGACCTCGCGTCCGCCACCGGCTGCAGCGTGCGGACGCTGCAGCGCCTCTACGCCTCCCACGTGGGCGTGTCGCCGACCTGGGTGATCCGCCGCTTCCGGATCATCGACGCGGCCGAGCGGGTGCAGGCCCGCGAGCCCGTCTCCTGGGCGGCGCTGGCCGCCGAGCTCGGCTACAGCGACCAGGCGCACCTGACCAGGGACTTCACGGCGACCCTGGGCACCACGCCCGCCGCCTACGCCCGCGCCGAGCGCGCCTGACCGCGCCACCCGCTCACCACCCGCGCTGCTTCGCCGCCGCCGGGCGTCGTAGCCTGGCCACGTGACCGACCTGGCAGTCCCGAACCTCCCCTCGCGCGACTTCGACCGCACCGTCAGCTTCTACGGCGGTTTCGGCTTCGCGGTCAGCTATCGCGACGAGGGATGGCTGATCCTGCGCCGCGGCGCGCTGCAGCTCGAGTTCTTCCCCTTCCCCGACCTCGATCCCGCCCGCAGTTCGTTCATGTGCAGCGTCCGCGTCGACGATCTCGACGGCCTGTACGCGCAGGTCTCCGCATCGGGGGTCGCCGAGAAGACCCTCGGGTGGCCGCGCCTCCACCCGGTTCGCCTGCAGCCCTGGGGGTTGCGCGCCGGATTCCTCGTCGACCTGGACGGGACACAGCTGCACCTCATCGAGAACGCCTGACCGTAGGCGTGCGGCCGCCTCCGCCGGTGCGTGGCGCGGGGCGACGCGCCGCGCGCCGGGCCCCGCACGTCAGTGGTGCTTGTCGACTCAACGCGGGCCGAGCAGGTGCCCCATCTTCTCCGCGATCAGGTCCATGGCCCGCTCCGGCGCGAGCCGGGTCAGGGCGTCCAGGCCCTTGGCGTCCCGGCCCACGAAGACGCGGTAGCTGCCGCGCTCCATGCCCCGGATGATCGTCTCGGCCGCGTCCGCCGGCGAGGTGGTCCTGGCGGCCGCCGCCGCCTGGTCGCGCGTCCCGGCGCCCGGCGTGGTCACGCCGCTGTTCGCGGTGATGTTGGTGCCCACCGCGCCCGGGAAGACGACCGTGACCGCCACCGGGCTGCCGCGCAGTTCGGCGCGCAGCCCCTCGGTGAGCAGCTTGACCGCCGCCTTGCTCGCCCCGTAGGCCGTCTGGCCCGGAACGGGGATGAACCCGCCCATGCTGGACACGTTCACCAGCGAGGCCGCGGGGCGCTCGAGCAGGTGCGGCAGGAACGCCTGGACCATGCCGACCACGCCCCAGAAGTTCACGTTCATCATCCGTTCGACCTCGGCGCGGGGCAGTTCCCCGAACCGGACGAAGCGCTGGATGATGCCCGCCACGTTGAGCAGGCCGTCCACCTGGCCGTGCTGGGCGATCACCTGGGCGGGCAGCGCGTCCACGGCGACCGCGTCGGTGACGTCGAGCGCGTGGACGCTGATCCGCGCCCCCGGGGGCGCCAGCGCCACGGTCTGCGCCAACTTCGCCGCGTCGAGGTCCACCGCGGCGACCTCGGCGCCGCGCCGCACCAGCCCCAGCACGATCTCCCGGCCGATGCCGTTGCCGCCGCCGGTCACCACGAACGTCTTGCCGCGCACGTCCATGTCAGGCCCTCCGCGCCAGTTCGCGCCCGGCGATGAAGCCGAAGACCGCGGCCGGTCCCAGCGTCGAGCCGGGCCCGGGGTAGGTGCGGCCCATCACCGAGGCGGAGTTGTTCCCCGCGGCGTAGAGCCCCGGGATGACCGTGCCGTCGGGGCGCAGCGCCCGGGCGCGCTCGTCGGTCAGGACGCCGCCCTTGGTGCCGAGGTCGCCCGCCACGAGCTCGACCGCGGTGAACGGACACTTCTCCAGCGGGCCCAGGTTCGGGTTCGGCCGAACGTTCGGGTCGCTGTAGTAGCGGTCGTAGGCGGAGTTGCCGCGGCCGAAGTCCTGGTCGATGCCGGTGCGGGCGAACCCGTTGAACCGGGCGACCGTCGCCTCGAGCCGGGCGGGTTCGACGCCGAGGGCGCGGGCCAGTTCGGCCAGCGTCCCGGCCTGGTGCCGGATCCCCGCGGCGGTCATCGCCTTGGTGGCCCGGGGATCCAGCGCGTAGGAGCGCAGGTAGCGCCGCGCGTGCCGGACGTCGGCGATCATCCAGAACCTCCCCGGGACGCGCTCGGCGTGCGCGCGCATGTGGTGGCCCAGGTCGACGTAGCTCTCGGCCTCGTTGGCGAACCGGTCGCCCGCAGCGTCCACGATCAGGCTGAACGGCATCGCCCGCTCGCTCACCAGGAAGGCCGCGCTGCCCTCGGGGGTCGCGGGCGGGATCGACCCGCCCCACCAGGCGTCGTCCATGAGGTCGATCGCCGCGCCGGCCCGCTCGGCCGCCGCGATCGGCCCGCCGAGGTTCCCGCGCGAGCCCGAGGACGCCGACCCGTCGATCCCGTGATGGCGCTCCCGCCAGGAGGTGTTGTGGTCGAAGCCGCCGCCGGCCAGCACGACGCCGCGCGTGGCGGCCACCGTGATCTCCTCGCCCGCCCGCTGCGCGCGCACGCCGACGACCCGGTCGTCCTCGACGATGAGCTCGGTGACGGGGCAGTCGAGCCACAGGGGGATGCCCAGTTCGCGGCTCGCGGTCAGCAGGGACGCCGTGAGCGCGGCGCCCATCCCGACCTTGTGCTGGCGGCGCAGCAGCATGGCGGCGACGCGGCCGACGACGCGGGCGCCGCGCACGGCGCCGCCCAGGCTCGACCAGGATCGCTGCAGCAGCCAGAAGTCGTCGGTCATCGCCGGCGCCGGGACGCCGTCCTGGCCGCGCGAGGACGCCCACCAGTCGTCGATCCTCTTGATGTCGAAGGGCTGGACCTCGATGGCGCGGCCGATCTTGCCGCCCGGGAGTTCGGGGTAGTAGTCGGGGTAGTCGGCCGACCGGGCGAACCGGACGCCGAGCCGCTCGGCCAGCGCGACGAAGCCGCCCACGTTGTCGACGAACGCCTCCTTGCGGGCGCGGCTCGTCGCGGGGCCGGCGTCCCCGACGGTGCGTTCCAGGTAGTCCAGGGCCTCTTCGCGCGAGTCGGCGGCGCCGTCGCGCTGCATCAGCGGATTGTTCGGCAGCCACAGCCCGCCGCCCGACATGGCCGAGCTTCCGCCCCAGCGGTCGGTGGACTCGAGCATCACGACGGCGGCTCCGCCGTCCGCCGCGGCGATCGCCGCGCTGAACGCCGCGGCACCGGAGCCGACGACGACGACGTCGTAGGTGTGATCGGGGTTCATGATCCCTCCGTTCCCATCCGGACAGCGTTGTCCGGTACTAGGGTTCCAGCATGCCGCAGGCCCGAACCCGTCGCAACCGCGGCCCGGCGGCCGCACCGGCCAACCGGGACGCCCTCATCGCCGCGGGCCGACGCCTCTTCGCGCGCGAGGGCTACGAGGTGCCCCTGAGCGCCATCGCGCGCGAGGCGGGCGTGGGCCAGGGCGTCCTGTACCGGCACTTCCCCGACCGGCTGAGCCTCGCGCTGGCGGTGTTCACCGAGACGATCGACGCCCTCGCCGCGGTCGCCGCCGAGCCGACGGACGCGTCGCGCCTGGGCCGGCTCGTGGACCGGCTGATCCAGGACGTGCTCGACAACGCGGCCTTCGTGGACGCGGTGGTCAACGCCCGGCACCTGCCCGAGTTCGATGGCGAGGCGCGCATCCGGGCGCTGCTGGCCGACCCGCTGGCCCACGAGCAGGCCGAAGGGCGGGTGCGCCCCGATCTGACCGTCGAGGACCTGATGCTGCTGATCCGGTGCGTGTACGGGTGCGTCCGGACGCAGCCCGAGGGCGCCGAGGAGTCGCCGGCGCCGGGCCGGCTGGTCGCCCTCGTCGATCCGGGGCTGGCCCGCCTGGTCGACCGGGCGGCCGCCGCGCGCCCCCGCCGTGGGCTAGTGTGACAGCCGATGGGGGGACGACGACCTGGCCTTCGGGCCGCCAGCCTGCTGTGCGCGCTGCTGTTCGCGGGCACCGGCTGCACCGCCGCATCCGCGGCCGCCGACGCCGCCCGACCAGTCATGGTCGGGGCGGCGCGCGCCGTCGACCCGCCCGAGGCGAGCGCGGTCGAGGTCGGCGACGCGTGGCGGCGCGGCACCGGGGTCGCCGGGGTGTCGGTGCCCGCCGACGATCGCCCCGACTGGGCCGCGCTGGTCCGCGAGGGCCGGCACTTCGTCTACCTGAAGGTCACCGACGGCAGCGGCCACGTCAACGCGGTGATGGCCGAGCAGCGCGAGGCCGCCCGAGCGGCCGGGCTGCTCGTCGGCGGCTACCACCTGGCCCGCCCCGCGCAGTCGTCCGGGACGCTGCAGGGGCGCGTGTTCGCGGCGTCCGGCGGGAGCTGGGCCCCGACGGCCGGACGCTGCCGGGCATGCTGGTCCTCCGCGGCGCGGAGGGCGAGGACGCCTGCAGCGGCGTGGCGCCCGGCGACCTGCGCGGCTGGGTCCACGACTTCGCCACCGAGTACCGCCGGCTCACGGGGCGCCAACCGGTGCTCTCGACCACGGCCCAGTGGTGGGCGACGTGCGTGGGACCCGCGGGCGACCTGGGCGGGCTCGACCTGGCGCTGCGTGACCCCGCGGACCTGCCCGGCGACCTCCCCGAGGGCTGGGAGCGGCCCGTGCTGTGGCTGGCCGGGGAGCCCGGCGGCCCGGGCGACACCACGTACTTCGGCACGCTGCATGAACTGCGGCAGTGGGCCGTCAGCGCGCTGCGGTAGACCCTGCGGTAGACTCGCGGCGAACACACACGTGCTCCGGGGTCGGTGCAATTCCGAACCGGCGGTGATAGTCCGCGACCCGGCCGCTTCGGCGTCCGGTTGATCCGGTGGAAGTCCGGGACCGACGGTCAAAGTCCGGATGGGAGGCAGCACGCGCGGTGACGCGTCCTGACGGACCCGTCACGCACGTCCGCGTCCGCGACCCCGATCGGCGTTCCGGGAGGGGAGCGATGCGGACGGTCCAGCACCGGCGTCGGCTGACGCCCGCCGCGCGCGCCGTCGCGCCGTGGCTCTTCCTCCTGGCCCTGCTGGCCACCTGGTCGCTCGTGGTCGGGCTCGCCCAGCCCCCGGCGTACTTCCTGCCCGCGCCCACCACGGTCGCCCGCAAGCTCGCGCAGGCGCTGGTGAGCCCCACCTTCTGGCCGGCGTTCGGCGTCACGTTCAGCGAGGCGCTGGGCGGATGCCTGCTCGGGGCCGCGGTCGCGATCCCGCTGGCGGTCGCGATCCACCGCAGCGTCCTGCTGCGGGCGGCGATCACACCGTTCCTGGGGGCCACCCAGGCGATCCCCGCGATCGCGATGGCGCCGCTGCTGGCGATCTGGGTGGGCTACGGCATCCGGCCCATCATCCTGCTGTGCGCCCTCATGGTGTTCTTCCCCATCCTCGTGGCCGCCGTCGTCGGGCTGCGGCTCGTCGACCGGTCGGTCGTGGACGCCGCGCGCGTCGACGGGGCGGGCACCGTCGCGCTGCTGGCGGCCATCGAGTTGCCGCTCGCGCTGCCGAACATCCTCGCCGGGCTGCGCAACGGGTTCGCCCTGTCGGTGACCGGGGCGGTGGTCGGCGAAATGGTGATGGGCGGCGACGGCCTGGGTCAGCTGCTGACGCTGCAGCGCGACTCGGTCGACACCGCCGGCATGTTCGCCACGATCATCGTGCTGTGCGCCATGGCGTCCTCGCTGTACGGCCTCATCGTCGTCGTCGAGCGCCGCTCCGCCACCATGGCCGACCTGACGGGGGAGCCGGCATGAGCGCCCCGTCCCGACTCCGCCCCCACCCGCGAACCGAAGCAACGAAAGGAAATGCCATGCGCCGCGTTCTGGGAGGAACTCTCGCGGTCGCCGTCGCGCTCATCCTGTCCCTGACCGGGTGCGCGAAGGTGCCGAACACCCCGACCGCCGCGGGCGGCCGGACGACCATCGGATTGAGCTATATCCCCGACATTCAATTCGCGCCTTTCTACGTGGCGGAACAGCAGGGATTGTTCACCGCGGCGGGCGTCGACGCCACGCTGCGCCACCACGGCGCGAACGAGGGCCTGTTCACCGCGCTGACGGCGGGGGAGGAGGACTACGTCCTGGCCGGCGGCGACGAGGCCGTCCAGGCCCGCTCCCAGGGCATGGACCTCGTCGCGGTGGCGCAGTACTACCGCGCCTACCCCGTCGTCATCATCGTCCCGGAGAGCTCCGACATCCGCACGGCCGCCGACCTGGCCGGCCACAGCGTCGGGGTGCCGGGCAAGTTCGGCGAGTCGTGGTTCGGGCTGCTGGCCGCGCTCGCCGGCGCGGGGCTGACCCAGGCGGACGTCGACGTGGTCGAGATCGGCTACACGCAGCAGGCCGCGCTCACCACGGGCCGCGTCGAGGCCATCATCGGCTTCTCCAACAACGACCAGGTCCGGTTCGTCGGCGCGGGGGTGCCGACGCGGACCGTCCCGCTGAGCGCGTCGGGGGACGTGCCGCTGCAGAGCATCTCGCTGGTGACCACGGCGGCCCACCTGTCCAGCCACCAGGACGAGGCCAAGAAGGTCGTCGCCGCGATGACCGAAGGAATGCGCCGGACCATTGCCGCGCCCGCTTCGGCGATCACCGATGCGAAGGCTTACATACCCACCTTGGGTGATGCCGGGGGCGAGGCCTCGGCGATGGCGACTCTTTCGGCGACCCTTCCCCTGTGGGCCTTTCCTGACGGTACGGTGAATGCACGAATGGACGAGGCGGCGTGGTCCACGATGTGCACGTTCATGCTCGAGCAGGGCTTGATCGAGAAGGTCGTCGCGGTCGACGAGGTCATGACGAACGCCGCCGTCACGACGTGAGGACAGGGGGTGGCGTGGCGACCGGAACCGGCGTCCCCGGCTGGGACGACTACTTCCTGGGCATCGCGGAGGCGGTGGCGCGCCGCGCGCAGTGCACGCGCCGCCGCGTCGGGGCGGTCCTGGTCCACGAGCGTCGCATCATCGCCACCGGCTACAACGGTGCCGCCCCCGGCCGGCCCAGCTGCCTGGAGGGCGCCTGCCCGCGCGGCGCCCTGGACTACGCCACCGTGCCGGGGCTCGGCGACTACGACCGCCCCGGCACGCCCGGGTTCTGCATCGCCATCCACGCCGAGGTGAACGCGCTCCTGTTCGCCACCCGCGACACCAAGGGCGCGTCCGCCTACATCACCGATCCGCCCTGCCCGGGGTGCCGCAAGGCGCTCGCCGCGGCGGGGATCGTCCGCGCGGTGTGGCCGGAGGGCGACCTGGACGCCGAGGGCCTGCTCGACTGGACCGCGGGCTGAGGCGGTGGCGTCGTGACCAGGCTCGCCGCAGGTGAGACCGTGCCCCCGAGGATCCGCCGCGGCGGCCACGCCGCGCGCTGGGGCCGGCGCAGGCCGGCATCCTCGGGTGGACCGACCGCGCCGGGGCCGTCATCGCGCTCGCCGCCTGCCTCGGCGCGCTGTTGTTCGCCGCCGAGCAACTCCCGCACCTGAGCCGGCTCTGGCTGACGGTCGTCGGCGGCGCCCTCGTCGCCACCGGCGTCCTGATGCCCGTCTACGCCTAGTCGCGGCGCGGCGTCCGGGTGCCCGCGACGATGTACGCGGGGGCGATCTCCGTCGGGCTGATCACCTGGCCGTTCGCGTGGGAGGGGCAGGCCGCCGCGCAGGCGCCCTGGTTCTGGCCCTGCATCGGGGCCGCCGCCGTCGTGCTGTGCATCGCCTGGAACGCCGGGGTCGCCGCCACCGCGGCGGTGGTCAACGCCGCGCTGTACCTGGCCGTCCGGACGACCCCCAGCGGCGGGCACCTGTCCACCGCCGCCGCGGTCCAGGACGCCCTGGCCGTCGGCGTCCAGCCGCTGCTGATCGTCATCCTGTTCGCCTACATGCGGCGGCAGTCTGTGCTGGTCGACGCGCGGCTGGCCGAGGCGCGGCGGCAGGAGTCCGAGGCCGCGCTGAGCGCCAGCCTGGAGACGCGGCGCAGCCAACTGGACGCCGTCGTCCACGACCACGTCATGACCGCCCTGGTCGCCGCCGCCCGCAGCGCCGGACCGCACGACGCCCACGTCACCGACCTGGCCGAACAGGCGGTGGCCCGGGTGGAGGCCCAGGCGGTCCGCCAGACCGCCGCGGGGGCCTTCTCGCCGACCAGCGTCGAGCATCTGCTCGCCGAGGCGGCCCTCAGCGCCGGGCCCCTGACCCGGATCGCGGGCTCGGTCGACCCCACCGCCCCGATGGTGCCGCAGCAGGCCGCCCGGGCGCTGGCCCAGGCCACGCGCGAGGCGGTCCTGAACGCGGAGAAGCACGCCGACGCCGACACCGTCACGCTGCGGATCTGCATCAGCGCCGTCGAGGACGCCGTGGTGGTGCGCGTGGAGGTCCGCGACGACGGGGTCGGCTTCGACACCGCGCAGGTGTCGACCCACAGGCTGGGGATCCGGGTGTCGCTCCGGGAGCGGATGCGGGCGGTCGGCGGCGACGCGGAGGTCACGAGCGCGCCCGGCGCGGGGACCACCGTCGTCCTGGAATGGTCGGGCGGCGAACCCGCCACGACCCCCGCGGCCGAGCACCCGCTGCTCGGCGCGGTGTCGCTGCGCCCCATCGAGCTGATCCTGGGACTCAACCTCCTCGTCATCGCCCTGACCGGGCTGCTCGGAGTGGGCGCGACGCCCCGACCCTGGCTGCTTCCGGCCGCGGCCGCGACGCTGCTGGTCTCCGGCTGGATCGCCCTGGTGCGGTTCGGGCAGGATCGGCTCTCGATCCCGCGCGCCGCCCTCGTCATGGTGGGCGGTCTCGCGACGACGCTGCTGGGCCTGGGCGCGCTGCCGTCGGAGACCTGGTCGATCCACGAGACGTGGTTCGTCAGCGGCATCTCGCTGCTGGTCGTCCTGCTGCTCAGCGGCGCCCGCCGCGTCCCGGCCTGGTCGCTGGCGTTCGCCACCGTGGCGCTCCTGCTCGGGGCGGCCTGGTTCTTCGGGATGCCGGTGTGGCTCGAGATCGTCATCGCCGCCGAGCCGATCGCCTGGCTCGTCATCGCCGAGATGCTGCTGGTGTGGCTCGACCGGATCCAGGACGACCTGGAGTCGGCGCGCCGGCAGGCCGAGGACGCGTCCGCGACCAACGCGGACGCCTTCGCCGGGCTGGTGATGCGCGAGGTGTGGCTCGCCGACCTGGACGAGCAGTTCGGCGGCATGCTCGACCGGCTGCGCGACCCGGCGCACGTCATCACGACCGCGGACCGCGAGGAGTGCCTGGCGCTGGAGGGGCGGCTGCGCGACGGGATCAAGGCGGCCAACCTCGCCGGCCCGGCGCTGGCCGCGGCGGTCATGGCCGCCCGGCTGCGCGGCATCGACGTCACCCTGGTGGACAACCGGGGCTCCTCGCTCGAGGGCGGGGTGCGGCGCGCGGTCACCCGGCACCTCGTCGAGGCGGTCAACGCCGCCCGCGACGGCCGCATCGTCGCCCGCACCGCGCCCGAGGGGTACGCCGAGGCCGTCACGATCGTGCAGGCGGACGCTCAGGGCTCTACGCTGACCAAGGTCCTCAACGACGGAACGATAGTGGTGAGTCAAACATGAACGGTGCCCCCGAGATCGTGGTGGCGATCATCGACGACCACGAGGCGATCCGGGTGGGGATGTCGGCCGCGCTGCGCGCGTCCGGCCGCTCCCTGCGCGTCATCGAGGGGGCCGCGACCGTCGCGGACTTCCTCGCGCGCGACCCGGCCGACGCCGACGTGGTCCTCCTCGACCTCAACCTGGGCGACGGCTCCGACCCCAAGGACAACGCCGAGGCGTTGCGCGCCGAGGGGCACCGGGTGCTGGTGTACTCCATCGCCGACAACGTCAGGATGCTGCGACGCGCGCTCGCCGGCGGCGCCGACGGGGTGTGCCGCAAGGCCGAGCCGATCGCCGAAACCGTCGAGGCCATCGTCGCGGTGCACGAGGGCCGGCAGGTCATCAGCCAGGAGATCCTCGCCGCCATCGAGGGCGACGCGACCTACGTGGCGGCCGCGCTGGGGCCGCGCGAGCGCGAGGTGCTGAGCCTGTACGCGGCCGGGCTGGAGATCCCGCCGATCGGCCGGACGCTCTACATCACCGAGAACTCGGTCAAGGAGTACCTCAAGCGCATCCGCGCGAAGTACACCCAGGTCGACCGGCCCGCGGCGTCCAAGCTCGAACTCTTCCGCCGGGCGGTCGAGGACGGCATCGTGCCGCCGGTCGAGCCCCGGTTCTAGCTCACAGGCCGCGCAGGAAGTCCACGTCGTCGTCGGGCGCCATCGGACGCCCCCGCCCCCCGGTGCCCGGGCGGCCCGTCGGGCGTCCGAGCAGGAGCCAGGCGACGGCGCCCACGCCGGGTAGCAGCAGGATCGCGACGATCCACAGCCAGCGGGGCATCAGGCGGACGCGATCGCCGTCGGCCTGGCCCGCCTCGATCAACGAGTAGATGATCAGGGCGATCAGCAGGATCACGAGCACGACGCGGGGCATGCCACCAATGTACCCAGCCCGCGTGGAAGGATGGGGCGGGACCGGTGAGGCGCCGGGCGCGAGCGAGGGGAGAGCCGTGGCGACGACGTCGGAATGGGTCAAGGGAGCGCGGCTGCGCACCCTCCCCGCGGCCATCGCGCCCGTGCTGGCCGGCACGGCCGTCGCGATCGCCGCGCACGGCTTCCGCCCGCTGCACGCGGCGCTCGCCCTGGTCGTGGCGCTGGCCCTCCAGGTGGGCGTCAACTACGCCAACGACTACTCCGACGGCATCCGCGGCACCGACGACGAGCGCGTCGGCCCGCTGCGCCTCGTCGGCTCGGGAGCCGCGACGCCGCAGGCGGTGAAGCGGGCCGCCTTCGGCTGCTTCGGGCTGGCCGGCGTCGTGGGGCTGGCGCTGGTGGTGCTGACCGGGCAGTGGTGGCTGCTGGCGCTGGGCGCGGCCTGCATCCTGGCCGCCTGGTTCTACACCGGCGGCACGCGCCCCTACGGCTACGCCGGCCTCGGCGAGGCGTTCGTCTTCGTCTTCTTCGGGCTGGTCGCGGTCGCCGGCACGACCTACGTCCAGCTGCTGCGGGTCCCGGCGACCGCCTGGGCGGCCGGCGTGTTCGCCGGGGCGCTGTCGGCCGCGGTGCTGGTCACCAACAACCTCCGCGACCGGGCCGGCGACGCGGCGGCGGGCAAGCGGACGCTGGCCGTGCGGCTCGGCGACGGCGGCACCCGGTCGCTGTACGCCGGCCTGGTGGCCCTGGGGGCGCTCGGCGTGGTCGGGACGGCCGCGGGCACGTCGTGGTGGGTGCTGCTGGGGCTGGTCGGGTTCGCCCTGCTGGTCCGCCCCGTGCGGGACGTGCTGGGCGGCGCAGACGGCCGCGCCCTCATCCCCACCCTCAAGGCGACCGGCCTGGCGGAACTCGCCGCGTCGGTCGGCATCCTCGTCGGGGCGGTGATCGGGGCATGAACAGCCGCACCCTGGCGGGCCCGATGGTGTGGCTCACGTTCGTCATCGCGGCCCTGTGGGTCGTGCTGGGCCTGGTCGGCTGGATGCTGTTCCCCGGCACCGTCGGGCTGGTGTTCGCCGCGGGCGGCGCCGTCGGGGCGATCCTCACCGGCTGGCTGGGCGTGAGCATGCTCGTGCACTACGGGCCGTTCGGCATGCGCGTCCCGGGGCACGGTGACGTGGCCTGGGAGGACATCGCCTCGGTGGAGGTGGTGTCGGCCGGGATCATGACGGTGCCCGCGGTCGGCGTCCGGAAGGGGCGGATGCTGGAGGAGGTCCAGCTCGGCGGCCTGGCGTGGTTCGGACGCGGCGCGGCCCTCGCGCTCGCGGGCCGCCTCGCCGACGCCGCCGGCAAGGACGAGGTCGTCGTGCGGGGCAAGGCCGGCGTGCCCGGCCGCCGCGCGGCGGGCTGAGCCTCCGCGACGGTCGGCGTCCGGGCTGTCCAGGGCCGCTCAGTCCTGGGTCCGCAGCCAGCGGCGCAGGTGCCAGGTGGCGCGGACGTCGTCCTCGTTGTACTCCAGCACGCGGATGCGCGCGATCTCGCGCTCCAGGTCGTCGGACGCGTGCACGGCGTCGGCGAACCACGCCTGGGAGTTCAGCCCGCCCGGCTCGTCGTCGCGCCACTCGAAGCCGGCGACCGCCGAGGCCACCACCTTCAGGCCCAGCCCGTTCGCGCCGAAGAAGTTCTCCCGGACGACGGTGAACAGGTCGACGAAGTGCGCGGTCGCCCATCCCTGCGCCCAGGCGCCGAGCTCGCCGAGGTGCGCCGCGAGCCTGCCGAGGCGGACGGTCTCGTAGTCGGAGTAGTGGTAGACGGCGGCGTCGCGGCCCTCCACGAGGACGCGGAGCCAGGCCATCGCCTCGGCGGCCAGGGCGCGCTCGCCCTCGGCGTCCAGGTCGGTGAACGAGACGAACTGCCGGGCGTACGGCTCGCCCGCCTCCGGATCGTCGATCCAGAACCCCCACAGGTAGACCCGGTCGTCGGCGGACGTCTCGATGTCGACGTCGATCTCCAGGTCGTGGCGGGGCAGCGGCAGTTCCCCGGACGTCTCGCGCTCCAGCGCGACGCCGGAGTCGAGCAGCCGCGCCCGGTGATGGGCGCGGCGCAGCCGGTCCTCGGCATCGTCGCGGTGGCTGGCGCGCGGCAGGTAGTCGGCGAGCAGGCCGTCCAGCTCGGTGTGCGCGAGGTCGGGCACGGTGTCGATCCCGAGGCCGCGCAGCGTGGTGACCTCGTGGGCGTCCAGCGGGGACTTGTTGATCCGGCGGGTGAGGTCGTCCGCGTCGAGGAACGTGGTGCAGCGCGGGAGCCAGACGCAGCCGCGGCACTCCGGGGTGAGGATCGGGGTCAGCGGCGGAGGGTCGTGCGGGTCGGCGGACAGGGCGTCGGTGGCGAGCGCGACGCGGGTGGCGAAGTCGGCGTCGTAGCGCTCCAGCACGCTGGTGGGGTCGGCGTCGCGGGGGACAGGCACGGTGTCGGGGTTCTGCGGGACGCGCGGGGCGGCCAGGTCCAGCCACGTGATGACCTGCCCCGGCTGGCCGCCGTGCACCGGGATCCGGTCCAGGCCGATCAGCCCGCCCGCCGGGCGCTGCGCGGCGTAGCCGGACGCCTCCAGCATCCGCCAGTAGTGGGCGAGCTGCAGCGCCGCGGCCAGCCGGTGCCGCCAGCGGTAGCCGCGCGCCGGGACGGTCGTCAGCTCGCGCGGCGCCCCGAGCGTCGTGGCGTACAGCGGGGGCGAGTCCGGCGCGGTCGACTCCAGGACGCGGTGGAACTTGATCTGCACCGGGTGGTAGCCGGGGCCGTCGCCCGTCTCGCGGACCAACAGCGACGGATGGCCGGTGCGGTGCCCGGCGCGGTCGCGCGGCAGCGTGGGGGCCAGGATCAGCGGCGCGCCGGCGCGCATCGCCGCGATGGTGGCCTGCTCGGCCGCCACGGTGTCGGCCGCCCGCGTCCCGCGCAGGTCGGCCGTCTCGGCGTCCGCGGCCAGCAGCAGCCCGTAGACCTCGGCCTCGATGGCCTCGGCGTCGTGGAAGAACGGCGGGTCCGGCGGCCGGTCGATCGGCGGCTCGAGCCCGGGCGTGAACCGGTGGACCGTCTTCAGCGGGCAGCTGCGGGCGGCGTAGGCGTCGAGAACGAACTCCCCGGCCAACGCCTAGGCCACCGCCCGGTGCAGGGCGACGATGCCGCCGGAGAGGTTCTTCCACTCCACGTCCCGCCAGCCTGCGGCGCGCAGCAGGTCGGCCAGCCCCTCCTGGTCGGGCCACGCCAGGATCGACTCGGCCAGGTAGCTGTAGGCGCGCGGGTTGGACGAGAACGGCTTGGCCAGCGCGGGCAGGGCCGCCATGATCCACTCGCGGTAGACCGACCGGAACGGCCCCCACGTCGGGGTGGAGAACTCGGCGATGACCAGGCGACCGCCGGGGGCGGTCACGCGGCGCATCTCGGTGAGGGCCTCCACGGTGTCCTCGACGTTGCGCAGCCCGTAGCTGATCGTCACGGCGTCGAACGTGCCGTCCGCGAACGGCAGCTGGAGCGCGTCCGCGTTCACGAACGGCAGGTCGGGCTGCCGCTTGCGTCCCTCGGCGAGCATGTTGAACGACAGGTCCGCGGGGACCACGAGCGCGCCGGCGTCGGCCAGGGCGCGCGAGGACGTGCCGGTGCCGGCGGCCAGGTCGAGGATCCGCTGGCCGGGGCGCGGGTCGAGCGCGTGCTCCAACTCGTGCCGCCACTGCCGCTGCAGGCCGCCCGTCATGAGGTCGTTCATCAGGTCGTAGCGGCCGGCCACCCCGTCGAACATCTCGGCGACGTCGGCCCGCCGCTTGGCGAGCGTGGCTCGAGCATCAAACTTTTGCACCTGAGGAATCCTGCCAGACTTGGACCATGGCGTCCCGCGCACCCGTGCTCACAGCAACCTCCCTCGCGAAGTCCTTCGGCCCCGTGCCGATCGTCAGCGACTTCTCGCTGACCGTGCGACCGGGGAGGCGATCGCCCTGACCGGACGCAACGGCGCGGGCAAGTCCACCATCCTGCGGATGCTGGTGGGCGCCATCCGGCCCGACGAGGGCCGGGTCGAGTTCGAGGGCCGCCGGCTGTCCGAAACCGACGCCGACGTGCGGCGGGGCATGGCCTCGGTCATCGACGACCTCGACTTCTTCCCCGACCTGTCGGTGGTGGAGCACCTGGACCTGCTGGCGCGCGCCCACGGCGTCCCGGATCCCGAGCCGCTCGTGGACGCCGTCCTGGCCGAGGTCGAGCTCGTGCCGCAGTCGGGCCAGCTCCCCGGCACCCTCAGCTCGGGTCAGCGCCGCCGGCTGGCCCTGGCGACCGCGTTCGTCCGGCCGCGCAAGCTGCTCGTGCTGGACGAGCCGGAGCAGCGCCTCGACGTCGAGGGCGTCGCCTGGCTGGCCGCGAGGCTGGAGTCCGAGCGCAAGGACGGGCTCGCGCTCGTCTTCGCCTCGCACGACCCCTACCTCGTCGCGAAGGTCGCCACCCGCGAGGTGCATCTGGAGGGTGGCACGGGCGGCCCCGAGGCCGACGCCGACGAGGCGATCGCCTAGCCGATGCGCCGCCGATGCGGGCGGGGCCGCACGCCCGCCCGGCTGCGCGACGTGGGTAGCATCGCCCCGGGGGCGGCACGGTCGCGCCGCCACGACGCTGAAGGGGACGTGATGGCCAAGGGACGGCGACGCGCGCACCGCATCGGGGACAAACCCGGCGCCGACGAGCGGGCGGCACCCCCGATCTGGCGCCCCCAGCCCGCGGGCGACCCGTACGCGGCCTACGCCGACAGGGTGTGGGACTTCGCGCCCAGCCCGGGCGCCCCCGTGGCCGCCGTCAACGAGGCGGGGCTGCGGTCCCTGGTGCAGGAGTGGCGCCGGGGCCGGGCGACCCGCACGCTGGGCCAGGTCATCTCCGACACCTACATCGCGATCCTCAGCGTGCTGATGATCGGCGCCATGGCCGTGAACGTCCTGATCAACAGCCAGGCGACCTCCGCGGCCTGCGACACCGCCGCCTGCCTCAACGGCCGGATGCTCGTGCCGTGGGGCATGTACTTCGCGCTCGGCGCGCTGGCGCTGTCGCTGGCCCGCATCTTCGGGCCGGTGCTCGCCTCCTCGGCCGAGGGCTTCTGGCTGCTGCTCGCCCCGGTGCGGCGCGCGCCCTTCCTGCGCGGACGCCTCTGGGCCGCGCTGGGCCTGGGCTGGGTCGTCGCCGCCGTCGCGATGGCGGCGGTCGCGGGCGTCGCGGGCGAGCCGCCCGCCGTCATCGCCGCCTGGTCGCTGGCCGCCGGCTTCACCGCGTCCGGCGCGGTGGCGTGGGCCGCGCTCGAACAGTCCCACGAGCGCTCCGGGCGCGCCAGGGTGGTGCAGGCGCTGTTCGCCGCCGGCGCCGTCGGCGCGTTCGGCCTGATGGTCGGGGTCGCGGGCGGCTGGTTGACGCTGGCGCCGCCGCCCTGGCACGGGGCGGCCCCGTGGGCCTTCGCCGGACTCGGGATCGCCGCGACGGTCGGTGCCGCCCTGGCGGCCCGCCGCCGGCTCGAGGAGTTCCACAGCCTGCGGCTGACCAGCGGCGGGTCGCTGGTGTCGGGGCTGCAGGGTGCGATGTTCGGCCTCGACCTGGGCCTGATGCGCGACATCCTCGTGGACCGCAAGGCCATCGAGCGCGGCCACGTCCGGCCCACGCGCGGCCGCGGCGCCGGGGTCGCGGCGCTGGTGTGGCGCGACGCGCAGCGCCTGCTGCGGTTCCCGCAGCCGCTGCTGGGGGTCGCGGCCGCCGTCCTGGCCCCCTACGCCTGCGAGGCCGTCGGCCTCAGCCTCATGGCCCCCTGGCTCTCGGCGCTGGCCCTGATGCTGGCGCTCATCCCGACGCTGGGCGCGCTGCGCGTCCTGTCGCGCACCCGCGGGCTCGCCCGCACCTTCCCGTTCTCGACCGGCCAGATCCGGACGGCGCTGTTCGTCGTCCCCGGGATCCTGGCGTTCCTGTGGGCGCTGCTGGTGGCGCCCGCGTTCGCCGGGGTCGTCGGGGAGTGGGGCGGGGTCTGGTGCAGGCCTCCAGCATCGCGGTGGCCTGCGGGGCCGCCGGCCTGCTCGGCGCCGTGCGCTGGCAGACGGCCAAGGGCGTCGACTTCGGCGTCCCCATGATGGCCACCGCGGCCGGTGCCATGCCCCCGACGCTCATCCTCAACCTGCTGCGCGGCTTCGACGTGGTGACCCTCATCACGGTGCCGATCCTGCTGGGCCTGGACCCGATCTGGTCGCTGGCGTTGGCGCTGGTCGTGGCCCTGTTCCTGCGCTCGGGGTTCAACACCGAGGAACTCCAGGAGCAGGCCAAGGAACAGAAGGAACTGCTCGCCGCGGAGAAAGCCAAGCGCGTCAATTAGGCAAGGCGATGCTCACCTAAATAACCTTTCTGACTTCGGCGTTTGCCACCGGTGGGACCAAATGGCGCTTACCCGTTCAACTGCCTAAACTGACGCGAGGCAGTCCCGAGGTGGGGCGCAGGGAAGGTGAGGATTCGATGACCGAGGAGCGCACGGCGCCGGCGGTGGTCGAGTCGGATGTGATCGTCGTGGGTGCCGGTCCCGGCGGCTCGACGACGGCGAAGTGGCTCGCCGACCGCGGATTGGACGTCAGCCTTCTCGAGAAGTCGGCCTTCCCGCGCGACAAGGTGTGCGGCGACGGGCTCACGCCCCGCGCCACCAAGCAGCTCATCCGGCTCGGTGTGGACGTGTCCGAGGAGGCGGGCTGGGTGCACAACATCGGCCTGCGCACCTACGCCGGACGCGAGGAACCGTTCGAGTTCCTGTGGCCCGAGCTGGCCTCCTTCCCCAACTACGGCCTGACGCGACGCCGCGGCGACTTCGACGAGATGCTCGCCCGCCTGGCGACCACGGCCGGCGCGACCCTGTACGAGAACACCAGCGCCTCCGAGCCGATCCTCGACCCCGCGACCGACCGCATCGTCGGCGTCCGGGCCAAGGACGGCCGCGAGTTCCGCGCCCCGATCGTGGTCGCCGCCGACGGCAACTCCAGCCGGCTCGCGCTCAACATGGGTCTGGAGAAGAACAAGCTCCGCCCCATGGGCGTGGCCGCCCGCGCCTACTTCAAGGCGCCCGCCGGCGACTCGGCGTTCATCGAGTCGTGCCTGGAGTTGTGGGACGGCAAGCCCGGGGAGTCCAACCTGCTGCCCGGCTACGCGTGGATGTTCCCGCTGGGCGACGGCATGATCAACGTCGGCCTGGGCACGGTGAGCAGCACCGCCACCAGCCAGAAGATGAACGTCCGCGAGCAACTCAAGACGTGGCTCAACGGCGCCACCCCGCGGCAGTGGGGCCTCGACCCGGCCAACCAGGTCGGCACCATCGGGTCCGCCGCGCTGCCCATGAGCTTCAACCGCAAGCCCGCCTACACGCGCGGCCTGGTGCTGGTGGGGGACTCCGCCGGCATGGTCAGCCCGTTCAACGGTGAGGGCATCCCGTACGCGATGGAGGCCGCCGAGATGGCCGCCGACGCCATCGCGGACGCCCACGCCCGCGGCGTCGGTGGCCGCGCCGCCGAGAAGGCGCTGGGCGGCTACCGCACCCGCCTGGAGGCCGAGTGGGGCGGCTACTACCGACTCGGGCAGGTTTTCGTGTCCCTGATCGAGCGTCCGGAGATCATGCGGCTCTGCACGCGATACGGTTTGCCAAGACCCACGCTCATGAAGTTCACCATGAAGCTGCTTGCCCATCTTTACGACACCTCCGACGGTGATTGGATGGACAAGACCATCACGGCGTTGACGAAGGTGGTGCCGTCGGCATGACGCGTCACCAGAAGGGAAGGGTGCGATGAGCCCCTACATTCCGATCCTCGGGGTGCTGTTCTTCTCGGCCGCCCTCCTGGGGGTGATGGTGCTGTTGTCGCTCTTCGTGGGCCCCAAGCGCTACAACAAGAGCAAGTACATGCCGTACGAGTGCGGCATCGACCCGACGCCGCGGGCGGCGGGCGGCGGCCGGTTCCCGGTCAAGTACTACATCACCGCCATGATGTTCCTCGTCTTCGACATCGAGATCGCCTTCCTCTACCCCTGGGTGGTGGCCTTCGATCAGCTGAGCATGTTCGCCATCTTCGCCATGATCGTGTTCCTCCTGCTGCTGTGCATCGCGTACTTCTATGAGTACAAGCGCGGCGGCATGGAGTGGGACTGACGGGTAGAAAGGACTCCACCGATGGGTATCGAGGACGCACTGCCCGAAGAGGGCATCCTCACCACGACCGTTGAGGCCGTCGCCGGCTGGATGCGGCGCACCTCGTTCTGGCCGGCCACGTTCGGCCTGGCGTGTTGCGCCATCGAGATGATGACGTACGGCGCGCCGCGCTTCGACGCCGGCCGCTGGGGCCAGGAGGTCTTCCGCGCCTCGCCGCGCCAGGCCGACCTCATGATCATCTCCGGCCGCGTCAGCCAGAAGATGGCCCCGGTCATGCGCCAGGTCTACGACCAGATGCCGAACCCCAAGTGGGTCATGGCGATGGGCGTGTGCGCCAGCGCCGGCGGCATGTTCAACAACTACGCGATCGTCCAGGGCGGCGACCACATCGTCCCCGTGGACGTGTACGTGCCCGGCTGCCCGCCGCGCCCGGACATGCTGATCGACGGCATGTTCAAGCTGCGCGAGATCGTCCTGAAGGACCCGATGGGCGCCCACCGCGCCAAGGTGCTCGGCGACCTGGAGGAGCTGGCGCTGATCGCCACCCCGACCATCGAGCAGAAGGGACTCATGCGATGAGCGACGAGAAGCTCCCCGGCGAGGAGAAGTCGATCTCCGAGCCCGTCGAGGGTGCCGAGGCGGCGCCGAAGGCCGGCGTCGAGCGCGAGGACGCCCAGTCGTCCCCGCAGCCTCCCGTCACGCGCAGCGGCATGTGGTCCGACGGCTCGCCCGACACCTCGGGCTACGGCGGGCTCGTGCGCGAGTACCTGCCGCGGCGCTCGACCGCGCGCCCGCTGGAGGGCGCCGACGAGCAGGTGCTCGTCCGGCTGGAGACCCTCGTCGACGGCGCGTTCACCCACGTGCTGTTCGATCGCGGCGAGCTCACGGTCTTCGTGCCGCGCGAGAAGCTCATCGAGGTCGTCACCGCGCTCCGCGACGACGCCCACCTGCGCTACGAGGGCTGCATGAGCGTCTCGGGCGTGCACTACCCGTCCGACGCGGGCGCCGAACTGCACTCGGTGATCCACCTGCAGTCGTTCACCCACAACCGCCGGCTGCGGCTCGAGGTGTCCTGCCCGGACGCCGACCCGCACATCCCCAGCATCTGCTCGGTCTACCCGGCCGCCGACTGGCACGAGCGCGAGACGTGGGACATGTTCGGCATCGTCTACGACGACCACCCGTCGCTCACGCGCATCCTGATGCCGGACGACTGGGTCGGCCACCCGCAGCGGAAGGACTACCCGCTGGGCGGCATTCCCGTCGAGTACAAGGGTGCGGTCGTGCCGCCCCCGGATCAGCGGAGGACCTACCGATGAGCGCCAGCAACACCGACTACTACGCGGCACCGGGCCAGGAGACGTCCGGCACCGTCTACACCGCCATGGGCGGCGACTGGGCCGAGATCGCCCAGGAGCAGGCCGAGCGCAGCGACGAGACCCTCGTCATCAACATGGGCCCGCAGCACCCCTCGACCCACGGCGTCCTGCGCCTGGAGCTGGAGTGCGACGGCGAGACCGTGGTGAAGATCCGCCCCGGCATCGGCTTCCTGCACACCGGCATCGAGAAGAACATGGAGTACCGCGGCTGGGTCCAGGGCGTGACGTTCGTCACGCGCATGGACTACGTGGCCCCGCTGTTCAACGAGGCCGCCTACTGCCTGTCGGTCGAGCGGCTGCTCGGCATCGAGGACCAGATCCCGCAGCGCGCCAACGAACTGCGCGTCCTGACGATGGAGCTGTGCCGGATCGCCTCGCACCTGGTCGCCATCGGCACCGGCGGCATGGAGATCGGCGCGCTGACCGTCATGACGATCGGCTTCCGCGAGCGCGAGATGATCCTGGACTTCTTCGAGGCCCTCACCGGCCTGCGGATGAACAACAACTACATCCGCCCCGGCGGCGTCGCGACCGACCTGCCCGAGAACGGGCTGGCGCAACTGCGCGACCTGATCACGTGGCTCGAAGACCACCTGCCCGAGTACGCGGCGTTCTGCAACGAGAACCCGATCTTCAAGGGCCGCATGATCGGCATCGGCTACCAGGATCTGGCGGCCTGCATGGCGCTCGGCGTCACCGGCCCGCTGCTGCGCTCCACCGGCTACCCCTGGGACCTGCGCAAGCAGCAACCCTACTGCGGGTACGAGACCTACGACTTCGACGTGTGCGCGTGGAGCGAGGAGGACGGCTGGGAGCACTCGGACGCCTACGCCCGCTTCCGCGTCCGCCTGGACGAGATGTGGGAGTCGCTGAAGATCGTCAAGCAGTGCGCGGACCGGCTCGAGGAGTCGGTCGGGCAGCCGATCATGGTGCAGGACAAGAAGATCGCCTGGCCCGCCCAGCTCGCCGTCGGCCCCGACGGCCAGGGCAACAGCCACGAGCACATCAAGGAGATCATGGGCAACTCCATGGAGGCCCTGATCCACCACTTCAAGCTGGTCACCGAGGGCTTCAAGGTGCCCGCCGGCCAGGCCTACGTGCCGATCGAGTCCCCAAGGGCGAGATCGGCTGCCACGTCGTCTCCGACGGCGGCACCCGCCCGTACCGCGCCCACATGCGGGACCCAGGGTTCAACCACCTGCAGTCCGTCCCGATCGAGTGCGAGGGCGGCATGATCTCGGACGTCGTCGTGGCGGTCGGCTCGCTCGACCCCGTTATGGGAGGTGTGGACCGGTGAGCGGTCACGAGTTCCAGTCGTTCTTCCCGGACTCCGGCTCGATCGACTACAGCGACACCGAGTCCTCGATCGGCGAGGCGACCATCGAGGAGATGCGCCAGATCGCGGCCCGCTACCCGCAGGCCCGCTCCGCGTTGCTGCCGATGCTGCACCTGGTGCAGTCGGTCGACGGCCGGATCAGCCCGCGCGGCATCGAGGTGTGCGCCGACGTGCTCGGCATCACCACCGCGCAGGTGGCCGGCGTCGCGACCTTCTACACGATGTACGTCCGCCGTCCCAACGGCAAGCACCACGTCGGCGTCTGCACCACCGCGCTGTGCGCGGTGATGGGCGGCGACCAGCTGCTGGACTCGGTCAGCGACAAGCTGGGCGTGGGCGAGGGCGAGACGACGGCGGACGGCATGTTCACCCTCGAGCGCATCGAGTGCAACGCCGCGTGCGACTACGCGCCGGTGATGATGGTCGACTGGGAGTTCATGGACAACATGGACCCCGCCAAGGCCGCGCACATGATCGACGAGCTGGCCGCCGGCCGGCCCGTGCAGTCCACCCGCGGCCCCGTGCTGACGGGGTGGCGCGACACCGAACGCCTGCTCGCCGGGTTCCCCGACGGCAAGGCCGACGAGGGGCCCACCGCGGGCCCGGCGTCCCTGCTCGGGCTGGACATCGCCCACGAGCACGGCTGGCACGCGCCGGCCTCCGATCAGATCCACGATTCGGTGCAGGAGGAGATCCAGTGACCGATGTGCTGACCCCCGTCCTGAGCAGGAACTGGGACCAGGAACGCGCCTGGAAGCTCGCCAACTACGAGCGGACCGGCGGCTACCAGGGGCTGAAGAAGGCCCTGAAGTCGACCCCGGCCGACCTGATCACGCTGGTGAAGGACTCCGGCCTGCGCGGCCGTGGCGGCGCCGGCTTCCCCGCGGGCATGAAGTGGAGCTTCGTCCCGCAGGACAACCCGAACCCCAAGTACCTCGTCGTGAACGCCGACGAGTCCGAGCCGGGCACCTGCAAGGACATGCCGCTGCTCATGGCCAGCCCTCACACGCTGGTCGAGGGCGTCATCATCTCGTCGTATGCCATCGGCTGTAAGTACGCGTTCATCTACGTCCGCGGCGAGGTCGCGCACGTGATCCGCCGCCTGCAGCAGGCCGTCCGCGAGGCGTACTCCGCCGGCTACGCGGGCAAGAACATCCTCGGCTCCGGCTACGACCTCGAGATCGTGGTGCACGCCGGCGCGGGCGCCTACATCTGCGGCGAGGAGACGGCGCTGCTCGACTCCCTGGAGGGACGCCGCGGGCAGCCGCGCCTGCGTCCGCCGTTCCCCGCCGTCGCGGGCCTGTACGCGTCCCCGACCGTCGTCAACAACGTCGAGACCATCGCGTCGGTGCCCTCGATCGTGCGCGACGGCGCCGCCTGGTTCTCCTCGATGGGCACCGAGAAGTCCAAGGGCTACACGCTGTACTCCCTGTCGGGCCACGTCGCCCGCCCGGGCCAGTTCGAGGCCCCCATGGGCATCACGCTGCGCACGCTGCTGGAGCTGTCGGGCGGCATGCGCGAGGGCCACGAGCTGAAGTTCTGGACTCCGGGCGGCTCGTCCACCCCGATCCTGACCGCGGACGACATGGACCTGCCCCTGGACTACGAGGGCATGGCCGGCGCCGGCTCGATGCTGGGCACCAAGGCGCTGCAGATCTTCGACGACACCACCTCGGTGGTGCGCACCACGCTGCGCTGGGTCGAGTTCTACAAGCACGAGTCCTGCGGCAAGTGCACCCCGTGCCGCGAGGGCACCTGGTGGCTGGTGCAGATGCTGCGCGACTTCGAGGCCGGGAAGGCGTCCGAGGGCGACATCGAGAAGATGCTGGACATCTGCGACAACATCGGCGGCCGGTCGTTCTGCGCCCTGGCCGACGGCGCCGTCGCCTGCGTCACCAGCGCCGTGAAGCACTTCCGTTCCGAGTTCGAGCAGGGCTACCACACGCCGGCCTGGGAGCTGTTCCCGTACGGCCGCAGCGCCCTGTTCGCCGATCAGACCCAAGGAGCGCACGCATGAGCGTCGAGGCCAAGGCCGGCGAGGTCGTCAAGCCGGACCTGATCAGCGTCTTCATCGACGGCATCGAGGTCCAGGTGCCCAAGGGCACGCTGGTGATCCGCGCCGCCGAGATGATCGGCGTCGACATCCCGCGGTTCTGCGACCACCCGCTGCTCGACCCCGTCGGGGCGTGCCGCGAGTGCATGGTCGAGATCCCGGACGCCGGCAACGGGCGCGGCATGCCCAAGCCGCAGGCGTCCTGCACCATCGAGTGCGCGCCCGGCATGCAGGTGCTGACCCAGGTCAGCTCCCCGGTGGCCGACAAGGCCCAGCGCGGCATGCTGGAGTTCCTGCTCATCAACCACCCGCTGGACTGCCCGATCTGCGACAAGGGCGGCGAGTGCCCCCTGCAGAACCAGGCCCTGACCCACGGCGACCCGAGCTCGCGCTACGGCGGCGTCAAGCGGACGTTCCCCAAGCCGATCAACATCTCCGCGCAGGTGCTGCTCGACCGCGAGCGCTGCGTGCTGTGCGCACGCTGCACCCGGTTCTCCGAGCAGATCTCGGGTGACCCGTTCATCGCGCTGGTCGAGCGCGGCGCGCTGCAGCAGGTGGGCTTCTACGAGGACCACCCCTACGACAGCTACTTCTCCGGCAACGTCATCCAGATCTGCCCGGTGGGCGCGCTGACCAGCGTCGACTACCGGTTCCAGGCCCGCCCGTTCGACCTGGTGTCGACGACCACGACCTGCGAGATCTGCGCGTCCGGCTGCGAACTGCGCAGCGACCACCGCCACTTCGAGGTCAAGCGCCGGCTCGCCGGCGACCTGCCCGAGGTCAACGAGGAGTGGAACTGCGACCGCGGCCGCTTCGACTTCCAGTACGGCCGCCAGCCCGACCGCATCACCGCCCCGCTCATCCGCGACGGCGGCGTCCTGCGGGTGGCGTCCTGGCCCGAGGCCATCGACGCCGCCGTGGCCGGCCTGACGGCGGCCGGCGACAGCGTCGGCGTCCTGACGGGCGGCCGGCTGACCGCGGAGAACGCCTACGCGTACTCCAAGTTCGCCCGCGCGATCCTCGGCACGAACAACATCGACTTCCGCTCGCGGCTGTCCAGCGACGAGGAGGCCCGCTTCCTGGGCTACAGCGTCGCCGGCAAGCGCCTCGGCGAGGGCGTCACCTACACCGACCTCGAGCGCGCGACGAAGGTCGTCTGCGTCGCGTTCGAGCCGGAGGAGGAGAGCCCGATCGTCTTCTTGCGGCTCCGCAAGGCGGCCCGCAAGAACGGCCTGCTGGTGCAGGCGGTCGCGCCGTACCTGTCCAACGGTTTCTTCAAGCTGGGCGCCGAGCTGATCCCGGCCGTCCCGGGCGGCGAGGCCGACCTGGTCGCCGGCCTGGACGCCGACGCCGACACCGTCATCCTGGTGGGGGAGCGCGCCGCGGGCCTGCCCGGCACGTTCACCGCCCTGGTGGAACTCGCGCAGCGCACCGGCGCCAAGCTCGCCTGGATCCCGCGCCGCGCGGGCGACCGGGGCGCGGTCGAGGCCGGCTGCCTGCCCGGGCTGCTGCCCGGCGGCCGCCCCGTCGTGGACGCCGCCGCCCGCGTCGACCTGTCCGCCGCCTGGGGCGCGGACGTGCCGAGCGCGCCGGGCCTCAACGGCCCCGACATCCTCAAGGCCGCCGCGTCCGGCGAACTGCAGGCGCTGGTCGTGGCCGGCCTGCAGCCGACCGACTTCGCCGACGCCGAGGCGACCCGCGAGGGCATCGAGAAGGCCGGCTTCGTGGTCAGCCTCGAGTCCCGGCAGTCGGAGGTGACCGAGCGCGCCGACGTCGTGATCCCGGTCGACCTGGTCGAGGACCAGGCCGGCACCTTCTGGAACTGGGAGCACCGCCCGGGCCGCGTGAACCGCGTCATCAAGCAGAACGTGTCGCCGATGACCGACGTCCGGGCGCTCGCCATGCTGGCGGACGCGCTGGGCAAGGACCTCGGCTTCCGCGTCCCCGGCGGCGCCCGGGCGGAGTTCGACGAGCTGGGTGCCTGGGAGGGCACCCCGATCGGCGCCCCGCACGTGGCCTCCGGCGGCACCGACTCGGACCTGGCCGGCGGCGGGGGGAGCCTCGTGCTCGCCTCCTGGCGCCAGCTCATCGACGGCTCGGCCGCGAACGACGGCGCCACGGCGCTGCTGGCGACCGCCAAGCCGAACGTGGCCCGGCTCAGCCCCGCCACCGCGGCGTCGCTGCACCTGACGGCCGGCGATCCGGTCACGGTGCGTGCGCGTGGCGGCGCGGTGACGCTGCCGCTAGTGGTGGAGGATTCCATGGTGGACGGGGTCGTGTGGATCCCCGGCAACCGGGACGGCGCGGGGCTCGGTGAGCTCGACGTCGTCGCGGGTGAAACCGTCGAGGTCAACGGAGGTGCGGCATGATCCCCGCAGACATTTCGATCTTCATGAACGATCCCTGGTGGATCGTCCTGATCAAGGTCGTCGGCGTCGTCGTCCTGCTCCTGACCTGGACGATCTTCAACGTCTGGTACGAGCGACGCCTGGTCGCCAAGATGCAGCACCGCCTTGGGCCGATCATGAACCCGATCTGGCTGGGCGGTCTGGGCCAGGCGCTCGGCGACGGCCTCAAGCTCATGTTCAAGGAGGACTTCGCTCCGGGCATGGTCGACCGGGTGCTGTTCACCATCGCCCCCATCCTCGCCGGCGTGTGCGCCTTCGGCGCCTGGTCGGTGATGCCGCTGGGCGGCGAGGTGAACATGTTCGGCGTCACCACCCGCCTGCAGGTCACCGACATGCCCGTCTCGGCGCTGCTGCTGCTGGCGATGAGCTCGGTGGCGGTCTACGGCTTCGTGCTCGCGGGCTGGTCGTCCAACTCGCCTTACTCGCTGCTCGGCTCGCTCCGCTCGTCGGCGCAGATGATCAGCTACGAGATCTCGATGGGCCTGTCCTACGTGGCGGTCTTCCTCTACGCCGGCACGATGTCCACCTCGGAGATCGTCGAGGCCCAGGGCCTGCCGCTGTTCGGCGGCAACCCGATCGGGCTGCAGCAGTGGTACTGGCTGCTGCTCGCGCCGTCCTTCGTGGTGTACGTCATCTCGATGGTCGGTGAGACCAACCGCGCGCCGTTCGACCTCCCCGAGTGCGAGTCCGAGCTGGTCTCGGGCCACCTGACCGAGTACACCGGCTTCCGCTACGCCATCTTCTTCCTGGCCGAGTACATCAACATGGCGACGGTCTCCGCCGTGGCGACCACGCTGTTCCTGGGCGGCTACAAGGCGATCTGGCCGCTGAGCCTGTTCATCCCGGACACCGGCTACTGGGGCTTCCTGTGGTTCTTCATCAAGGTCCAGTTGCTGATCTCGCTGTTCGTGTGGCTGCGCGGCACGCTGCCCCGCTTCCGCTACGACCAGTTCATGGCGCTGGGCTGGAAGTGGCTCATCCCGATCTCGCTGGCCTGGGTCATGATCATCTCGCTCATGCGCGGCCTGTCGAACCACGGGTACCTGCAGGGCCCGCTGCTCTACATCATCATCGGCGTCGTCGTGCTGGCGCTGATCGCCGTCCTCTTCCTGGGCGGGGAGAAGAAGGTGGTCGAGCAGCGCGAGGAGAAGCCCTTCGACGCGTTCGCGGGCGGCTTCCCCGTCCCGCCGATGCCCGGCCAGACGCTGCCCGAGTTCGCGGGCGTCGTCTCCGGAAGCTCCACCACGACCACCGAGGAACAGGGCGCCCTGACGTCCGACGATGAGAGGAAGGACGACGAGTAATGGGCCTCTTCGATGCGTGGGCCGGCTTCGGCGTCACCTTTAGGACCATCTTCCGCAAGACCTTCACCCAGGGCTACCCGATGCCCGGGCAGGAGAAGGTCACCGCGCCGCGCTTCCACGGCCGCCACCAGCTGAACCGCTGGCCCGACGGCCTGGAGAAGTGCGTCGGCTGCGAGCTGTGCGCGTGGGCGTGCCCCGCGGACGCCATCTACGTCGAGGGCGCGGACAACACCGAGGACGACCGGTACAGCCCCGGCGAGCGCTACGGCCGCGTCTACCAGATCAACTACCTGCGCTGCATCCTGTGCGGGCTGTGCATCGAGGCGTGCCCGACGCGGGCGCTCACCATGACCAACGACTTCAAGCTGGCCGACACCAGCCGCGAAGCCATGATCTACACCAAGGACCGCCTCCTGGCCCCGCTGCTGCCGGGCATGGAGGAGCCGCCGCATCCGCGCCGCCTGGGCCCCGACGAGAAGTCCTACTTCCTCGGCCTGCCCGCCACCGGCGTCCCGGATACGCGCACCGGCCCCGCCGACACCGAGGAGGTCGCGTCGTGAGCCCCATGCTCGTTCCGCTCGTGACGGGGGCGGAGGTGACGTTCTGGATCGCGGCCCCGCTGGCCGTGATCGGCGCGCTGGGCCTCGTGCTCACCCGCCGGGCGGTGTACGCGGCGCTGTCGATGGCCGTGTCGATGATCAGCCTCGCGGTGCTGTACGCGTCCCTGGACGCGCCCTTCCTGGCGATGACGCAGATCATCGTCTACACGGGCGCGGTCATGATGATGTTCCTGTTCGTGCTGATGATGGTCGGCGTCGACACGCCCGACTCGGCCGTGGAGACGCTCAAGGGCCAGCGGCCCCTGGCCATCCTGGCCGGCATCGGGCTGGCCGGCCTGCTCATCTTCGGCATCGGCGGAGCCATCGTGAACCCGCCGGCGACCGTGGTCGAGGCGAACGCCTCGTTCGGCGGGAACGCCCAGGGCCTCGCCCAGCTGCTGTTCGGCCGCTACGTGTTCGTGTTCGAGCTGTCCTCGGCGCTGCTGATCACCGCCGCCGTCGGCGCGATGATCCTCGCGCACCACCAGCGCGTCACGCCCAAGAAGGACCAGCGCGAGCTGGCCGACGAGCGGATGCTGGCCTACGCCACCCGGGGCGAGCACCCCGGCACCCTGCCGAACTCCGGCGTCTACGCGACGACCAACTCGATCGCCGCCCCGGCGCTGCTGCCCGACGGCACGATCGCGCAGAAGTCGATCAGCCACACGCTCATGCTGCGCGGCGCGGTCATCGACCCGGTCCCGCTGGCGCAGGTCACCGATGAGACGTTCGCCGCCATCGAGACCGTCGAGGACGAGGAGGACGAGTGATGATGAACCCCGAGAACTACCTCATCCTCGCCGCGCTGCTGTTCGCCATCGGTGCGGTCGGCGTCCTCGTGCGCCGCAACGCCCTGATCGCCTTCCTGTGCGTCGAGCTCATGCTGAATGCCTGCAACCTCGCGCTCGTCGCGGGCTCGCACATCACCGGCGGGCTGGACGGGCAGGTGGCCAGCTTCTTCGTGATGGTCGTCGCCGCGTCCGAGGTCGTGGTGGGCCTGGCGATCATCGTTTCGATCTACAAGACCCGTCGCTCGACCTCGGTCGACGACGCCAACCTGCTGAAGCTCTGAGGTGGGCGACGTGATGTTGTTGGAAACCCTCGCCGAACCGGTCGCCGCGACCGGGATGTTCACGCTCGCGTGGACCATGATCGCGGTCCCGCTGGTCATGGCCGGGCTGCTGCTGCTCGCCGGCAAGCTCACCGACCGCTGGGGCCACCTGGCCGCCACCGCGGCCGTCCTGTGGTCGTTCGCGATCGCCGCGTGCCTGTTCGGTGAGCAGCTCATGCGCCCCGCCGCGGAGCGCGCCGTGGAGAACCACGTGTACACATGGTTCACGGTCGGCCCGTGGAACTTCGAGGTGACGCTGCTGATCGACCAGCTCTCGATCCTGTTCGCGCTGCTCATCACGGGCGTCGGCTCGCTGATCCACGTCTACTCGATCGGGTACATGGCGCACGACGACCGCCGCCGCCGCTTCTTCGCCTACCTGAACCTGTTCATCGCGGCGATGCTGATCCTGGTCCTGGCGAACAACTACATCGTGCTGTTCCTGGGCTGGGAGGGCGTGGGCCTCGCGTCGTACCTGCTCATCAGCTTCTGGCAGCACAAGCCGACCGCGGCCGCCGCCGGCACGAAGGCGTTCGTCATGAACCGCGTGGGCGATCTGGGCCTGCTGATGGCGATGGGCACCATGCTGGCGATGTTCGGCTCGACCTCGTTCGCGGACGTGAACGCGGGCGCCGCCCAGCTGCAGCCCTTCTGGGCCACCGCGATGGGCCTGTTCCTGCTGCTGGCCGCGTGCGGCAAGTCCGCGCAGGTGCCGCTGCAGGCCTGGCTGCTGGACGCCATGGAGGGCCCGACCCCGGTGTCGGCGCTCATCCACGCCGCGACCATGGTCACCGCCGGTGTCTACCTGGTCGTCCGCAGCCACGCGGTGTTCGAGGCGGCGCCGACGGCGCAGCTCGCCGTCGTCGTGGTCGGCACCGTGACGCTGCTCGCGGGCGCCTGGATCGGCACGAGCCAGGACGACATCAAGAAGGTGCTCGCCGGCTCGACCATGAGCCAGATCGGCTACATGATGCTGGCCGCGGGCATCGGCCCGGCCGGCTACGCGTTCGCGATCTTCCACCTGCTCACGCACGGCTTCTTCAAGGCCAACATGTTCCTGGGCGCCGGCTCGGTCATGCACGGCATGAACGACGACGTGAACATGCGCCACTACGGCGGGCTGTCCAAGGCGATGCGGGTCACCTTCCTGACCTTCGCGATGGGCTACCTGGCGATCATCGGCTTCCCGTTCTTCGCCGGCTACTTCAGCAAGGACCACATCATCGAGGCCGCCTTCGCCGACAACTTCTTCATCGGCCTGTGCGCCCTGATCGGCGCCGGCGTCACCGCGTTCTACATGACGCGCCTGATGCTGATGACGTTCTTCGGCGAGAAGCGCTGGCTCAAGGGCGTGCACCCGCACGAGTCCCCGAAGGTCATGACGATCCCGCTCATCATCCTCGCGCTGTTCTCGATCTTCGCGGGCCTGCTGATGAACTGGTGGATCCAGACCTGGCTCGAGCCCGCCGTGGGCAACCACGCCCACGAGGTCAGCCTGATCCCGACCCCGGTCGGCCTGGCGACGCTGCTGGTCGTCGCGCTCGGCGTCGCCGGAGCGTGGATGGTGTTCGGCCGCAAGCCGATCCCGGCGACCGCCCCGCAGACGAGCAACCCGATCACCATCGCCGGGCGCAACGTCCTGTTCGGCGATCAGGTGAACAACTTCCTGTTCGTCGGGCCCACGAAGGTCGTCGCCAGGACGGCCGACGCGGCGGACGCCCAGGGCATCGACAAGGCGGTCGACGGGGCCGGCCACGCGTTCGCGGGGCTCTCCACCCAGCTCCGCCGCCTGCAAACCGGCTACACCCGTAACTACGCGCTCACCATGCTGTGGGGCGTCCTCATCGTGGGTGCCGTTCTGATCCTCGGCCAGCTGGGCTGAGGGAGGAGTTGACATGACATTCCCCTGGCTCACCTTCCTCGGCCTCCTGCCGATCATCGGTGGTCTGGTCCTGCTGCTGCCCATGGGCAGGGGCGCGGCGCGCACGCTCGGCCTTGTTTTCTCCCTCGCCACCCTCGCGACCGGCGCCACCGTCGCCGCGCTGTACGCGGGCGGCACCGACCTGTCGGTGGCCGTCCCGTGGATCCGCGCGTTCGGCGCGTGGTGGGCGCTCGGCCTCGACGGCATGGGCCTGGCCATGGTGCTGCTGACCGTGATCCTGACCCCGGTCGTGCTGCTGGCCGAGTGGACGCCGCCGGCCGGCCGCTGGAGCGCCCAGACGTTCTTCGCCCTGGTGCTGATCCTCGAGGGCCTCTCGCTGTTCGTGTTCACCGCCACCGACGTCCTGCTGTTCTACCTCTTCTTCGAGGCGACGCTGGTCCCGGTGTACTTCCTGATCGTCGGCTTCGGCGGCGAGCGGCGCGGCTACGCGGCGATGAAGTTCCTGCTGTTCAGCCTCGCGGGCGGCCTCATCATGCTGGCCTCCGTCGTCGGCCTCTTCGCGGTGGGGGCCGCGCAGGGTGCGCCCTCGTACCTGATCGGCGACCTGGCCGCGCTGCGCATCGACGGCGACCTCGGACGCTGGCTGATGCTCGGCTTCCTGATCGCCTTCATCGTGAAGGCGCCGATGGTGCCGCTGCACACCTGGCTGCCGGACGCCGCCGCGGCGTCCACGCCGGGCACCGCGACGCTGCTGGTCGGCATCCTGGACAAGATCGGCACCTTCGGGATGGTCCGGTTCTGCCTGGGGCTGTTCCCCGAGGCGTCCACCTGGATCGCGCCGTTCATGATGGTCTTCGCGATCATCTCGATTCTGTGGGGGGCCCTGGCCGCCGTCGGCAGCACGAACATGATGCGGCTGGTGTCCTACACCTCGGTCAGCCACTTCGGATTCATGGTGCTGGGCATCTATGCCTTCACCAGCCAGAGCCAGACCGGCTCGATCTTCTACATGCTCAACCACGGCTTCTCGACGGCCGCGCTGTTCCTGGCGGTCGGCTTCCTGGCCAAGCGTCGGGGCAGCTACGACATCAACGCCTTCGGCGGCGTCCAGAAGGTGGCGCCCGTCGCCGCCGGCGTCCTGCTGGTCGCCTGCCTCTCGGCGCTGTCGCTGCCGGGCCTGTCCACCTTCGTGAGCGAGTTCCTCGTGATCGCGGGCACGTGGGCGCGCAACCCGCTCGTCGTCGTGTTCGCCCTCCCCGGCGTCGTGCTGGCGGCGGTCTACTCGCTCGCCGTCCTGTACCAGCGCCCCATGACCGGCCCGCTCACCGAGCAGTCGGAGACGGCGTTCACCGGGCGCGACCTGAACGGGGTGGAGCGGTTCGTGATGGTTCCGGTCATCGGCGCGCTGCTGTTCCTCGGGTTCGTGCCGCAGCCGGCCGTGCAGCTGGTCGAGCCCACCGCCAAGGCGACCATGGAGTACGTCGGCGTGGCCGACCCGGCTCCGGTCGTGAAGGGAGCCAAGTAAATGTCGTCGTTCCTCATGCCGGCTCTGGAGATGGCGGCCCCCACGCTCGAGTGGCGGGCGCTGGCCCCGATCCTGCTCGTGTTCGCGGCGGCGTGCCTGGGCATCCTGCTGGAGGCGGTCCTGCCGCGTCCGCTGCGGTTCGTCGCGCAGATGTCGCTCGTGATCGCGACCGTGGTGGCCTCGCTGGCGTTCCTCACCATCAACTGGCGCGGCGGCTACGCCGGCCGGCTGGCGATGGGTTCCATCACGCTGGACGGCCCCGCGTACTTCTCCTGGGCGGCGCTGCTCGTCTTCGGCGCGCTGGCGTTCCTGGTCTTCGGTGAGCGCCGGCTCAACGGCGGCGCGACCACGTTCGCGGCGTCCGCGGCGTCCGTGCCCGGCTCCGTGGAGGAGGCCGAGTCTTCGGCCGCCCGCCGGGAGCACACCGAGGTCTTCCCGCTGGGCATGTTCGCCCTCACCGGGATGATGGTGTTCGCGGCGTCCTCCGACCTGCTGACGCTGTTCGTGGCGCTGGAGGTGCTCTCGCTGCCGCTGTACCTGATGAGCGGGATGGCGCGTCGCCGCCGCCTGCTCAGCCAGGAAGCGGCCCTGAAGTACTTCCTGCTGGGCGCGTTCGCGTCGGCGTTCATGCTGTTCGGCATCGCGATGCTGTACGTGCTGTCCGGCTCCTTCGACCTGCGCGTCATCCACGCGGCGGTCGCGGACGCCACCACGGGCCCCGGCCTGATCTTCATCGGGCTGGCCTTCATCGCGATCGGGCTGCTGTTCAAGGCCGGCGTCGTCCCGTTCCACAACTGGACGCCGGACGTCTACATGGGTGCCCCGACGCCGGTGACCGGGTTCATGGCGATCTGCACCAAGCTCGCCGCCGTCGCCGCCCTGATGCGCGTCTTCTACGTGGCGCTGGACGGCATGCGCTGGACCTGGCAGCCGATCTTCGCGCTGCTGGCCATCCTCACGATGGTGATCGGCATCGTCGGCGCGCTGACCCAGACCGACATCAAGCGGCTGCTGGCCTACAGCTCGATCGCGCACGCGGGCTTCCTGCTGACCGCCGTCGTCGGCGCCAACCAGCAGGTGCCCGCCGGCCAGGCGACCTCGACCTCCGCGGTGATGTTCTACCTCGCCGCCTACGGGTTCGCCACGGTGGGCGCGTTCGGGATCGTGACCATGGTCCGCAACGCCGCCGGCGAGGACAACAACATCGGCGCCTGGTCGGGGCTGGCCTCGAAGAACCCGTGGGTCGCCGGCCTGATGGCGCTGTTCATGCTGAGCTTCGCGGGCATCCCGCTGACCGGTGGCTTCATCGGCAAGTGGGCCGTGTTCACCTCGGCGTGGCAGGGCGGCTACTGGTGGCTGGTCGTGATCGCGGTGCTCAGCTCGCTGGTGGCGGCGTACTTCTACCTGAAGGTCATCGTGGTGATGTTCGCCCGGGAGCCGGCCAAGGGCACCTTCGTGGGCCAGGCCAGCGCCTGGACGTGGATCCCGGTGATCATCGGCGCCGTGGGCACCCTGTGGTTGGGCCTGCTGCCCGACTCGGTCATGCAGCTGGCGGCGTTCGCGGGCGGCTTCCTGCGGTGACCTCCCTGACTGATCAGGCCGTCGACCCGGTGTTCGAGGCGCTCGTCCGCGAGCGCCTCGACTCCATCGAGGAACGGCTCAAGGAGACGGCCCGCGCCCAGACCGCCTTCACCACGGACGCCGCCCAGCACCTGCTCTCCGCGGGGGGCAAGCGGTTCCGGCCGCTGCTGGTGGTGCTGGCGTCCCAGCTGTACCCGGGTGCGGAGCCGTCGGCCATCGACCGCGCCGCCATCGTCATGGAGCTCACCCACGTGGCGAGCCTCTACCACGACGACGTCATGGACGAGGCGGACATGCGCCGCGGCGTCCCGTCGGCGAACAGCCGCTGGGACAACACCGTGGCGATCATGGTGGGCGACTTCCTGTTCGCCCGCGCGTCCTCGACGGTCGCGACGCTCGGGACCGAGTACGTCATGCTCCAGGCCGAGACGTTCGCGCGGCTCGTGCAGGGGCAGATCGCCGAGACCCGCGGCGCCGGGGACGAGAGCGACGGGCTGGACCACTACCTCGACGTCATCGCCGACAAGACCGGCTCACTGATCGCGGCGTCCACCGTGTTCGGCGGCATGGTCTGCGGCGCGCCGGCGGACGTGCTCGACGCCCTGGCCGCGTACGGCGAGGAGATCGGCGTAGTGTTCCAGCTGTCCGACGACCTGCTCGACATCGCCTCGGACGCCTCCGGCAAGGTCCCCGGGACCGACCTGCGCGAGGGCGTCCCGACGCTGCCCGTGCTGATGCTGCGCGCGTCCGCGCGTCCGGGCGACGAGCGGCTGCTCGACCTGACCTCGCGTCCGCTGGACGACGAAGACGAGGTCGCCGAGGCGCTCGCGGCTCTGCGCGCCCACCGCGTCATGGACGAGGCCCGCGCGGAGGTGGGCCGGCGCGCCGAGGTGGCGCGTGGCTACCTCTCGCGGCTGCCGGAGGGCCCCGCCCGAGAGGCGCTGTCGGCCCTATGCGACCAGGTGGCGTTCCGCAACACCTGAGCCGATCCGGAGCACCGCCGAGGACCACGCCCCTTCATCGGAGCGTGGTCCTCGGCTTCTTGGCGCGTGAGGGCGGGCGGCTCGGCGAGCGACGTCCGGGGACCCGGCCTCACGTGTCCGGTGGTGGGGCGGATGGCGCGGTCCGAGCGCCTTCACCGGGGAACCTGTCCGCGCATGTCGATCGCCTCTGCCAGCGGGGCAGACATCACCGCTGTCCGATCTTTGTCCTCGTGTCCCGACTGCTGCGCGGAGCAGCGCCGACCCGGGCAGCCGCGATCTCCACCGAGCCGCTGTCCGGCCGTCCTCCGCCGCGTTGGACCACAGCACGTCCAACGCGACCACCGCGCCGTGCAGACGAGGATTCCTGGGGTGCGCAGGAGCTTTCCGGGGAGCGCCGCGAGGAAGATCCGTGTACGCGGTTGATGGGAGCGCGCCCATCCGGCTCGTCTCTGAGAGCGTCAAGCGTGGTCCTGAGGGGGCGCTGAGGTTGGCCTTCGCATCACGAGGTCAGCCCGCCCGTCGCTCCGCCTTGGAGGCGATGTCCAGGTTCACGTCGCGTCCGGTCAGCCGGGGCCGGAAGATCCACGGCAGGAGTGCAGGGGCAGGGCGAAGACCTCACCGATCAGGACGCCGACGGTTCTGTTCCCCATGGCGGCGTCTGCGCTGGGCGGCGGGCGTGGGTTCACGCGGTAGGCGCCCAGGCGACGTGGTTCGAAGGCCCGGAGGGCCGTGACTGCGAGCCAGTCGGGAGCGTCGCCCATCACCCCGGTCGTCGCCCATCACCTGCGTGTTACTCGGACGAGGCGGCACGTGGCGCGCCGACAGACCTGTCAGCCGCGATCGCCGGGACCTTCGCCCCACCGTCTTCGCTTCGGCGATCACGCGCCGTGCACTGCACGGTTGTCGGGGGGATGGACCAGCGTTCCGCCAGCGAGGGGCCGGCGGCGTCTGGGGTTGTCTCGTGCACCCGTTGTGTGCGTGACCGCCGTGCGCGGTGGCCTACCGCGGACGGGACGACGCTGCTGCTTCGGACCAGCCGCGGCACCGTTGGGCGGCCCAGGCGATCGGGTTCGGGTCGGTCAGCATCCCACCGGCGGGTCGCAGACGCCTCGGCGGGCGCCCCAAGGGCGGTTCGGCGGACCTTCTCGGGCGGCGGCACCGTCCAGGCGATCGGGTTCGGGTCGGTCGGCATCCCACCGGCGGGTCGCAGACGCCTCGGCGGGCGCCCCAAGGGCGGTTCGGCGCACTCTCTCGGGCGGCCACCTGGAACAACATGTCGCCCGCAGTCAGCTTCCCGAAGCGTCTCCAGATGCCGGGTCCGCGGTTTGTGATCGGGGTCGGTGGCGGTGGTTGCGGCGGGGCCGTTGTTGCGGGTCGACTCTGGTCGGTGGGATCACGACCGGTACGCCGTGGTCGAGTCTGATCTGCCAGTGGGTGTCGGGATGGCGGTGGTCGGGTTCGACCGTGTTGTGATGGTGCCGGCACAGGAGCACGAGATTGGGAAGCGAGGTGGGTCCGCCGCGTTGCCAGGGAGTGATGTGGTGGGCATCACACGCGGCCGCGGTGCGATCACACCCGGGGAACACGCACCCGCGATCGCGGGCGACGAGCGCGGCGCGGATGGCGGGGGTGACGAGCCGGTTGGCTCGTCCCACGTCCAGCACTTCCCCGGCGCCGTTCATGACCACGGGCAGGATGCCGGCGTCGCAGGCCAACACCCGCAACTGCGTGGGCGTCAGATCCGCACCCGAATCGAGCAACTGTGCTCGTCGGCAGTCGTCGACCAGCCGATCGTGGTCGATCAGCACCATGATCCGCGGCCGATCGCCGCCATGGTTCGGGGCGTCCTGGTGCACCGCGGCGGCGCGGGCGAGTTCGACCAGCGCATCAGCTCGGCGCTGGGTCGGGGTGGCCTTCTCGACGAGCGGGTCGGCGCAGTCGAGGGCGCGGCGGTGGTGCAGGTGCGCGATCGCCTCGACCTGCGCCCGCAACAGTTCGGCTTCAACTGTCGGCAGGCTGCCTTTGATCAGGACCGACCCCATCCCATCAGGGGTGAAGGAGAGATGCCGCACCGCCTGGGCGTGCCGCGCCTCCCGCTCCAGCCGGCGCTCCAACGACTCCTCAGCGACCTCGGGGGCGATGACTTCGAGCAGATGCCGGGCCAGCCGCCCCAGTTCGTGGGAGTCGAACTGAGCGCAGAACCCCACCATCATGGTTTCCGCCTCACGCACCTTCTGGTCGGGCAGATCCTCCGGCAACTGGGCCAGCACCCGGGCGACCGCGCGGGCCTGCAGCGGTGTGGCCGCACCGGTGAGCGTCGCTTCCCGCAGGACCGGCCGGCTGGCCAGTTCCTGGGCTCCGGCCAGCAGTCGGCCGGCTTCGCGTCGGGTCATCCGCTGGGCGTCGTGCAGCCACGACAGTGTGCCCACCCCACCACAGTCTGGGGAGCCGCGACCCGATCGGCCTCAGCAACCAACACCCCGGCCAGGGCTTGCAGCCTGCCCGCGGCCGACAGTGCCTGCTCGGCGAGAGTGACGCGTTCGGCATCGGTGAGCAGCGTGCGGTCCAGACCGTTGGGGTCGAGGTCGTCCAGACCGGTGAGGACATTCGCCAGGAATGCCTCACTCTGCGTCCGGATCAACGTCTCCATGAAAACACTGTACGAGTCGCCTCTGACATTTTCGGCGGACGTGTGGCCCGGAGAAGGGTGTCTTCTTTGATCGCCGGTGGGTTCGCGTCGAGGAAATCAAGGATTGCGCAGTCACGCCTGAACGCGGGAGTGCCGACAAGGGGTGATGCCTTCCCGGACCTCGGTGACTGCGTGAAAATTGAGCCACACAGATCGCAGGACGATAGGGATGGGGCGCGGGGGCTTCGGTTGAGGCGGACGGGTCTTGGGATTGGGGCCTGGGCTGGTTCGAATGCTGGGGTGAAGCGGGCCGCGTGAGATGTGTCCGTGAACTCCGGGACTGGCCACCGGGTCGCATGCGGCCGCGTCGCGCTGCATCGACTGGCCGCATTGCCTCCGCGTTCCGCCGCCGGGTCGGGTGCCGGGCGCGTCGCCCCGCACCGACCGGCGCAGTGCCCCGGACCGACCTTCCAGCCCGGACTGGCCGGGCTGCTCCCGTGGACTGGCGGCTGGGTGGGTGCGGGCGGCGTTGCCCCGCACCGACTGGCCGCAAAAATGCCCCGGACTGGCCGCACTGCCTCCGTGGAGTGGCGGCCGGGTCGGGTGCCGGCGGCGTTCCCCGAACTGACTGGCCGGGCTGCTCCCGTGGAGTGGCGGCTGGGTCGGTGCGGGCGGCGTTCCCCGCACTGACTGGCCGGGCTGCCTCCGTGGACTGGACGCTCCGCCCGGATTGGCCGCGCTGCCCCCGCACGGACTTGTGCTGCGCCCGGACTGGCCGCTGCCCCGCGCACGGACGTGTGCTGCCCCCGCCCGAACTGGTCGTGATGCCCCTCGTTCGGACTGGCCGCGCTGCCCCGCACGGACTTGTGCTGTCCTCGCACGAAATTCCTGTGCCGCGCACAGCACGGACAGGCTGTGCCGCGCCCTTGCACGGGTTGGCTGTGCCACGACTGCTTTGGCTGGCCATGCCGCCCGCCGCACCGACTGGCGGCGCCGCCCACTGCACGGACTGACTGTGTCACCCGCCGCACGGGCCGGATGTGTCGCGCAGCAGTGGGCCGTGCCGCCCGCCGCACGTGCTGTCTGTGCCGCGGAGGACAAGTTGGCTGTGCAGCCCACCGCACAGACCGTGGGACGCCGCCGCCGCACGGACGGGCTGGGGTGACAATCCACCGGGCGACGAGCAGCTTGGAGCCCGCCTGATGCCCGGCTGGCTTCGGGGGTAGCCTCGAGGCATGCACTGGGATCCCGCCGCAGGCGCCGCTGAGACCGCCAATCGCGTCCGCTCCGGGGAGTGGACGGCCCTCGGCGTCGCGGAGGCTTCCCTGGCCCGCGCGCAGGAGTTGGCCGACCTGGGGGCTTTCGCCCACCTCACGGGGGACCGGGCCCGCGAGCAGGCCGAGGGTCTCGACGCGGCGATCGCGGCGGGCAGGCCCGTCGGTCCGCTGGTCGGCGTCCCGGTGCCGATCAAGGACCTGGTCGAGGTCGCCGGCCTGCCGTTCGAGGCGGGCAGCGCGGTGCTGCGGGGCAACGTCTCGCAGGTCACCGACGCCGTCGCCCAGCGACTCATCGACGCCGGTGGCCTGACGATCGGCAAGACGGCCGCCCCCGAGTTCGGCTTCCCCGCTTACACCGAGACGCTGATCGGCCCGCCCGCGGTGACGCCCTGGGATCGCAGCAGGGGAGCGGGCGGCTCCTCCGGGGGCGCGGCGGCCGCGGTGGCCGCGGGCATCACCCCGATCGCGCACGCCTCGGACGGCGGCGGCTCGATCCGCATCCCCGCGGCCGGCTGCGGCATCGTCGGGCACAAGCCCTCCCGCGGCCTGGTCAGCACCCTCCCGACACGCGTGCCCGGGCCCGGCCTGGTGAGCGACGGCGTCCTGAGCCGGTCGGTGGCCGACACCGCCCTCGGGCTGGACGTGCTGGCACCGGGCAACGGCTTCCTCTCGGGCCTCGCCCACGCCCCCAAGCGGCTCCGGATCGGGGTCACCACGACGCCGGTCATCTCCGACACCGCCACGGTCCACCCGGGCGTCGTCGCGGCGGTCGAGGCCGTGGCCTGCTGGCTGGACGCGCTGGGTCACGACCTCGTCGACGCCCCCGCGCGTTCCCCGCCGAGCGCTGGGCCGCCTTCGACGCCGTCTGGACGACCGGCGCGGCGTCCATCCCGCTGCCGCCCGAGGCCGAACCGGCCCTCACCCCGATGACCCAGTGGCTCCGCGGCCGCGGGCGCGCTGTGACCGGCGTCGAGTACGCCGGTGCCCTGAGCGCCATCCAGTGGCTCGAGTCGGAGGTGAACGACGCCTGGCGCGACCTGGACGCCGTCCTGACCCCCACGCTGGCCCAGCCCCCCGCGAAGGTGGGGGCCCTGCGCGACGACGCCGACCCGGCGGCCGACTTCGCCGCCCAGATCGACTACACCCCCTGGACGTCCGTCGCGAACCTCACCGGACGCCCCGCGATCAGCCTCCCGCTGGTCCGCGCCGAGGTCGACGGCGTCGAACTCCCCATCGGCGTCATGCTCACCGGCATCCGCGGCCGGGACGCCGACCTGCTCGCCCTGGCCGCCGCGCTCGAGGCCGCGCACCCCTGGCCGCTGCTGCCTCCGGGGCTCAGCGCCTCCTGACACGGGGGACTTCTGCACCCTGACGCGGATTCCCTTCGCTTCCTGGCGCCGCCCTCCGGTGCGGGCGCGGGACGGAAGGACATCCGCGAGTGTTCCTGACACCGTTGGAGGCGACGCCGGCCGACGCCGAAACGCGCGCATCGGTTGGAGTTGTCTGTCGGGGTGCTCAGCCGGGCTCACCGCCGGGACGCGCGGCGCCGGAGGCGTCCGTGGCGCACCCGGCAAGCCCGCCGCCGACCGGCCGCAGCGAGGCTCCGGTCAGACCCCCAGCGTCGAGGACACCGGGGTGATGCTCAGCGGACGCGGGCCCAGCTTCTCGGCTTGGATGCGTCCCGCGTTCTTGTGCGCGGTGGCGACCATCAGCTTGATCCGGTTCAGCTGGTTCACCTCGGAGGCCCCCGGGTCGTAGTCGATGGCGACCACGTTCGCCTCGGGGTAGAGGCGCCGCAGTTCGCGGAACACGCCCTTGCCGACCACGTGGTTCGGCAGGCACGCGAACGGCTGGGCCACCACGATGTTGGGGCAGCCGTCCTCGATGAGCTCCATCATCTCCCCGACGAGCAGCCAGCCCTCGCCCGCGGTGGTCCCGAGCGAGACGATCGACTCGGCGCGGCGCGCGACCTCGGTCAGCGGCTGCGCCACGACGAAGTCCCGGGTGGCCGCGGCCAGCGCGCGCCGCGCGGGCCGCTGGTACTGCTCGATCAGCCAGGCCGCGCCCTGCTGCAGCCGGACGCCGCGGGGCGTCCCGACGCCCAGGTGGTCCAGCTTCCAGCCGGCGGTGTGCATGCTCATCATGAAGAACGGGAGCAGGTCGGGCAGCACGGCCTCGCAGCCCTCGGACTCGATCACCCGGACCGCGTCGTTGTTGGCGTCGGGGGAGAACTTCACCAGGATCTCGCCCACCAACCCCACGCGCGGACGCCGCGGCACGTCGGCCAGCGGCAGCCGGTCGAAGTCGCGCACGATCCGCTCGATCAGCCAGCGGTAGCTGACCCGGCGCTTCAGGGTCGCCGACCAGCCGCCCGTGGTGAAGAACTCCGACGCGACGGCGTCCCAGTGCCGGTACAGGGCGTCGGCGGCCCCGACCTCGGCCTCGTACGGACGCGTCCGCAGCAGGACGTTCTGCAGCACGTCGCCGACGACGATGGCCTGGATCGCGCGGTGCAGCAGCGCCGGCGTCAGCTTGAACCCGGGGCTCTCCTCGAGGCCCTGGGCGCTGATCGCCAGCACCGGGACCTGCGCGAACCCCGCGTCGGCCAGCCCCTTGCGGAGCATGCCGGCGTAGTTGGTGGCCCGGCACATCCCACCGGTCTGCGTGATGATCACCGAGCTGTTGTCGGGGTCCGCGCCGCCGGCGATGAACGCGTTGATGAGCTGCCCCACCACCATGATCGCCGGGTAGCAGACGTCGTTGTTGACGTAGCGCAGCCCCACCTCGACGTCGTCGCGGGACGCGTGCTCCAGCAGCTTGACGTCGTAGCCGACCTTGCGCAGCACGGGCACGATCAGCCGGAAGTGGATGGGCGCCATCTGGGGCGCGTAGATGGTGTGCGTGCGCCGGGCGTCCTTGGTGAACACCGGGTGCCCCAGGCCCTCCTTGGCGGCCGCGTCGTACGTGACGACCTCGGCCGAGCGGGGGCGGCGCTCCGCGGTCGCCGCCTTGAGCGAGCGCAGCCGGATGGTCGCGGCCCCGAGGTTGGAGACCTCGTCGATCTTCAGCACGGTGTAGACGTCGCCGGCCGTCTCCAGGATCTCCTGGACCTGGTCGGTCGTGACGGCGTCCAGGCCGCAGCCGAAAGAGTTCAGCTGCACCAGCTGCAGCTCGGGTTCGGTCCGGACGCGGGCCGCCGCCTCGTAGAGCCGCGAGTGGTAGGTCCACTGGTCGCGGACGCGCAGCGGCCGCTCCAGGCGCGGGGCGTCGGCGACGGCGTCCTCGGTCAGGACGACCATGCCGAGCTGGTTGATCATCTCGGGGATGCCGTGGTGGATCTCCGGGTCGACGTGGTACGGACGCCCGGCGAGCACGATGCCCTTGCGGCCGTGCTCCGCGGCGTACTCCAGCGCGCGGCGTCCCTCGGCCAGCACGTCGGCCTTGTAGGCGGCGTCCTCGGCGTACCCCGCCTCGACGGCCGCGCGGGCCTCCTCAAGGGTGACGCCGTCGCCCTCGAAGACCTCGGCCAGCCGCTGCGCGAGCTTGTCGGGGTCGGCCAGGTTCACGAACGGGTCGAGCAGCTTCACCCCGGGCTCACGCAGCCGGTCGATGTTCTTGGCCAGCACCTGGGGGTAGAAAGCCACCACCGGGCAGTTGAAGTTGTGGTCGGACGCCTCGAAGGCGGGCTGCTCCAGGCTGACGCACGGGTAGAAGATCGTGGTGACGCCGCGGTCGAGCAGCCACTCGATGTGGCCGTGCGCGAGCTTGGCGGGGTAGCAGACGTTCTCCGACGGGATCGTCTCCATGCCGTCGGCGAACAGGTCGTGGTTGGAGCGACCCGACAGCATGACCTTGTACCCCAGCGCGGTCAGGATCGTGAACCACAGCGGGTAGTTCTCGTACATGTTGAGCACGCGCGGGATGCCGATCGCGCCGCGGGTCGCCTGGGCGTCGGTGAGCCGCCGGTAGGCGAACAGCCGTCGGTACTTGAAGTCGTGCAGGTTGGGGATCTCGGTGCGCTGCGGCTTGTCCTCCAGCGAGGCGCCTCGCTCGCACCGGTTGCCCGAGACGTGCCGGCTGCCGTCGGGGAAGCTGCTGATCGTCAGCCCGCAGTGGTTCTGGCACAGCTTGCAGGTGCGCCGGGTGGTCTCCACGGCGAAGTCGTCCAGTTCGTCGAGCTCGAGCAGCGACGTGACGGTGCCGGGTTCCCACGCCCGCTGCGCGGTGAGCGCGGCGCCGTAGGCGCCCATGAGCCCGGCGACGTCGGGCCGGACGACCTCGCGCCCGGTCAGCAGCTCGAAGGCGCGCAGCACGGCGTCGTTGAGGAACGTACCGCCCTGGACGACGACCCGCTCGCCGAGGGCGTCGGCGTCGCGGAGCTTGATGACCTTGTACAGCGCGTTGCGGACCACCGAGTAGGACAGGCCGGCGGCGATGTCGCCCACCGAGGCCCCCTCCTTCTGCGCCTGCTTGACCGAGCTGTTCATGAACACGGTGCAGCGCGAGCCGAGGTCGACCGGCTGCTGCGCGGCCAGGGCGGACGCGGCGAACGCGCGCACGTCGGTGCCCATCGTCTCGGCGAACGTCTGCAGGAACGAGCCGCAGCCCGAGCTGCAGGCCTCGTTCACGGCGATCGAGTCCAGCGCGCCGCCCCGGACGCGCAGGTACTTCATGTCCTGGCCGCCGATGTCGATGACGCTCGTGACGCCGGGGGAGAGCCGGTCCGCGGCCCGGTAGTGGGCCATCGTCTCGATCTCGCCCTGGTCGATCCGCAGCGCGGCCTGGACGAGTCCCTCGCCGTACCCCGTCACGCAGCAGCGGGCCAGCTCGGCCTCGGCCGGCAGGCGTTCGCGCACCTCGCGGACGATGTCGATCGCCGCGGCGACCGGGTTGCCGCCGTTGCCCGCGTAGTGGCTGTGGACGATGGTGCCGGAGGCGTCCATGACGACGCACTTGATGGTGGTCGATCCCGCGTCCAGGCCGAGGAAGAGCGGCCCGCGGGCGTCCTCGAGGCGCCCCTGCGGGACGGTGGCCGCCGCGTGCCGCGCCTCGAAGGCGGCGCGCTCGGCGGCGTCGGCGAAGAGCGGACGCAGCGTCGCGGTGTGTCCCACCGAGGAGCTCGCCCCGGCGTCCAGGCCGGCCAGCAGCGCGGACAGTGGCTTGGCCTCGCCGCCGGCGAGCAGGGCGGCGCCGCGCGCGACGTAGAGCTGCGCGTCCGGGGGCGTGGTGAAGCTGTCGACCTGCTCGGCCAGCGTGCGGCGGTAGGCCTCGCGCAGTTCGGGCAGGAAGTGCAGCGGCCCACCCAGGAACACCAGGTTCCCGCGGATGGGGCGGCCGCACGCCAGCCCGGAGATCGTCTGGGTCGCGACCGCCTGGAACACCGACGCGGCGATGTCGGCGTGCGCCGCGCCCTGGTTGAGCAGCGGCTGGACGTCGGATTTGGCGAACACGCCGCACCGCGACGCGATGGGGTAGAGCGTCGTGTGGCGCGCGGCGAGCTCGTTCAGCCCCGCCGCGTCGGTGCGCAGCAGCGTCGCCATCTGGTCGATGAACGCGCCGGTGCCGCCCGCGCAGGTGCCGTTCATCCGCTGCTCGGGCGACGGCTTGAGGTAGGTGATCTTCGCGTCCTCGCCACCCAGCTCGATCACCACGTCGGCCTCGGGGTGGAATCGCTCGACGGCCTCGGTGCCGGCGATGACCTCCTGCACGAAGTCGACGCCGAGCAGGTCGGCGACGTGGAGGCCGCCCGAGCCGGTGACGGCCGCCCGCACGGTGATCTGCGACCAGCGCTCGGCGATCTCGGCGATCAATCGCCGCACCTCGCCTCGCGCATCGGCGTTATGGCGGCGATAATCGGAGTAGACCACGTGGTCGGCGTCCAACAGGACGGCCTTGACCGTCGTCGACCCGATGTCCAGGCCGAGGGTGAGCGGTTGCTGTTCCATGTGTGGTCCTCCGAACAGAACGATCGTTCTGGTTACTACGTAGCGTAGTGTTCATCGGTGCTCCACGGAAGGGAGTTGCAGGGATGCGGGCCAGCAAGCGCGACCACATCGTCGACGCCGCCACCGCGCTGATCAGGCGCGATGGGGTTCGCGCGGCCTCCATCGCGAAGATCATCGCCGCCTCCGAGAGCTCTGCCGGCAGCGTCTACCACCACTTCGCCAACAAGAACGAGATCGTCCTCGCCGTCGCCCGCAAGGCCCTGGTGGAGCCGCTGGAGGCGACGCTGGCCGCCCAGGAGGGCCAGGCGCTGTCGCCGGGCACGCTGCTGCGGCTGCTGTCCGGCGCGGTCGTCGACGGGACGGTCGACTCCTCCCTGATCGTGCAGCTGTGGGCGGGTGCGGCCGACGAGCCCCAGCTTGGCCTCATCGTGCGCGAGCAGATGGAGGGGGTGCGCCGCCGCGCCACCGCGGGGCTCGTCACCTACCTGCGCGAGCAGGGGGTCGCCGACGCGGAGCTGCGGGCCAACCTGCTGGCCGTGCTCACCATGGGGCAGATGATGGGGCTGCTCGCGCAGCGCACCATGATCCCCGACTTCGACCAGGTCGCCTACCTGCAGGCCGCCTCCCGGATGCTCGACGCCGCCGCCCTGGGACGCCTCCCCGCGTGAGCGCCGCGGACGGCCATCCCGCGCGCTGGCTAGGCTGGCGTCCGTGAAATACGTCTCGACCCGCGCCGTCACGGACGCCGACGCCCGGCCCTTCTGCGACATCCTGCTGGAGGGCCTGGCGCCCGACGGCGGGCTCTACGTGCCGCAGGCCTACCCGCACGTCGACGCCGAGACGCTCGAGGCGTGGCGCGCGGTGCTGGCCGAGGAGGGGTACGCAGCGCTGGCCGCCCGCGTCCTGGAGCTGTTCGTCGACGACATCGACCCGGCCGACCTGCGCCGGCTGTGCGAGCGCGCCTACGGCCCCGACCGCTTCGACCTCGACGGCGTCGTCGGGCTGACCGACCTGGGCGACGGCCTGCTGCTCGGCCACCTGTCCCAGGGGCCGACCGCCGCGTTCAAGGACATGGCGATGCAGCTGCTGGGCGAGCTCTTCGAGTACGAGCTCGAGCGCCGCGACCAGACGCTGACGATCCTCGGGGCGACCAGCGGCGACACCGGCTCGGCCGCCGAGCACGCGATGCTCGGCAAGGACCGGGTCACGGTGTTCATGCTCACCCCCGCCGGACGCATGACCCCGTTCCAGCAGGCGCAGATGTTCAGCATCGACGACCCGGCGATCGTCAACGTCGCCGTCGAGGGCGTCTTCGACGACTGCCAGGATCTGGTCAAGGCGGTCAACGCCGACGCAGGGTTCAAGGCAGCCCACCGCATCGGCGCGGTCAACTCGATGAACTGGGGCCGGGTGGTCGCGCAGATCGTGTACTACGTGGCGCTCACCCTGCAGGCCACGGACGGCCCGGGGCAGCGGGTCAGCTTCGCGGTGCCCAGCGGGAACTTCGGCAACATCTGCGCCGGCCACGTCGCGCGCAGCATGGGGCTCCCGATCGCCGACCTGATCCTGGCCACCAACGAGAACAACGTGCTGGCGGAGTTCTTCGCCACCGGCACCTACCGCGTCCGGGGGCGGCCGAGACGCACGCCACCTCCAGCCCGTCGATGGACATCTCCAAGGCATCCAACGTCGAGCGGTTCGTCGCCGACCTGCTCGGGCGCGACGGCGCCCGCGTCGCCGAACTCTTCGGCCCGACGCTGGCCACCGAGCGCGCTTTCGGCCTCGCCGGCGAGGAGGCGTTCGCCGGGGTCCGGGACCGCTACGGCTTCGTGGCCGGCTCCTCGACGCACGCCGACCGGGTGGCGGCGATCCGGGCCGAGCACGCGCGCAGCGGCGTCGTGATCGACCCGCACACCGCCGACGGCGTCCACGTGGCCCGGACGCTGCTGGCCGCGGGGCAGGCGTCCGCGCCGGTGATCGTGCTGGAGACGGCGCTGCCGGTGAAGTTCTCCGAGACGATCGTGGAGGCCCTGGGCCGGGACGTGCCGCGTCCGGAGCGGTTCGCCGGCCTGGAGGACCTGCCCCGGCACGTCGTCGACCTGCCCAACGACGTCGGCGCGCTCCAGGCGCTGATCGAGGAGCGCGCGACGCAGTGAGCCGGCCGATCGAGGACTACGCCCTGCTGTCCGACCTGCACACCGCCCCGCTGGTCAGCCGCGAGGGGAGCATCGACTGGTTCTGCGTGCCCCGCTTCGACTCCGAGGCGGTGTTCTGCGCGCTGCTCGGCGGCCCCGAGAACGGCTACTGGCGGCTGGGGATCTGCGACGCGACCGTCGCGTCGCGCGGCTACGTCGGCGACACCTTCGTGCTCGAAACCATCTGGGAGGGCCCGCACGGCCGCGCGCGCGTCACCGACTTCATGCCCCCGGCACCGACCACGCCGACCTGATCCGCCGGGTCGAGTGCCTCGAGGGCCGCGTCGAGGTCGAGAACGACATCGAGTTCCGGTTCGAGTACGGCAGCCGGACGCCGTGGGTGCGGCTCGTGCGCCACGGCGAGGTCGACGCGCTGCTCGCGGTGGCCGGCCCCCACGCCGTCGAGGTGCATGGGCCGACGCTGTGGGCCGGGCAGGAGTGCGAGGAGGCGAACGCCGAGGCGGGCGCGGCCACGGGGCGGCTCACGGGCCAGCACGAGCTGTCCGCCGGCGAGACGGCGTGCTGGGTCATGACCTGGGCGCGGTCGTTCGTGCCCATGCCGCAGCCCGGCGACCCGGAGGAGCTGCTCGCCGAGACCCTCGCGTTCTGGAACGCCTGGGCCGAACGGGTGGCGCCCGACCCGGGCGAGCGGCGCGAGCACGCCGCGGAGGTGATGCGCTCGCTGCTGGTGCTGCGGGCGCTGACGGACTCGCGGACCGGCGGCATCGTGGCGGCCCCCACCACGTCGCTGCCCGAGGAGTTCGGCGGCTCGCGGAACTGGGACTACCGCTACACGTGGCTGCGGGACGCGGCCTTCACCATCGAGGCCATGATCGCCCACGGCTACCCCGAGGGCGCCGAGGTGTGGCGCGACTGGCTGCTGCGCGCCATCGCCGGCGAGCCGAACCAGCTCCAGATCATGTACGGGCTCGGCGGCGAGAAGCACCTGCCCGAGCGCGAGCTCGCCGGGCTGTCCGGCTACGCCGACTCGCTCCCGGTCCGCATCGGGAACGCGGCCGCCGAGCAGTACCAGGCCGACGTCGCGGGCGAGGTGATGCTCGCCCTGGCGCAGTTGCGTGAGGCCCGCGGCTACGACGCCGAGTACTCGTGGCGGATGCAGCGCAACCTGATCGAGTACTGCATCGAGAACATCGAGCGACCCGACAACGGCATCTGGGAGATGCGCGGCGAGCCGCAACACTTCACCCACGGCCGGGTCATGATGTGGGCGGCGTTCGACCAGGGGATCAAGGCTGTCGAGCGGTACGGGCTACCCGGCCCCGTCGAGGAGTGGCGCGCGTGCCGCGCCCGGCTGCACGACGAGATCTGGGCCCACGGCTTCGACCGGGAGTTGAATACTTTCACCCAGGCCTACGGCGGAACCGAGGTGGACGCGTCACTGCTGCAGCTGCCGCAGACCGGGTTCGTCGGCTACGACGACCCGGCGATGCTCGGCACGGTCGCCGCGATCGAGCGCGACCTGAGCGGGCCGGGCGGCCTGCTGCGCCGCTACCGCACCGAGACCGACGTCGACGGCCTGCCCGGCGACGAGTACGCGTTCCTGATCTGCTCGTTCTGGCTGGTCGAGCAGCACGCGATGACGGGACGCCGCGCCGACGCAGAGGCGCTGATGGCGCGCCTGGTCGCGTGCGCCAACGATGTCGGCCTGCTGGCCGAGGAGTACGACGTGACCGGGGGACGCCTGGCCGGGAACTACCCGCAGGCGTTCAGCCACCTGGGCCTGATCCGCGCCGCCGACGCCTTGGACGGGCTCCTGCAGCCGGTCCCCGGCTCCCGGCCGCTCCGGCTTCCCGCGGCCCCGGACGCCGGGGACGCGTAGCCCCCGGCGGGGAGCCGCCGGTCAGCGGCGGCGCCGTGACGTCACAGCACCGTCCAGGTGTCGGGCCCGGCGACCAGCTTGGCCAGCTCGGCCGTCCGGTCGGCGGGCATGTGGACCTGCTTGCGGGCCTCGTCGTCGAACACGGGGCGGTCGACGTCGCGCAGGATCCCGATGGGGGACACCGACAGCCCCTGGGTGTCGGTGAGCTGCGAGAGCTGGAAGGCCTGCGTGGCGTCCGGGTTGTGCGCGTCGTGGACGAGCAGGTCGGCCGGGTCCACGTCGCTGACCGCGGTGATCCCGAGCGAGCCGTCGGGCTTGCGCACCACGCCCAGTTCGCCGCCCGCGAAGGTGATCGGCTCGCCGTGCACCAGCGGGATGACCGCCGGGGAGTCGGGGGACTTGAGGCCCTCGAAGGCGTCGTCGTTGAAGATCGGGCAGTTCTGGTAGATCTCCACGATGGACGCGCCGCGGTGGTTCACCGCCGCGGTGAGCACGTCGGTCAGGTTCTTGCGGTCGGAGTCGATGGCGCGTGCGACGAACGTGGCGTCGGCGCCCAGCGCGAGCGTCAGCGGGTTGAACGGGTGGTCGACCGAGCCGGCCGGCGACGACTTGGTGACCTTGCCGGTCTCCGAGGTGGGCGAGAACTGGCCCTTGGTCAGGCCGTAGATCCGGTTGTTGAACAGCATGATCGTGATGTTCACGTTGCGGCGCAGCGCGTGGATCAGGTGGTTGCCGCCGATGCTGAGCGCGTCGCCGTCGCCGGTGACCACCCACACGGCCAGGTCCGGACGCGACATCGCGACGCCGGTGGCGATCGCCGGGGCGCGGCCGTGGATCGAGTGCAGGCCGTAGGTGTCCAGGTAGTAGGGGAACCGCGAGCTGCAGCCGATGCCCGACACGATGACCGTGTTCTCGCGCCGGACGCCGAGTTGCGGCATCAGCGACTGGAACGCGGCCAGCACGGCGTAGTCGCCGCAGCCGGGGCACCAGCGCACCTCCTGGTCGGAGACGAACTCCTTGCGGTTGAGCGGCGTGAGCGAGAGAGGAACGCCGGCGAGTCCGGTGCTCATCATGCCTCCAGGGTGTCGATGACGTCGATCAGGTGCGGAGCCAGTTCGGCGGGGCTGATCGGCAACCCCCGCACGCGGCTGTAGGACTGCACGTCCACGAGGTAGCGGGCCCGCAGCAGCAGCGCGAGCTGGCCCGAGTTCATCTCCGGCACGATGACGCGCTTGTACGCGCGCAGCACGTCGCCGGTGTTGGCGGGCATGGGGTTGAGGTGCCGCAGGTGCGCGGTGGCGACCTTGCGGCCGGCCTCGCGGACGCGGCGGGCGCCGGCCGCGATGGGTCCCCACGTGGAGCCCCAGCCCAGCACGAGCACCTCGGCGTCGCCGTCGGGGTCGTCGACCGTCAGGTCGGGCAGGTCGGCGACGATCCCGTCGATCTTCGCCTGTCGGGCCGCCACCATGAACGCGTGGTTGTCGGGGGCGTAGCTGACGTTGCCGGTCTTGTCGGCCTTCTCGATGCCGCCGATGCGGTGCTCCAGCCCCGGCGTCCCCGGCACGGCGAGCGGGCGGGCGCCCTTCTCGTCGCGCAGGTAGGGCAGGAACTCCCCGTCGGGCCCGTTGGGCTCGGTCGCGAACGCCGGATCGATGCGGGGCAGCGCCGCCACATCGGGGATCAGCCACGGCTCCGCGCCGTTGGCGAGGTAGCCGTCCGACAGCAGGATCACCGGCGTCCGGTAGGTCAGCGCGATCCGGACGGCCTCGATGGCCGCGTCGAAGCAGTCCGCCGGGGACTGGGCGGCGATCACCGGGAGCGGAGCCTCGCCGTGGCGGCCGTACATGGACTGCAGCAGGTCGGCCTGCTCGGTCTTGGTCGGCATGCCGGTGGCGGGGCCGGCGCGCTGGATGTCGCAGATCACCAGCGGCTGCTCCAGCATCACGGCCAGCGATATGGTCTCGCTCTTGAGCGCCATGCCGGGGCCGGACGTCGAGGTGACGCCCAGCATCCCCGCGTAGGAGGCGCCCAGGGCGGCGCCGACGGCCGCGATCTCGTCCTCGGCCTGGAAGGTGGTGACGCCGTGCTCCTTGGCCTTGCTGAGCTCGTGCAGCACGTCCGAGGCCGGCGTGATCGGGTAGGCACCCAGGAACAGCGGCAGGTCGGCGGCCACCGAGCCGGCGATCAGGCCCAGCGCGAGCGCCTTGTTGCCGGTGATCTGCCGGTACGTGCCCGGCGGCACGGGGGCGGCCGCGATCTCGTAGCGGACGGCGAACGTCTCCGTGGTCTCCCCGAACGCGTGCCCGGCGAGGAACGCGGCCTTGTTGGAGTCGCGGATCTCCGGACGTGCGCCGAACTTGTGGTCGAGGAACTCCAGCGTGTGGCCGACGGGGCGGGTGAACAGCCAGGTCAGCAGGCCGAGCGCGAACATGTTCTTCGCGCGCGAGGCCTCCTTGCGGCCCAGCTTGAACCGCTCCACCGACCCGACGGTCAGCCCGGTGAGGTCGATCGCGTGCAGTTGGTAGTCGGTCAGCGAGCCGTCGACGAGCGGGTCGGCCTCGTAGCCGACCTTCGCGAGGTTGCGCTTGGTGAACTCGTGGGAGTCGGCGATGACGACGCCGCCGCGCTTGAGGTCGGCGAGGTTCGCCTTGAGCGCCGCCGGGTTCATCGCCACCAGGACGTCGGGGCGGTCGCCCGGCGTCTTGATGTCGGTGTCGGCGAAGTGCAGCTGGAAGCTCGACACGCCCGCCACGGTGCCCTGGGGGCCCGGATCTCGGCGGGGAAGTTGGGCAGGGTGGCGAAGTCGTTGCCCAGACTCGCGGTGTCGGAGGTGAATCGATCGCCCGTGAGCTGCATCCCGTCGCCGGAGTCACCGGCGAAGCGAATCACGACGCGGTCGAGGGATTGGACATCGGTCACGGCTGAGGGCCTCTTTCTGATGATGACTCGACTCCCAACAGTAGTAGCTTCCTCAACCACGCGGCCGGGGACGCCCGGGACGTCTCGCCTGTCAACCCGCGGGGGTCCGCTGCGCGGCGTCGGGCATCAGGTCGGGCGCCATCGCCGCCACCGAGGTGGACGCCGGCGGCGGAGCGTCGCGCCACTCGAGGGCGTCGAAGGGGCACTCCTCGATGCAGATGCCGCAGTACAGGCACAGCGACCAGTCGATCGCGAAGGCGTCCAGGACCAGCCGGGTGCGCTGCCGCGGCCCCGGCGGGGAGTCGGGCAGGGGCTCGGAGTGGCTGGCCAGGGAGATGCACCACGTGGGGCACTCCCGCGCGCAGATCATGCAGGAGGTGCAGCGGTCCGCGATCAGGGCGATGGAACGGTGCGTCATCGCCGCCTCCGGACCCGGCCGCCCTGCAGCGACGCCGCGACCTCCTCGGGCGCGGCCGGTTCACCCTCCCGCTCGCCCCACACGTCGGGGTCGGGGACGCCGGGCGGCACCATCCGGCGCCGGGCGGCCGAGGCGGCCTCGCCGGGCTCCTTGCCGCCCGGCCAGGGCCGCGCGACCCGGGCCGCGAGCACGGCGTCGCGGCGCAGCGGGTGCCCCACGGCGTCCGGGCGCAACAACAGCGGCCGGTTGTCGCCGCCGTCGAACGTGATGCCGAAGAAGTCGCGGACCTCGCGCTCGTGCCAGGCGGCGCCGGCGATGAGGTCGCGCAGGCTCGGCAGGTGGGGGTCCTCGCGCCCGGCGGTGAGCGTCTCGAGCCGGACGCCGTCGGCGTCCGGGGTCGGCGCGAGCCGGATGAGGACGCGGAAGGCGTCCTCGCGGCCGATCTCGTCGGTGGCGCCCAGCCAGTCGAACCAGGTGTTCCCGGACGCCAGGGCGGCGGCGACCGCCGCGCGCCACTCCTGCGGCGGGACGCGCCGCACGGCGTCAGGCATCGGCGTACCCCCTGGTCAGCAGCAGCTCCAGCGCCTCGGGAGTCGGCGGGCAGCCGGGGACGTAGCGGTCGACGGCGACGAGCTGGTCCACGCCCTTGGTCACCACGGGGGAGTCCCAGTACGGGCCGCCCGCGCTCGCGCACGCCCCGAACGCGACCACGCGCGCGCCGGGATGCGCGGCCACCGCGGCGGCGACCGCCGGGGCGACGGCGTCGGTGACCGTCCCGGCCACGAGCAGCACCACCGCCGAGCCGGGCGGCGGCTCCGGCAGCGCGGCGCGCCCGGCGACGGCCGCCTCGACCTCGAGGACGCAGCACGCCAGCGGGATCACCCCGACGGTCAGAACACCGTCCCCGAACCAGTCGTAGTAGCGCACCGCCCCAGATTGCCACAGCGCGGTTGGCTAGGCTGGCGTTCGATTCGTCGAGGGCAGGAGGACGGCCGTGGTCAGCGGGCTCGCCGGTCGGTGGCAGGACCTCCTGGCCGCCATCCGCCTGGGTCCGGTGCGCCTCGGGCTGCTGGGGACGGTCCTGCTGGTGCTGGGATCGCTGTCGCCGGCCTACCTGCCCCAGGCCAGCCCGTACTGGCCGGTGATGCGCGCGCTCGGCCTGGACAACGAGGTCGCCCGGGTCGCCGCGACGGCGCTCGTGATCGGCGCGGTGGGGCTGCTGATCCTGGCCTGGTACCGGCTGCGTCCGGCGGTGTACGCCGACGTCAAGCCCTGGGCGATCCTGTGCTGGTGGGCCCTGCCGCTGCTGATCGCCCCGCCGATCTTCAGCCACGACGCCTACTCCTACGCCGCGCAGGGCTGGCTGATCCAGAACAACCTCAACCCCTACGAGGTCTCGCCCAGCGTCCTGCCGGGCACCTTCGCCGACCAGGTCGCGTGGCTGTGGCGCTACACCCCGGCGCCGTACGGACCGCTGGCGCTCACGATGGCGCACTGGCTCGACATGCTGGCCGGCTTCAACCCCTACTACTCCGCGGTGGCGCAGCGGATCCCGGCGCTGGTCGGCGTCGCGCTGCTGGTGCACTTCCTGCCCCGGATCGCGCGCCAGCTGGGGCTCGACCCGCGGCAGACCGCCTGGTTCTCCACCATCAACCCGCTGCTGGTGATCGACCTGATCGGCGGCGCGCACAACGACGCCCTGATGCTCGGCCTGGTCGCGCTCGCCGTCTGGCTGGCCTACCGGGGCTGGTACTGGCCCGCCGTCGTCGCCGTCGGCGTGGGCATGGCGGTGAAGCAGCCCGCGCTGCTCGCGGCGGTCCCGGTCGCCGTCATCGGATCGAACTGGGAGTCGTGGCGGTGGCGCGACCTCGTGCGGTTCCTGCCGCGGGCGCTGGTGACCTTGGTCGGCGTCCTGATCATCTTCGCCGCGATCTCGCTCGCCACCGGGCTGGGGTTCGGCTGGCTCAACGCGGTGGGCGTGCCCGGCATGATCGTGACGCTCGCCCCGTTCAGCATCCTGGGCTGGCTCGCCGAGCAGGGCTTCACGCTGCTGGGCATGGAGGCGGTCGGCGCGGCCGCGCCGCCGCTGCTGCAGTCGGTGAGCCTCGCGATCGCGATCGGGCTCATGGGCTGGCTGGGCATCAAGTACGCCCGCACCGAGCCGATCACCTTCCTGGCGTGGGCGTACCTGGCCTTCGCCGTGTTCGGCCCGGCGCTGCACACCTGGTACCTGCTGTGGGGGGCACTGTTCCTGCCGCTCGCGCGCGTGAGCGATCGCGTCCTGCGGACCGCCGCGGCGGTCACGTCCGTCCTGCTGGTCTACGGCGCCGGCAACCTTGCCTGGCGCAACGCGAGCATCGCGCTCGCCCTGGCGGCGGTGGCCGCCGCCGCCATCTGGCTCGTCCTGCGCCGCCGCGCACGGGCGAACGCCATCGTCTGACCCCGAGGCTCGAGGAGGAGCGCCATGTCCGAAGCGGAACTGTTGACCGAGGTGCGCGACGGCGTCGGGTACCTGACGCTGAACCGGCCGCGCGCCATCAACGCGCTCACCGTGGCGATGATGCACGGCATGCGCGACACGCTGGCGGCGTGGGCGGACGACGACGCCGTCACGAGCGTGGAGCTGTCGGGGGCGGGGGAGCGCGGGCTGTGCGCCGGCGCCGACGTCCGGGCGCTGCGCGACGCCGTGCTCCAGGGCCGCGACTACGGGGAGTTCTTCGACCTGGAGTACGGGCTGGACCTGATGATCGCCGACTACCCCAAGCCGTACGTGGCGCACCAGCGCGGCATCACGATGGGCGGCGGGCTGGGCGTCTCGGCGCACGGCTCGCGGCGGATCGCCTACCCCGACACCGCGTTCGCGATGCCCGAGACGATCATCGGGTTCACCCCCGACGTCGGCATCGCCTGGTTCCTGGCCCACGCCCCCGGGCAGACCGGCACGCACGTGGCGCTCACCGGGGCGACGGTGGGAGCGCGCGACGGCGTCGCGCTGGGGCTGGCCGACGAGGTCGAGGGCGACGCCGCCCCCGGCACCCTGGAGGCTGACCGGGAGTGGATCGACGCCTGCTACGCGTTCGAGGACGCGGCGCAGGTGATCGCCGCGCTGGAGAACCACCCCGACCCGCGCGCCCGGGCCGCCGGGGCCGATCTGCGGCTCCGCAGCCCGCTCAGCGTCGCGGTCACGCTGGAGGCGCTGCGGCGCGTGCCGGGGATGACGGGCGTCGCCGACGTCCTCGACCAGGACCGCCGGCTCGCCGAGCACATGATCGGCAGCCCCGACTTCGCCGAGGGCGTCCGGGCGCAGCTCGTCGACAAGGACAAGCGGCCGCGCTGGTCGCACGCCCGCATCGAGGACGTCACCCGCGCCGAGGTGGAGGCCTGCTTCCGCTGAGAGTCACACCTCGTAGTCGACCACGACGGGGGCGTGGTCGCTGATCCGTGCCTCGTAGGTGGGGGCCCGGTGCGTCCCGCCCGCGACCGCGCGCGCCGCCAGCCCGGGGCTGGCCAGGTGGTAGTCGATGCGCCAGCCGGCGTCGTTGGTGAACGACTGGCCCCGCCAGCTCCACCACGAGTAGGGGCCCTCGGCGTCGGGGTGCAGGCCGCGGACGACGTCGACGAGCGTGCGTGGCCCCAGGATCGAGGTGAACCACGCCCGCTCCTCGGGCAGGAACCCCTCCGAGCGCTGGTTGGTCCTCCAGGCCTTCAGGTCCGCGGTGGTGTGGGCGATGTTGAAGTCGCCCATCACGAGGAACTCCCGGCCCGCACGCGCCGCGTCGCGCCGCGCCCGGGTCAGGTAGGCGCGGAACGAGGCCAGGAAGCGCATCTTGCGCCGGTACTTCGCCGGGTCGGCGTCCGGCCCGGCCCAGGTGGCCCCCTTGGGCACGTAGACCGACCCGACCGTCACCCCGAAGCCGTCGACCTCGTAGTCGGCCTCGATGTAGCGGCCCTCGGCGTCCGAGGCGCGGTGGCCGAAGCCGTGGCGGACGGCGGACGGCGGCACCCTGCTCGCCAGCGCGACCCCGTTGCGGCCGGCCAGGTTGCCCTCGTGGTAGCACAGGTGATGGTCGCCGAACACCTTCTCGGGGACGGCGGCGGCCGGGGAGCGCATCTCCTGGACCGCCACGATGTCGGGCCGGGCGTCGTCCAGCCAGGCGTCGATGCCGCGCCGCTGGGCGGCGCGGATCCCGTTCACGTTGAAGGAGGCGATCCGGAGCACGCGGCCAGGCTAGGCCACCACGCCGCCGCCCGCCGATGAATTAGGTGACCAAAACGGTGCGGAATTGACGCGGCGGGTCGAGAATCGGCTAGCATCGATCCTCGGTAAGGCAAGCCTTACCTGACCGCACGCCGCGGCCAACCCGAAGTGAAGGACAGGGGTACCCGTGCTCGGTGCATTCCTGATCGGCCTGCGCGAAGGCCTCGAGGCCGCCCTGGTCGTGGGCATCCTGGTGTCGTACCTGACCAAGCTCGGACGCCGCGACGTCCTGCCCCGGCTGTGGCTGGGCATCGGGTTGGCGGTCGCGCTGGCGGTCGCCGTCGGCGCGGTGCTGACGTTCGGCGCGTACGCCCTCACGACCCAGGCGCAGGAGATCATCGGCGGCGTCCTGTCGCTGCTGGCCGTCGGCCTGGTGACCTGGATGATCTTCTGGATGCAGAAGGCGGCGCGCAACCTCAAGCGCACCCTGGAGGGCGAGCTCGACAAGGCGCTGGCCCTCGGCTCGCTGTGGGGGATCGTGATCGTCGGCTTCGTGTCGGTGGCCCGCGAGGGCATCGAGACGGCGCTGCTGCTGTGGTCGATGGTCGAGTCCGCGGGGGCGGCGCCGCAGGCGCTGGCCGGCGCGCTGCTCGGCCTGGCGATCTCGGTGTGCCTGGGCTGGCTGATCGCCCGCGGCATGGTGAGGCTCAACCTCGGTACGTTCTTCACCTGGACCGGCGGGCTGCTCATCGTCGTGGCGGCCGGCGTGCTCGCCTACGGCCTGCACGACCTGCAGGAGGCCGGCGTCCTGCCCGGCCCCTTCAGCGCGCTGGCCACGCTCGACCCCGCCACCGGCGCGGTCGGGATCGGGGCGGCCGGCTTCCCGTTCGGCTACGCCTTCGACGTCTCCGCGACGGTCGCGCCCGGCGGCACGCTCGCCACCCTGCTCCAGGCCACCGTCGGCTTCATGCCCGCCATGACCTGGGTCCAGGTCCTGGGCTGGGCGCTCTACCTGGCCGTCGTCGGCGGCCGCTTCCTGTCCCGGGTGCAGCGCCGGCCACGTCCCGCGCCGCAGCCGTCCCCCTCTCTCGCTCAAGGAGCCTCGTGAACCGTCCGTCCCTGACCGCCCTGCTCGCGGTCCCGACCCTCGCGGTCGCCCTGTCCGGCTGCGTCGCCAAGGCCGACGTGGCCGCCGCGGGCGGCCCGCTCACCGTCACCTCGGACGCCGCCGCGTGCGCCGTCTCCGCGAACCGGGCGCCCAGCGGGACGCTGGCCTTCCAGGTCACCAACGGCGGCGACCAGATCACCGAGTTCTACCTGCTCGCGGACGACGGCCTGCGCATCGTCGGAGAGGTGGAGAACATCGCGCCCGGCGCGTCCCGGACGCTGACCGTCGTGGCCCAGCCCGGGGAGTACTTCACGCTGTGCAAGCCGGGCATGGTCGGCGCCGGCGTCGGCCGGGCGGCCTTCACCGTGACCGGTGACGCCGTCGCGGTCACCGGCGAGGACGCCGAGCGCAAGCAGCAGGCCGTCGACCTGTACGGCGCCTTCGTCAAGGACCAGGTCTCCCAGCTGCTGCCCCAGGTGCAGTCGTTCGCCGACGCCTACGCGGCCGGGCGCGACGACGAGGCCAAGGCGGCGTTCCCGAAGGTGCGCGCCTACTACGAGCGCATCGAGCCGGTCGCCGAGGCGCTGGGCACCCTCGACCCGCGCATCGACTACCGCGAGGTGGACGCGGTGGCCGAAGAGCTGGACTGGACCGGGTTCCACCGCATCGAGAAGGACCTGTGGCAGCCCGCCCAGGACGCCCTCAACTCCGACGGCGAGCCGGCCTGGAAGGACTGGAAGCCCTCCACGCCCGCGGAGCGGGCCGCGTTCGGCGCGCAGCTCGTCGCCGACGTCCAGGAGCTGTACGACTACGTGCACGGCGACGAGTTCGCCGCCGCGCTCAAGGAGCAGGGCGTCGCCGGGCTGTCCAACGGCGCGATCGCGCTGCTGGACGAGGTCGCCACCGGCAAGATCACCGGCGAGGAGGACTGGTGGAGCGGCACCGACCTCTACGACTTCGCCGCCAACGTCGAGGGCTCGAAGATGGCGTTCTCGCTCGTGCGCGACTTCGCGTCCGGCAAGGGCGAGGAGGGCACCAAGCTCGTCGCCGCCATCGACCGGGGCTACGCCGCGCTCGAGGCGTCGCTGGCCGAGCACGGGTCGCCGGAGCAGGGCTATGCGGCCTTCTCGACGCTCACCGACGCCGACAAGCGCGCCCTGATCGACGAGATCAACGCCCTGGCCGAGCCGCTGTCCCAGCTCACCACCACCATCCTGGAGTGATCCCCGTGACCGATCCGCGTCACCCCGACGAACGTCTCGCCACCGCGTCCGGCCCGCAGGGCCCCACCGCCCCCGGGCCGACGCCGACACCCGCGCGGTCGGCCTCCGCGGACGCCGGCGCGCCCGCCGCGTCCGCGGGTGTGGGTCAGGCTCCGCGCCGCGGACTGTCGCGGCGCGGCATGCTCGGACTCGTCGGGGCGGGCGCGGTCGGCGCGGGCGCGGGCATCGGCGGCACGCTCGGGGTGACGCGGGCGGGCGCCGTCGAGCAGGCGCGCACCCACCCGTTCTCCGGGACGCACCAGGCCGGCATCACCACCCCGGTGCAGGACCACCTGCACTTCGCCGCGTTCGACATGATGGCCCGGACCGACCGCGACGACCTGATCTCGCTGCTGCAGGACTGGTCGTACGCGGCCGCCCGGATGGTCGCCGGGCTGGAGGTGAGCGTCAAGGGCGCGGTCGGCGGATCGCCGCAGGCCCCGCCCGACGACACCGGGGAGGCGCTGGGGCTTCCCGCCGCGGGCCTGACCATCACGTTCGGGTTCGGGCCCACGCTGTTCGAGGCGGACGGGGTCGACCGGTACGGGATCGCCGCGCAGCGGCCAGCCGGCCTGGTCCGGCTCCCCGCCTTCCTGGGCGAGGACCTGCAGCCGGCCCTCTCGGACGGCGACCTGTGCGTCCAGGCCTGCGCCGACGACCCCCAGGTCGCCGTGCACGCCATCCGCAACCTGTCCCGGATCGCCTTCGGACGCGCGCGGCTGCGCTGGAGCCAGCTCGGGTTCGGGCGGACGTCCCGGACGACCGCCGACCAGCAGACCCCGCGGAACCTGTTCGGCTACAAGGACGGCACGGCGAACATCCTGGCCGACGACACCGCCGCCCTCGACGCCCACGTCTGGGTCGGCGCCGACGATCAGCCCTGGCTGCGCGGCGGGTCCTACCTGGTGGCGCGCAAGATCGCGATGATCATCGAGAGCTGGGACCGCGTCCGGCTCGAGGAGCAGGACCGGATCATCGGGCGCACGAAGGGGGAGGGCGCCCCACTCTCCGCCCCCGCCGGACGCGAGGGCGACCCCCCCGACTTCGCGGCGCTCGGCGCGTCCGGGAAGCCCGCGATCGACGTCGCCAGCCACGTCCGGCTCGCGCACCCCGACCAGAACGGCGGCATCCAGCTCCTGCGCCGCGGCTACAACTACGTCGACGGCAACACCGCGCTGGGCAAGCTGGACGCCGGCCTGTTCTTCCTGTCCTACCAGCGCCGCCCCGAGGACTTCATCGCCGTGCAGCGCTCGCTGTCCACCGACGCGATGAACGAGTACCTCAAGCACCTGGGCTCGGGGCTGTGGGCGATCCCGCCCGGCGCGGCGCAGGGGTCGTTCGTCGGGGCGCCGCTGTTCGCCTGAGCCGCCGCGGCCCGAGGGCCTGCGACCGGGCGCGCCGAACGCCGGCGTCCGCGACGCGGGACCGGCGTACCGTGGAGGGGGACAGGCGGCGCCGCCCCCGGTGTCGCCGCGGACCCAAGGAGGCCGGCGATGCCCGGATCCATCAAGGACGAGGAACTGTACGAGAAGCTGCGCGACGAGGGCGCGTCCAAGGAGAAGGCCGCGCGGATTTCGAACGCGGCCGCGGCGCAGGGACGCAGCACCGTGGGGCGCCGCGGCGCGAAGGCCGAGGACTACGAGGACCGCACCGTCCCGGAGCTGCGCCGGCGCGCGAAGGAGCTCGGGATGACCGGCTACTCCAAGCTCAGCAAGGCCGAGCTGATCGAACGGCTCCGGCACCACTGACGGTCGGCCGACGCCCGGCGGTGCCGGTTCACCGCCGGGGCGGGGGCTCCAGGAGGGCGCCGAGCCCGCCCAGCGCGGCGAGCACCAGCGCCGGGACGGCGTGCGCGCCCCGGACGCCGCGGCGCCGCCGCCGCTCGCCGAAGCCGAACACGGCCTTCTCGCCGAGCACCGTCAGCCCGACCCCCACGCCCAACGCGATCCCCCGACCGCTAGCGCCCTGCCGGGCGCCTCGTTGGCGGCGCTGAGGAGTTCGTCGACGGCGTCCGGGCCGTTCGTCTCCGGACGCGGCGGGCGCGTCAGGGCGTACAGGGCGGCCATCTTGGCCAGCAGCAGGCCCTTGAGCAGCGTCCGGACGCCGCGCGAGCGCACGACGTCGGGCATGGCGTACCACGTGAACGAGGCCGCCCCCAGGGCGGCGGCGAGCGGGGCGTCCTTGCGGTCGATCATGGCGCGGCCCTCTCAGCGGTAGTTGACGAACTGGACGGCGAACTCGTAGTCGGCGTCCCGGATCATCTGCTGCACGGCCTGCAGGTCGTTGCGGGACTTGCTGCTCACCCGCAGCTCGTCGCCCTGGATCTGCGACTTGACGCCCTTGGGGCCCTCGTCGCGGATCAGCTTGGAGATCTTCTTGGCGTTCTCCTGCGAGATGCCCTGCTCCATGGTCGCGGTGATCTTCCACTGCTTGCCCGACAGGCGGGGCTCGCCGGCGTCCAGCGCCTTGAGCGAGATGCCGCGCTTGATGAGCTTGCCCTGGAAGACGTCCAGGATCGCCTTGACGCGCTCCTCGCCGTTGGCCTCCATCTCGATGGCCTCGCCCGACCACCGGATGTCGGCGTCGGTGCCCTTGAAGTCGAAGCGTTGGCGCACCTCCTTGGCGGCCATGTTGAGCGCGTTGTCGACCTCCTGCCGGTCGACCTTGCTGACGATGTCGAAGGAGCTGTCGGCTGCCATCGGGGCTGTCCTCTCTCGATTGGGCGCGCGGGCGATGAGTTGCTAGAGTACTTTCCCGCTGAGACATCAGCATGGCAGGTTGCCCGAGCGGCCAAAGGGAGCGGTCTGTAAAACCGTCGGCAACGCCTACGTAGGTTCGAATCCTACACCTGCCACCCCGCAGCGAGCGGCCTCTGACAAGGCGAAAGCCACGTCGGAGGCCGCTCGTTCCGTGTTCAGGACTCCGCCACGCCGACGCGACGCAGCAGGTCGGCGATCAGCGCGAGCTGCTGCTCGAAGAGCGCCGCCGCGGACGCGTCGAACGTGTCGCCGTACCAGCCGAACACCTCGGCGCTGATCGCGCCCAGAACCGCGTTCCAGGCCAGCACGCCGGTCGCGGCGGCGGCGGGCGACAGCGGCACGCCGGCCGCCCGGCCGATCGAGGCGAGGTCGTCGGCCAGGACGCCGGACGCCGCGTGCCCCGGATCCTCCCCGTCGCCCCCGCGCGGCTGTGCGGTGCCGAGGATCGCGACGAGGCGTTGCAGGACGCGCGTCCCCGGCTCGGCGGTGCGCTCCGCGGGCGCGTGGTAGCCCGGCACGGGGCTGCCGTAGAGCAGGGCGTAGCGGGCAGGCTCGGCCAGCGCCCACGCCCGCACGGCGCGCGCCAGCACCCCGAACTCGGCCAGGGCGCCGAGGTCGCCCTCGGATGCCGCGGCGGCGACCGCGGCGTCGACGGCGTCGGCGAGTTCGGTGTAGGCGTCCACCACGAGCAGGGTCAGCAGTTCGTCGCGGTTGGCGACGTACCGGTAGACGGCCGACGACACCACCCCCAGGTCGCGGGCCACCGCGCGCAGCGACAGTGCCGCCGCGCCCTCGGTGGCGAGGTGCGCGCGTCCGATCCGCACGATGTCGTCCATGGTGCGGGCCCGGGCGCGTTGGCGCGGCGTATCGCTCATGGGGCGACCCTGCCCGATCCGAGAGCGCTGGTCAAGAAAGAGAGCAGTGCTCTTGACGCGGGGCCTCCGGGTCGGCCATGCTTTGGAGAGCAGTGCTCTCGAACCGTCGGGAGCTCCACCCTCACGGAGGTACTCATGTCCGATCTGTTCATCGTCACCGGGGCCGGCCCGGTCGGCACCACCGTCGCGGAGCTGCTGCGGGACCGCGGCGCCCGGGTCCGCGTCCTGACGCGCTCCGGCTCCGGCCCCGAGGGGACCGAGCGACACCGGGTGGACGCCCGCGACGCCGGCGCCGTGGCCGAGCAAGTCGCGGGCGCGGACGCCGTCTTCCACTGCGCCCACGCCGCGTACTCGGCCAAGGTGTGGGCCCGCGACCTGCCGGCGGCCGAGCGGGTGGTCCTCGACGCCGCCGCCGACGCCGGGGCGCCGGTCGTCTTCCCCGAGAGCCTCTACTCCTACTCGCGCCCCGACCTCGTGATGGACGAGGACGGCCCCCGGGACGTCGCGGGGGCAAACGCGGCGTCCGGACGGCGCTGCTGGCCGCACGCGCCGTGCACCGGGCCGCGACGGCGTCCGTGGTGGCCGGCGACTTCATCGGCCCCGGGGTGCTGTCGGCCCACGGCGGCGAGCGCATGCTGTCGGCGGTCCTCGGCGGCCGCACGCTCCAGGTGATCGGGCGCCCGGACCTGCCGCACTCGTTCACCTACGTCCCCGATCTCGCGGCCGCCATGGTGGCGGTCGCCGACCGCCTGCGCGCGGAGGCGTCGCAGGAGGGGAGCGATCGGGTCTGGCACGCGCCCACCGCCCCGCCGGTCACGCAGGCCGAACTCGCCGCGCTGTTCGCGCGGGCCGCGGGCGTCGAGGTGCCGCGCGTGGTGGGGACGCCCGCCGCGCTGCTCACCGCGCTGGGGCTGGTCATGCCGAGCATGCGCGAACTGGCCGAGACCGCCTACCAGTTCACCGCGCCGTTCGTCCTGGACTCGACCCGCTCGCAGCGGGACCTGGGGCTGCGTCCCACCCCGCTGCCGGACGCCGCCGCGGCGACCGTCGCCTGGTGGCGCGCCCGGCAGGCCTGAGGCCCGTCGGCGACCCCGTGTCTGCGGCGGTGCGGGGCCGGCCGAGCGGGGCACCGGGGTCTGATCGGCGGGCGCCCGCCTGGCTCCGCCGACCCGGCCGGCCCGTCGAGCCGGCGGCCGCGCTGGTGGTGCGGGAGTCCACGGCGCCGCCCGCCGCGAGCTGACCGCCGCCCGGGCGTCTTCCCTCGTCACAGCCCGGTTTCCGCACCCAGGGTCGCCGCCGCAGCGGCGGCGCGGCTGGGGCCCTCCGGCGCGGGTGCCGGGGCGCTCGGCAACCGGGTCGCCGACGAGGCCCAGGCGATTTGGGATTGTGGTGCGGTGTGCGGTAAGTTGATCCGCGGTCTTGCCCCTATAGCTCAGTAGGCAGAGCGTCTCCATGGTAAGGAGAAGGTCTGCGGTTCGATTCCGCATGGGGGCTCGGGTCTCCGGTCACGGCCGGGGGCGTGAGGCGGGATAGCTCAGACGGTAGAGCAAGCGGCTCATAATCGCTGTGTCACGGGTTCAAGTCCCGTTCCCGCTACCAACCTGGCGACCTACGGATATACGAATGGAGTGGCTGAGATGGCCAAGAAGTCTGGCGACATCCGCCCGAAGATCACCCTCGCCTGCACCGAGTGCAAGCACCGGAACTACATCACCAAGAAGAACAAGCGCAACGACCCCGATCGTCTTGAGCTGAAGAAGTTCTGCCCCAACTGCAAGACGCACACCGCTCACCGCGAGACGCGTTGATCTGAGCCGCACGTCACGGGCCGTCCCCCTGGGGGCGGCCCGTTTCGCATGCCCGGACGCCGTCGTCGGGGCCGCGGCAGGCCAGGGCAGCCACGGCACCGTGGGGGCGGTGGCTCAGGAGCCGTGCGCGGCGGCGATCCGCTCGTAGGCCGCGGCCAGCCGGACGCCGATGTCGGGCCAGTCGAAGCGGCGGGCGTGCACCCGCGCGATGACGCCCATCCGGGTCCGCAACGGCTCGTCGCGCAGCAGGGACGCCAGCCGGGCGCCCCAGGCCGCCGGGTCGCGGTCGTGCATCAGGTACCCGGTCTCCTCGTGCACGACCACCTCGCGCAGGCCACCCGTCGAGGACGCCAGCACCGGCACGCCGCTGGCGGCCCCCTCCAGCGCCACCAGCCCGAACGTCTCCGAGTGCGACGGCACGAGCAGCGCCTGGCTGTGCCGCATCAGCGCCGCCAGGTCGGAGCGCGACTGCGCCCCCACGAAGTGGACGTGGTTGCGCATCCCGAGCCGGTCGATGAGCTTCTCGACCTCGGCGCGGTAGTCGGCGAAGTCGGCCGACACGTCGCCAGCGATCATCAGGTCCGGGCGGACCGCCTCGGGGAGTTCGGCCATCGCGCGGATCGCCAGGTCGCCGCCCTTGAGGGGCTGCAGCCGGGCCGCCATCAGCACGTAACCGGCCTCCGAGCCGCACCACGGGCAGGCCGGACGCCGATCGCTCGGGGCGGCCGGCCGGAACATCGCCAGGTCCACGCCGGGCGGGATGACGGTCACGCGCCGCGGGTCGGCGCCGCAGCGCTCGATGATCGTGCGGGCCTCGGCGGTGCTCACCGCGACGATGGCGTCCGACTCCCGGGCGATGAGCGCCTCGCCCGCGACCCGGGCGTCCGACTCGGGCGGCTCGCCCGCCGACAGCGGCGAGCCGGGGTGCGCGGCGACCGAGTGGTAGCTCTGCACGTGCGGCACGTCCCAGGCGCGGGCGACGGGCAGCGCCGCGACCCCGCTCATCCAGTGGTGGGACTGGATCAGGTCGTAGGGCTCCAGCGCGGCCAGGCCGGCGGAGAACTCCCCGATGTGCTCGTCGATGGCGCTCTTGGCCAGGTCGGAGGTGGGGCCGGCGTTCACGTGCAGCAGGCGGACGCCGCCGCCCAGATCGGTCACGTCGGGTTCGTCGGGCTCGGCCCGCCGGGTCGCGATGTCGACGGTGTAGCCCAGGTCGGCCAGCGCGCGCGCCTGGTGCAGTTCGACCACGTTCATGCCGCCCGCGTCGCCTGCACCGGGGGCGGAAGCGGGGGAGGTGTGCATGGACACGAACAGCAGCCGAAGCGTCACGGACGCGACCCTATCGGCACCGGTAGCCTGTGCCGCATGCCGATCACCGACGCGCACGTGGGCCGGAGCTACCCGGCCACGCAGCCCTACCGGGTCAGCCGGGAGAAGATCGCGGAGTTCGCCGCGGCCCTGGGCGACGACAACCCGGCCTACGCCGGGGACGCCCCGCAGGCGCCGCCCACCTTCGCCGCCGTGCTGGCCGCCCAGGCCTGGGGAGGCCTGTTCGCCGACCCGGAGCTCGACCTGCAGCTCGCCCGGACCATCCACGCCGACCAGCGCTTCGCGTGGACCCGGCCGCTGTGCGCCGGCGACGAGGTCATCGCGACGCTCACGATCGACAAGGTGCGCGCAAGGGCGAACACCGCGTTCATCACCGTCTCGGTCGCCCTGGACACCACGGCGGGGAGCCCGTCGTGACCGCCACCTCGACCCTGCTGCACACCTGGCCGAAGGAGGACGCATGAGCATCGACGCCGAGGTCGGCCAGGAACTGGCCCCCCTGACGCTCACCTTCACCCGCGAGGACCTCGTCCGGTACGCGGGCGCCTCGGGCGACTTCAACCCGATCCACTGGTCCGACCGGCGGGCCGCCGAGCTGGGGCTGGGCAGCGTCATCGCCCACGGCATGCTCACGATGGGACGCGCGCTGCGCGTCGTGACCGACTGGGTGGGCGACCCCGGCCGTGTCCGGAGCTACGCGGTGCGGTTCACCAAGCCCGTCCCGGTGCCCGACGACGACGCGGGCGCGGAGGTGGTCGTGACCGCCAAGGTCACTCAGGTGGCCGATGGGGTGGCCACGGTCGCGCTCGAGGCCCTGCTCGGAGAGACCCGGGTGCTGGGCTCCGCCGTGGCGGAGGTGCGCGTTGACTGAGCTGCTGGCCGACCACACCACGCTGCGGGTCGGCGGGCCCGCCCGGCGCTGGGTCGAGGCGGACACCGACGAGGCCCTGATCGCCGCCGTCTCCGAGGCGGACGCCGCGGGCGAGCCCGTCCTGGTGCTCTCGGGCGGGTCGAACGTGCTGGTCGCCGACGGCGGCTTCGACGGCACCGTCGTGCACGTCGCGACCCGCGGCGTCACGGCGGAGGGCTCGTCCTGCGACCTGTCCGACGCCTCCTGCGGCGGCGTGATGGTGACGGTGGCGGCGGGCGAGCCGTGGGGGGACTTCGTCGACTGGACCGTCGAGAACGAACTCGTCGGCGTCGAGGCGCTGGCCGGCATCCCCGGCGCGGTCGGCTCCACGCCGATCCAGAACGTCGGCGCCTACGGCCAGGACATCTCCCAGACGCTGTGGCACGTCCGCACCTGGGACCGCCGCGAGCGGCGCGTCCGGGTGTTCGCCAACGGCGACTGCGGCTTCGGGTACCGATGGAGCCGGTTCAAGGCCGAGCCCGACCGCTACCTCGTGCTCGGCGTGACCTTCCAGTTCACCCAGGGCACCCGCAGCGCGAAGGTCCGCTACGCCGAGCTGGCGCGCCGGCTGGGCGTCGAGGTCGGCGTCCGGGCGGGGCTGGCCGACGTCCGCGACACGGTGCTGGACCTGCGCCGGGGCAAGGGCATGGTGCTCGACCCGGCCGACCACGACACCTGGAGCGCCGGCTCGTTCTTCACCAACCCGATCCTGGACGCCGAGGCCGCCGCCCGCCTGCCCGAGGAGGCGCCGCGCTTCCCGGCCGGCGAGGGCCTGGTCAAGAGCAGCGCCGCCTGGCTGATCGATCACGCCGGCTTCTCCAAGGGGTACGGGACGCCGCCCGCCACGCTGTCCACCAAGCACGTCCTGGCCCTGACCAACCGGGGCGGCGCGTCGGCGTCCGACATCGTCGCGCTGGCACGGGAGATCCGCGACGGCGTCGAGGAAGCCTGGGGGTGAGGCTGGTGCCGGAGCCGGTCTTCGTGGGCGTGAGCCTGGAGAGCCCCGGTTCGACGCGCGGCTAGAAAACCCGTACACTCGACGTCTTGGTAGCACTCACCGCGCTGCAGCGAGCCTTCCGGCTGGCCGCTAGCATGGGTGTCACCACCTTGGTGAGAACCAAAGGGCAATAGCTCAATTGGCAGAGCAGCGGTCTCCAAAACCGCAGGTTGGGGGTTCAAGTCCCTCTTGCCCTGCTGGGCCGGTCGTGGCCCGGAAGGTGAATCGATCGGCGATGTGAGGACGTGCAGGTGGCACCCAGGAGCGACATGTTCGACGGTTCCTCCGCGACCCCTGACGAACCCGCCCGCGATGACCTTCCCGGCGAGTTCCTCGCCGACGACCTGAACGAACCCGAGCCCTACGAGGTCTCCGCCGAGGAGACCGAGGCCGAGGAACTGATCGAGGAGCCGGCCCCCGACGAGGGTCCGATCGAGGACGCCGACCAGCTGGTCGCCGCCGAGTCGGTGGCCCAGCAGGCGCGCAGCTCCCGGCCGGTCCGCCGCACCGCGGTGACCGAGACTCCGAGCAAGGGCAAGGCGACCGCGAAGCGGCCCGACCGCCGCGCGCAGGACAGCGGGCGCGTCGGCCCCATCAAGTTCGCCGAGCAGTCGGTCGACGAGCTGAAGAAGGTCGTATGGCCGACGTGGCAGCAGGTGTCGTCCTACTTCTGGGCGGTTCTGGTCTTCGTGCTGGTCATCATCGCCTACGTCAGCCTCCTCGATCTGGGCCTCGGCGCGCTGCTGCTGAAGCTGTTCGGCTGATCGAAGACGGAAGGTAGAAGATTTCCATGGCTGACACGCCTGAGAACGACATCTCGATGGACGAGGTCGAGATCGACCTGGGTCCGATCGAGGAGACCTCCGAGCCCGAGGTGGAGCTGAACCTCGACTTCGGCGACGACACCGACGACGAGGACGACATCGTCCTGAACCTCGGTGACGACGACGAGGAGGACGCCGACGAGCCCGCCGCGTCGGACACCGACGAGGAGGCCGTCCTCGAGGAGCTCCGCAGCAAGCTGTCGGGGCAGTTCGGCGACTGGTACGTGATCCACACGTACTCGGGCATGGAGAACCGGGTGAAGCAGAACCTGGACGCCCGCATCCAGACCCTGGGCATGGAGGACTACATCTTCGAGTCGGTCGTCCCGACCGAGGACGTCGTCGAGATCCGCAACGGCACGCGCAAGACCGTGACGCGGACCGTCCTCCCCGGCTACGTGCTGGTCCGCATGGACCTGACCGACGCCTCCTGGTCGACCGTCCGGCAGACGCCGTCGGTCACCGGGTTCGTCGCGCACGCGAGCCAGCCCGTCCCGCTGTCCATCGACGAGGTCGTCAAGATGCTCGCCCCGGCCGCACTGGCCAAGGCGAACGCCGAGGCGTCCGGCCCGGTGGCGGCGAAGAAGCGCAAGGTGGAGGTCGCCGACTTCAAGGTGGGCGACTCCGTCATGGTCGTGCAGGGGCCGTTCTCCGGCGTCCACGCCACGATCACCGAGATCAACGCGAACCACCAGCGGTTGAAGGCCCTGGTCGAGATCCTGGGGCGGGAAACCCCCGTGGACCTCACGTTCTCTCAGGTCCAAAAGGACGTCTGAGGCTCGAGTTCGCGTGGCCCGCTCGTGTGCGGGCCGCCATCAACACGGCACGACGTCCCGGTTGTGCCACTAAGTAGCAAGGACCCAACATGCCTCCCAAGAAGAAGGTAGCGGCGCTCGTCAAGGTTGCCTTGAACGCGGGCGCGGCAACCCCTGCACCTCCGGTCGGTACCGCCCTCGGTCCGCACGGCGTCAACATCATGGAGTTCTGCAAGGCGTACAACGCCCAGACCGAACCCATGCGCGGCAACGTCATCCCCGTCGAGATCACCATCTACGAGGATCGCACGTTCACCTTCATCACGAAGACGCCGCCTGCCGCCGAGCTGATCAAGAAGGCTGCCGGCCTGAAGTCGGGCTCCGCGAAGCCGCACAGCGACAAGGTCGGCAAGATCACGCGCGACCAGGTGCGTGAGATCGCCACCACCAAGCTCCCCGACCTGAACGCGAACGATGTCGACGCGGCGATGAAGATCGTCGAGGGCACCGCTCGCTCCATGGGCGTCACCGTCGAAGGCTGACAGCCCCCTTTTCACGTGGCAGGGCCTGCGCGGCCCGCACCACACCCTGGTAGGCCCTCGGGCCGAGGAAGGAACCAGACATGAAGCGCAGCAAGGCTTACCGCGCCGCCGAAGCACTGGCGGACGCCGAGCAGAACTACTCCCCGGAAGAGGCCATCTCGCTGGCCAAGAAGGGGGCCACGGCCAAGTTCGACGAGACGATCGATGTCGCCATGCGACTCGGCGTCGACCCGCGCAAGGCCGACCAGATGGTTCGTGGCACCGTGAATCTCCCCAACGGCACCGGCAAGACGGCAAGGGTCCTCGTCTTCGCCACCGGTGACCGTGCCGCCGCCGCCGAGGAGGCGGGCGCGGACGAGATCGGTGCCGACGAGCTCATCGAGAAGGTCGCCGGCGGCTACCTCGACTTCGACGCCGTCGTCGCCACCCCGGACATGATGGGCAAGGTCGGCCGCCTGGGCCGCGTCCTCGGCCCGCGTGGCCTCATGCCCAACCCGAAGACGGGCACGGTGACCATGGACGTCGCCAAGGCCGTCACCGACATCAAGGGTGGCAAGATCGAGTTCCGCGTCGATCGCCACGCGAACCTCCACTTCATCATCGGCAAGGCGTCCTTCAGCGAGGACCAGCTGGCGCAGAACTACTTCGCCGCGCTGGACGAGATCCTGCGTCTGAAGCCGTCGGCCGCGAAGGGTCGCTACCTGAAGAAGATCACCCTGTCGACGACGATGGGCCCGGGCGTCTCGATCGACGCCGGGCGCACCAAGCCGGCCAGCGCCGAGGCCTGATCGCCCGGCCGGCCGCACGCGGCCGGACTCAGCGCACAGAAGGGCCCCCTCCTCCGGGAGGGGGCCCTTTCGCGCGTCCGGCGGTGCCCGCCCGGTCGGTTCCCCGTCTCATCGACCAGGGAGGAAGGCGACGCCCACCCCTCCACCGAGCAGGCGCCACCAGGTCGCGGCCACCCTGGAAGGTGGACAGCACTCACCTCCACCGAACTGGGGGAGCGAGGTCGCGGAGACGGTCACATATCCACAGGCACGCACCCATCCGGATGCCCGTTTGGGTCTGCCCGACGGACCAGGACACCCTCCGATAGACGGCGGAGAGCGGTTCCCGGCGGACAAACACACGGAGGTGGGCGCGTCAAGAGCCAACGGCAACAGCGTTGCCCCTAGTGATGGAGCGTAAGCCCCTGGCGCACACCTCTCGGTTTGGATCGGGCAGCGACCTCGTGTAATGTTCATCAAGCGCTCGGGGCACTGAGGAACTTCGGTTCGGAGGTGTTCCGGGGGTCACACGGACTAAGTTCGGCCTTCGTTTGGAGGTTGGGATCGCGTCCGAGTGTGCCGGATCAGTTGGGTTCACGGTTTGCACCGGGGCTGAGGGTCTGGTAGAGTAGGTCGAGTGCCCCACCGGGGTTCAAGTCCGAAGGACTTGAGGAGCCGGCGGTGTGTGTCGGAAATTTGAGAACTCAACAGCGTGCTTAGGTCAATGCCAGTGGCCAGACGATCGACCCTTCTGGGTTGTGGTTTTGGTTCATATTTTTTGCACACAACCTTCATGGTTTGTGTGTCCTCGTTGACCAACCCTTGTGGTTGGTTTTCTTTTGAGATTGATGTAACAACCTTTTTTAGGGTTGGGTTTCATCTCTCATCGTTTTTCGATGGAGAGTTTGATCCTGGCTCAGGACGAACGCTGGCGGCGTGCTTAACACATGCAAGTCGAACGATGATCCCTTCTTCGGTTGGGTGATTAGTGGCGAACGGGTGAGTAACACGTGAGTAACCTGCCCTCCACTTCGGGATAACTGTGGGAAACTTCAGCTAATACCGGATATTCAGCTTTCACCTCATGGTGGTTGTTGGAAAGATTTTTTGGTGGGGGATGGACTCGCGGCCTATCAGCTTGTTGGTGGGGTAATGGCCTACCAAGGCGGTGACGGGTAGCCGGCCTGAGAGGGCGACCGGCCACACTGGGACTGAGATACGGCCCAGACTCCTACGGGAGGCAGCAGTGGGGAATATTGCACAATGGGCGAAAGCCTGATGCAGCAACGCCGCGTGCGGGATGACGGCCTTCGGGTTGTAAACCGCTTTCACCAGGGGCGAATGTGACGGTACCTGGAGAAGAAGCACCGGCTAACTACGTGCCAGCAGCCGCGGTGATACGTAGGGTGCGAGCGTTGTCCGGATTTATTGGGCGTAAAGAGCTCGTAGGTGGTTTGTTGCGTCGGAAGTGAAAACACAGGGCTTAACTCTGTGCTTGCTTTCGATACGGGCAGACTTGAGGAAGGTAGGGGAGAACGGAATTCCTGGTGGAGCGGTGGAATGCGCAGATATCAGGAGGAACACCAGTGGCGAAGGCGGTTCTCTGGACCTTTCCTGACGCTGAGGAGCGAAAGCGTGGGGAGCAAACAGGCTTAGATACCCTGGTAGTCCACGCCGTAAACGGTGGGCACTAGGTGTGGGGGACATTCCACGTTCTCCGTGCCGTAGCTAACGCATTAAGTGCCCCGCCTGGGGAGTACGGCCGCAAGGCTAAAACTCAAAGGAATTGACGGGGGCCCGCACAAGCGGCGGAGCATGCGGATTAATTCGATGCAACGCGAAGAACCTTACCTGGGTTTGACATATGCCGGAAGCATTCAGAGATGGGTGTGCCTTTTTGGCCGGTTTACAGGTGGTGCATGGCTGTCGTCAGCTCGTGTCGTGAGATGTTGGGTTAAGTCCCGCAACGAGCGCAACCCTCGTCCTATGTTGCCAGCGGGTTATGCCGGGAACTCATGGGAGACTGCCGGGGTCAACTCGGAGGAAGGTGGGGATGACGTCAAGTCATCATGCCCCTTATGTCCAGGGCTTCACGCATGCTACAATGGCTGGTACAAAGTGTTGCGATCCCGTGAGGGTGAGCGAATCACGTAAAGCCAGTCTCAGTTCGGATTGGGGTCTGCAACTCGACCCCATGAAGTCGGAGTCGCTAGTAATCGCAGATCAGCATTGCTGCGGTGAATACGTTCCCGGGCCTTGTACACACCGCCCGTCAAGTCATGAAAGTCGGTAACACCCGAAGCCGGTGGCCTAACCCTTGTGGGGGGAGCCGTCGAAGGTGGGATCGGTAATTAGGACTAAGTCGTAACAAGGTAGCCGTACCGGAAGGTGCGGCTGGATCACCTCCTTTCTAGGGAGCCTGTACACTCCACCACCTTCTGGGGTGGGGGGTTGTTGTCTTGTTCGTGCCCGTTCGTGGTGCGCAGGATGCCAGGCGATATTTTGTGGAAGCATTGATCGAGTCCGAGGCTTGTTGAGTCCTCGCCGGCTAGTACTACTCCCTTGGGGGTGTGAAACGCGGGCGTTGGGGAGGCGGGTTTTGGGTGTGCACGTTGTTGGGTTCTGAAATTTCCGGCCCTGGGCACTCTTTTTGTGTGTCCGGGTGGGGGTTTCTGGGTTTTTCTGTCTCATGGTCGTCGCCGGCGGTTGTTGGTGGTGATGGTGGTGACGGGGTTGTTGTTTGAGAATTGTATAGTGGACGCGAGCATCTTTAAGTAGATTTTTGTTGTTGATCGTTTTGTTTGGTGACAAGCTACTAAGGGCGATCGGTGGATGCCTTGGCATCAAGAGCCGATGAAGGACGTTGTAACCTGCGATAAGCCACGGGGAGCTGGTAAACGAGCTTTGATCCGTGGATGTCCGAATAGGGAAACCTCGAAGATACCGGAGTTATGTCCGGCGACCTCACCCTGAATGTATAGGGGTGTTGGAGGGAACGTGGGGAAGTGAAACATCTCAGTACCCATAGGAAGAGAAAACAAAAGTGATTCCGTGAGTAGTGGCGAGCGAAAGCGGAAGAGGCCAAACCTGGCGTGTGTGATAGCTGGCAGGCGTTGCATGCTGGGGGTTGTGGGAGCATTCGGATCGGGCTGCTGATCGATCGACGAGTGATAAAGGTTGTGCGAAGTTGAACGGTTTGGGAAGACCGACCATAGTGCGTGATAGTCGTGTAAACGTATGTGCAACCCTCGTGAGTGTATTCCCAAGTAACACGGAACTCCTGAAATTCTGTGTGAATCTGGCGGGACCACCCGTTAAGCCTAAATACTCCTTGATGACCGATAGCGGACAAGTACCGTGAGGGAAAGGTGAAAAGTACCCCGGGAGGGGAGTGAAATAGTACCTGAAACCGGTCGCCTACAATCCGTCGGAGCCCTCTTGTGGGGTGACGGCGTGCCTTTTGAAGAATGAGCCTGCGAGTTAGTGGTATGTGGCGAGGTTAACCCGTGTGGGGAAGCCGTAGCGAAAGCGAGTCCGAATAGGGCGATTTAGTCGCATGCTCTAGACCCGAAGCGAAGTGATCTATCCATGGCCAGGGTGAAGCGACGGTAAGACGTCGTGGAGGCCCGAACCCACTTGGGTTGAAAACCGAGGGGATGAGCTGTGGATAGGGGTGAAAGGCCAATCAAACTTCGTGATAGCTGGTTCTCCCCGAAATGCATTTAGGTGCAGCGTCGTCTGTTTCTTACCGGAGGTAGAGCACTGGATGGTCTAGGGGGCCCACAAGCTTACCGAAATCAGCCAAACTCCGAATGCCGGTAAGTGAGAGGACGGCAGTGAGACTGTGGGGGATAAGCTTCATAGTCGAGAGGGAAACAGCCCAGATCATCAGCTAAGGCCCCTAAGGGACTGCTAAGTGGAAAAGGATGTGGAGTTGCGAAGACAACCAGGAGGTTGGCTTGGAAGCAGCCACCCTTGAAAGAGTGCGTAATAGCTCACTGGTCAAGTGATTCTGCGCCGACAATGTAGCGGGGCTCAAGCAGTCCGCCGAAGCTGTGACATTCGCATGTGTACTTGGCCCTTGTGGTCCAGGTGTGCGGATGGGTAGGGGAGCGTCGTGTGTGCGGTGAAGCGGCGGGGTGACCCAGCCGTGGAGCGCACACGAGTGAGAATGCAGGCATGAGTAGCGAAAGACGGGTGAGAAACCCGTCCGCCGAATATCCAAGGGTTCCAGGGTCAAGCTAATCTGCCCTGGGTAAGTCGGGACCTAAGGCGAGGCCGACAGGCGTAGTCGATGGACAACCAGTTGATATTCTGGTACCGGCGTAACAACGCCCGTGTCGAGCACAGTGATACTAAGCACGCAAGATCAATCGTCGGCCGGCTTTGCCGGTCGTGGTTGGTTGAGTCTGTGACCTGAACTGTTAGTAGACAAGCTGCGGAGGGACGCAGGAAGGTAGCCCATCCCACGCGATGGTAGTCGTGGGCTAAGAGTGTAGGACGTCGTGTAGGCAAATCCGCACGATCCATGTCTGAGACTTGATGGCACTGGCATCTACGGATGTTGGTGTGGGTGATCCTATGCTGCCTAGAAAAGCTTCGTGAGCGAGTTGTTAAGCCGCCCGTACCCCAAACCGACACTGGTGGATAGGTAGAGAATACCAAGGCGATCGAGATAATCGTGGTGAAGGAACTCGGCAAAATACCCCCGTAACTTCGGGATAAGGGGGACCTGATCCGTGACCATCCTTGCGGTGGAAAGCGGTGAGGGTCGCAGAGACCAGGCCCAAGCGACTGTTTACTAAAAACACAGGTCCGTGCGAAGTTGTAAGACGATGTATACGGACTGACTCCTGCCCGGTGCTGGAAGGTTAAGGGGAACTGTTAGTCGTAAGGCGAAGCGGTGAACTTAAGCCCCAGTAAACGGCGGTGGTAACTATAACCATCCTAAGGTAGCGAAATTCCTTGTCGGGTAAGTTCCGACCTGCACGAATGGAGTAACGATTTGGGCGCTGTCTCCACCACGAACTCGGCGAAATTGCATTACGAGTAAAGATGCTCGTTACGCGCAGCAGGACGGAAAGACCCCGGGACCTTTACTATAGTTTGGTATTGGTGATCGGTACGACTTGTGTAGGATAGGTGGGAGACTGTGAAGCTCGGACGCTAGTTCGGGTGGAGTCATTGTTGAAATACCACTCTGGTCGTTCTGGTTATCTAACCTCGGACCATGATCTGGTTCAGGGACAGTGCCTGATGGGTAGTTTGACTGGGGCGGTCGCCTCCCAAAAGGTAACGGAGGCGCCCAAAGGTTCCCTCAGCCTGGTTGGCAATCAGGTGTTGAGTGTAAGTGCACAAGGGAGCTTGACTGTGAGACCGACAGGTCGAGCAGGGACGAAAGTCGGGACTAGTGATCTGACGGTGGCGTGTGGAAGCGCCGTCACTCAACGGATAAAAGGTACCCCGGGGATAACAGGCTGATCTTGCCCGAGCGTCCATAGCGACGGCATGGTTTGGCACCTCGATGTCGGCTCGTCGCATCCTGGGGCTGGAGTCGGTCCCAAGGGTTGGGCTGTTCGCCCATTAAAGCGGCACGCGAGCTGGGTTTAGAACGTCGTGAGACAGTTCGGTCCCTATCCGCTGCGCGCGTTAGAGTCTTGAGAAGGGCTGTCCTTAGTACGAGAGGACCGGGACGGACCAACCTCTGGTGTGCCAGTTGTTCTGCCAAGAGCACGGCTGGTTGGCTACGTTGGGAAATGATAACCGCTGAAAGCATCTAAGCGGGAAGCACGCTTCAAGATGAGGACTCTCACCACCTCGAGTGGGTAAGGCCCCCTACAGACCATGGGGTTGATAGGCCAGACGTGGAAGCACAGCAATGTGTGGAGCTGACTGGTACTAATAGGCCGAGGGCTTGTCACACCACCAAACAAAACGGTGTAGACGGGCAAAAATCTACGATGACTACGCGTCCACTATACGATATCTGAAACAACAACCCGGGCTTCAACCCAGGCGGTTGAGGTTCAGAACGATCCCCCACACCCGCGGGTGTGGGAAGACAACTCAAGATTGTTTCGGTGGTCATAGCGTGAGGGAAACGCCCGGTCCCATTCCGAACCCGGAAGCTAAGCCTCACAGCGCCGATGGTACTGCACACGGGAGTGTGTGGGAGAGTAGGACGCCGCCGAACACACCCCCCAAACCCTCACCGGTTTGAGGACAAAGGGTGACAGTGCCCCAAAACCAGACAATGGTTTTGGGGGCACACCCATATCCACCCCCACCCAACGACGGTCAATGAGGATCCCCCTCGCTGGTCCGCTTTCCCGCAGCTGCGGCGTCCACACCAACTCTTCGAGCGTTCCCGAACCATCGGGAACGCTCGTTCGCGTTCGAGCGCGCCGTGAACCAGGAGTGACACGTGCGTCCTGCTGAATGTGCGCTGGGACGCACATTACGTATGGCGGTCCGGGCGCCGTCGTGCTTGATGCCGGTCCGGGGGTCGGGAGGGAGTCTCGACGGCCCGGGCGCCGGCGCGCTCGTGGTGCGTCTCTTTCGGTGGGTGCTGCTCCGGGGAACTGCGGGGCCTTGGGTCCTGGCCGGCTGCGGGGCGGCGTCCGAGGGTTCGGGGCGGGCGTCTCGTCGCCGCTGGGCCGATATGATCGTCAGGTTGCCGAACGTGAGGGTGGGGATGAAGGCAGTCGGATTCGATCGGGACAAGTACCTCAAGCTGCAGGCCGAGCACATCGAGAAGCGCCGCCAGCAGTTCGGGGGGAAGCTCTACCTCGAGTTCGGCGGCAAACTGTTCGACGACTTCCACGCCTCGCGCGTCCTGCCCGGGTTCACCCCCGACAACAAGGTGCGGATGCTGGAGACGATGGTCGACGACGTCGAGGTCGTGGTCGTGGTCAGCGCGCTGGACCTGTCGCGCAACAAGGTCCGTGCCGACCTGGGCATCCCCTACGACGCGGACGTCCTGCGGCTGATCGACGAGTTCCGCAGCTACGGGCTGCTGGTGGGCAGCGTGGTGATCTCCCACTGGACCGACGACAACAAGCACGCCAAGTCGTTCCGTCGGAAGCTGGAGCGGGCGGGGATCCCCGTCTACCGGCACTACCCGATCAAGGGCTACCCGCACGACACGAACCTCATCGTCAGCGAGCACGGCTACGGCAAGAACGAATACGTCGAGACGTCGCGCGACCTGGTCATCGTGACGGCGCCCGGGCCGGGCAGCGGCAAGATGGCGACCTGCCTGTCGCAGCTGTACCACGACCACCAGCGCGGCATCGCGTCCGGGTACGCCAAGTTCGAGACCTTCCCGATCTGGAACCTGCCGCTCGACCACCCCGTCAACGTCGCCTACGAGGCGGCCACGGTCGACCTTGACGACATCAACATGATCGACCCCTTCCACCTGGCCGCCTACGGCGAGCAGGCGGTCAACTACAACCGCGACGTGGAGATCTTCCCGGTCCTCAACCTGCTGTTCGAGCGGCTGGTCGGCTCGTCGCCGTACCAGTCACCCACCGACATGGGCGTGAACATGGCCGGGCTGTGCATCAGCGACGACGCCGTCTGCCGGGAGGCCGCCGGGCAGGAGGTGATCCGGCGCTACTACAAGGCGCTGGTGGAGGAGAAGCGGGACGAGGCTGACCCGCTCCAGTCCGACCGCATCGCCCTCCTGCTGGGCAAGCTCGGGCTGGCCGGGGAGGACCGGCCGGTCGTCCTGCCGGCGCGTCAGGTGGCCACCAGGACGAAGGCGCCGGCCGCGGCCATCGAACTGCCCGACGGCACGATCGTGACCGGGAAGACGTCGCCCCTGCTGGGCGCCTGCTCGGCGATGCTGCTGGACGCCCTCAAGGCCCTGGCCGGCATCGACCCCGAGGTGAAGCTGCTGTCGGAGGAGACCATCCAGCCCATCCAGCGCCTCAAGACCGAGCACCTGGGCAGCCGCAACCCCCGCCTGCACACCGACGAGGTCCTGATCGCCCTGTCGGTCAGCGCCAACGCCGACGAGAACGCCCGGCGCGCGCTCGCCGAGCTGGAGGAGCTGGAGGGCTGCGACGTCCACTCGACGGTCATCCTCGGGTCGGTGGACGAGGGGATCTTCCGCAACCTCGGCGTCCAGGTCACCAGCGACCCCATCTACCAGTCGCGGCGGCTGTACCGGAAGCGGTGAGCGGCGGGTCGCCCCGATTTGGGGACGGCCCACGGCGTCCCGTAGAGTGGTTCCCCGAAGCCCAAGACCGCTGGTGTCGATCCTCCCGGATCGTGCAAATCCCGCGCAGGCGTCACGTCGACACCTCGTGTGTTCTCCTCGTGCGCCAGGCGCACGGGGATTTTTTCATGTCAGGGCTCACGAGAAGAAGTGGGAAGGAGACTCATGGCGAGGCCGGACAAGGCAGCCGCTGTTGAGGAGCTGAAGGAAGCCTTCACCTCCAGCAACGCCGCTGTTCTGACCGAGTACCGTGGGATCACCGTCAAGGGGCTGCGCGATCTGCGCCGTTCCCTGGGCGAGGATGCCTCGTACGCCGTCGCGAAGAACACTCTGACCCTGATCGCCGCCCGCGAGGCCGGCCTCGATGGACTCGAGGACCAGCTCACCGGCCCCACGGCGATCGCTTTCATCCGCGGTGACGTTGCCACCGTGGCGAAGGGTCTGCGCGACTTCGCGAAGGACAACCCGCTTCTGGTCATCAAGGGTGGCGTCATGGACGGTCGCGTCCTCGACGCCGATGAGGTGAAGAAGCTCGCCGACCTCGAGTCGCGCGAGGTTCTGCTGGCCAAGCTGGCCGGCGGCATGCAGGCCAACCTCAGCAAGGCCGTCTACCTCCTCGCCGCTCCGCTCAACCAGGCCGCTCGCGTCCTGGGTGCGCTCGAGCGTGCCGCCGAGGAGAACCCGGCTCTCATCGGTGGGGCCGGCGTCGCCGCCCCCGCTGAGGACCAGAAGCCCGACACCGCCGAGGACGCCTCGGCAACCGACGCAGCGCCCGCTGCCGAGGCAGACGACGCCGCGCCGCAGGCTGCGGAATAACGAAAGGAACGCCCAACATGGCGAAGCTCACCAACGAAGAGCTCCTTGACGCCTTCAAGGAGATGACCCTGATCGAGCTCTCCGAGTTCGTGAAGCAGTTCGAGGACGCCTTCGGCGTCACCGCCGCCGCCCCGGTCGCCGTCGCGGCCGCCGCCGCTCCGGCCGGTGCCGGCGAGGCCCCGGCCGAGGAGGAGTCCTCCGAGGTCGACGTGATCCTCGAGTCCGCGGGCGAGAAGAAGATCCAGGTCATCAAGGAGGTGCGCGCCCTGACCTCCCTCGGCCTGAAGGAGGCCAAGGACCTCGTCGAGGGTGCGCCCAAGCCCGTCCTGGAGAAGGTTGCGCGCGACGCCGCCGCCAAGGCCAAGGAGGCCCTCGAGGCCGCCGGCGCCACCGTCACCGTCAAGTGACTCCCCGCCGATCACGATCGGCAACCACGAAGGCCCGCAGGATCTGATCCTGCGGGCCTTCGCCTGCGTCCGGGGTCGACGGGCTGCGCGGCCGCGCTCACACCGGGGGAGTGCGCCGCCAGAAGCGCAGGTGGACCACGCCGCTCGGCGAGCTGGTGGCCTCGATACGGAAGCGCTCCTCCAGTCCCTCGAGGCCGTCCCAGAGCCGCTCGCCGCGTCCCAACAGGATCGGGACGAGCACCACGTGCATCTCGTCGATGAGGTCGGCGTCCAGGAAGGACCGGACGGTGGTCGTCCCGCCGCCGATGCGGACGTCGCGGCCATCCGCCAGGTCCCGTGCGAGCGTCAACGCCGCGGCTGGCTCCGCGTCCACGAAGTGGAAGGTCGTCCCGCCCTGCATGCGCAGCGGCGGGCGCGGGTGGTGCGTCAGCACCACGACGGGGGTGTGGAACGGCGGGTCGTCGCCCCACCAGCCGTGCCACGACTCGTCGGGCCACGCCGCGTCAGCCGGCGCGAACTTGTGCCGGCCCATGATCTCGGCGCCGATGCCGGTGTTCCAGCCCGACGCGAAGGCCTCGTCGACGCCGACGGTCGCCTCGGCCGGGCCGTGCAGCCCCATGTCGGCGAACGTCCGGGTCGGCAGCGCCCACTCCAGCAGGCGGCCGCCCGCGTGGCCGAACGGGGCCTCCAGCCGCTGGCCGACGCCGACGCCGAACCCGTCGAGCGAGACGGAGAAGTTGTGGACGCGTACGCGAGACATGGTCCCTCCCGACGTCCAATCTACGACGGGGAACCCCGCTTGACGAGGGCGGTCACTGCCGCGTAGGTCCCGTACGGCGGTGAGGACGGGGCCGCGTGCGGGCGGCCGGAACGCGTTCACAGGAAGGCGCGGGAGCGGTCACAGGAACGCCACAGCCCACTCGGACTGAATGGGAACGTCCCCGTCCGAAACTGGAGTCCCCATGTCAGCCGTGCTGCCCTTCCTGGCCCTCGATCTCGTCGCGATCCTCGTGCTGGTCCTGGGCGTCCACTTCCCGCGCCACCACCGCCGCGACCTCGCCGTGGCCTATCTGGGCGTCAACCTCGGCGTGCTCGCGGTCAGCGTCGCGCTGCAGACGTCGGCCGTCGCGGCCGGCCTGGGACTGGGGCTGTTCGGCGTCCTGTCGATCATCCGGCTGCGCTCCGACGAACTCGCCCAGAGCGAGGTGGCCTACTACTTCGCCGCCCTGGCCCTCGGCCTGATCGCCGGGCTGGGGGGCGACCTGGCGCTGGTCGCAGCCCTGATGGCTGCGCTGGTCGGTGCGCTGGCCGTCATCGACCACCCCCGCGTCCTGCGCGGCTACACCCGCCAGGTGGTGGTGCTCGACCGTGCCCTCGCCGACCCGACCGCCCTGCGCGCCCGACTGGAGTCCCAGCTCGGAGCCACCGTCCTGGGATTCTCCGTGCAGCGGCTCGACCTCGTCAACGACACCACGACCGTGGAGGTGCGCGCCCGCGCCCTGCCCGGCGCCCGTGTCTCGGAGCCGGTCCGATGACGGTTCTCGCCGCCCCCGGAGCCCTGACCGACCTGCCGACGATCGGCCTGGAGGAGCTCAACGCCACCGCCTCGCTGCTGACCCGCGTCGACCGCAAGTACCTGCTGCCGGCACACGCGCTCGACGAGGTGGTGGGCGCGCTCCCCGCGGGGAGCCGGGTGCTGGAGGTCCACGGGGAGCGGACCCCGCTGTACGACACCGTCTACCTGGACACCCCCGATCTGGACGCCTACCTCGCCACCGCGCTCCGCCGCGGGCGGCGCTGGAAGGTTCGCACGCGCAGCTACGTCGCCTCGGACCTCCACTTCCTGGAGGTCAAGACACGATCCGGCTCGCTGACCCGGAAGCGGCGACTGCCCTGGCCGGGCGGGCCGCTGCAGGGCGCGGTGGGGGACTTCGTCGAGCAGTGCCTGCGCGAAACCGGACTCGCCCCGGACGTCCGACGCCTGACCCCGCAGCTGCGGACCGGCTACCGCCGGGCGACGATCCTGCTTCCCGGACGCCCCACGCGACTGACCATCGACCTCGACCTGACCTGGACGCCGCCCGCGGGCGACGGGGGCCTCGCCTGGCGCGATTCGATCGTGGTGGAGACCAAGACGTCGGGCCCCGCGGGTGACGTCGAGCGCGCGCTGTGGCGCGCCGGCCATCGCCCCATCCCCCTGTCCAAGTACGGCTGCGGGCTCGCCCTGCTGCGGCCCGACCTGCCCGCAATCGCTGGCACCGCCTCCTGGCCGCCTGAACCACCACCTGATCCTGGAGACCCCCATGACCCCTCGTTCCCGCCTGTCTGCCTCCCTCGCCGCGCTCGCCGTGGTCGCCTCGCTCACCGCCTGCTCCGCCGCGCCCGGCGCGTCCGCCCCGGGCTCATCCGTCCCCGACGCCGCCTCGGCGGCCGCGGGTACGGCGGCCATCTCGGTCGCCGAGGCGGTCGCCGCCAACAAGCGGCCCACCTCGGCGGCGCTCGACGCCGACCCGACCGGCGGCGTCCGGATCACCCTGCTCGGCGACACGGCCGTCGCCGACGGGGAGGGCGTCACCGTCGACGGCGCGAACGTGACCATCACGGCGCCCGGCACGTACGTCCTCACCGGGCGGCTCAGCGGCCAGGTCGTCGTGGCCGCGGACGCCGAGGGCCAGGTCACGCTCCTGCTGTCCGACGCCTCGATCGCCTCCGCCACCGGCGCCGCGCTGGTGGTGTCGAAGGCGGACGCGGTGGCGGTCGTGCTCGCGGACGGGACCAGCAACTCGCTGGCCTCCGCCGCCGAGTACGCCACCGCCACGGGCGAGGACGCCCCGAACGCGGCGCTGTTCTCGATGGCCGACCTGACCATCGGGGCACGGGGGCGCTGGCGGTCAGCGCCCCCAGCCTCGACGGCATCGCCTCCAAGGACGACCTCGTCATCGCGGGCGGCACCCTCACCGTGGACGCGGCCGACGACGGCCTCCGCGGCAAAGACCTGCTGGTGATCAGCGGCGGCACCCTCGCGGTCACCGCGGGCGGGGACGCCCTGAAGTCCGACAACGACACCGACGCGGACGCCGGCTGGATCCAGGTCTCCGGCGGCGACATCACGCTGACGGCCGACGGCGACGGCCTCGCCGCGACCACCGACGTCATCGTCACCGGGGGCGCGCTGCGGGCCACGACCGGCGGCGGCGCGGACACCCCTCTCGCCACGGACGCCTCGGCCAAGGGCCTCAAGGCGGGCAGCAACGTGGTGATCGGGGGCGGCAGCCTCACCCTCGACGCGGCCGACGACGCCGTGCACTCCGACTCCGTGGTCTCCATCGCCGACGGCACCCTCCTCCTGGCCGGCGGCGACGACGGCATCCACGCCGAGGCCGACGTCACCATCGCGGGCCGCAGCGTGACGATCACCCGCTCCGAGGAGGGCATCGAGGGCAACGACCTCACCCTGTCGGGCGGCACCATCGCGGTGACGAGCCGCGACGACGGTCTCAACGTGTCCGCCGCCGAGGGCGCCGCGGCGTCCGGGGGCGCGGGCGGCGGGCCGGGCGGGGGAGGGGAGACCGTCATCGACGGGCGGCTCACCATCAGCGGCGGCACCGTGACCATCGACGCCGAGGGCGACGGCCTGGACTCCAACGGCGACGCCGTCATCACCGGCGGCACGGTGGTCGTGTGGGGGCCGACAGGGGCCGGCAACGGGGCGCTGGACGTCAACGGCGCCTTCACCCTCAGCGGAGGAACGCTGCTCGCCGCGGGCTCGGCGGGCATGGCCGAGACCCCTGACGCGGACTCCCCGCAGGGCTGGCTGCAGGCGGCCATCGGCGGCGTCGCCGGCGACACGATCACCATCGCCGCCGACGGTGCCGAGCCGGTCCGGTTCACCTCGCCCAAGGCGTTCGCGAACGTCGTCCACTCCGCGCCCGGGATGACGGCGGGCACCGTGTACGCGGTCACGGTCGGCGCCGGCGCGACGAGCGTCACCGCCGGCGAGGCGACCGCCGGCGGGGCAGGGGCGCCCGGCGGGCGCGGCGGCGGCGCAGGGACGCGCCCGGGTCGATGAGGCACGGGTGCGTGCATCGCGGGGTCCCGGGGGTTATGCTGCTCGCGTCCGAGGCAGCGTGGCCCGGGCACCCAGGCGGCGCACGACGCGGCGGTTGCGTTGCGCGCGGAAGCGGACTATACTCATGCTTTGCCTCATTTGACGACCCGTGGCGATTTGACGCGGGGCGTTTTGCATGCAAAGAACCTCCCTGCCGGGTTTCTTGGAAGGACCATAGTCTTGGCCGTCTCGCGCGCTGCGTCGAAGAACACCAACGTCATTTCCCCCAGTGGCCGGATCTCGTTCGCGAAGATCCATGAGCCCATGGAGGTCCCCAACCTCCTCGATCTGCAGATCGACTCCTTCGACTGGCTCGTCGGCAACGACGTGTGGCGCCAGTCGGTTGCCGACGCGCTCGAGCAGGGGCGGACCGACATCAACACGAAGTCCGGACTGGAGGAGATCTTCGAGGAGATCTCTCCGATCGAGGACCTCTCCGAGACGATGTCGCTGAGCTTCCGCGACCATCGTTTCGAGGACCCGAAGTACACCGTCGAAGAGTGCAAGGACCGCGACGTCACCTACTCGGCGCCGCTGTTCGTCACCGCCGAGTTCGTGAACAACGAGACCGGCGAGATCAAGAGCCAGACGGTCTTCATGGGCGATTTCCCGCTCATGACGCCCCAGGGCACCTTCGTGATCAACGGCACCGAGCGTGTCGTCGTCTCCCAGCTCGTCCGCAGCCCGGGCGTGTACTTCGAGGAGACCCCCGACAAGACGTCCGACAAGGACATCTACACCGCCAAGATCATCCCCAGCCGCGGTGCGTGGCTCGAGTTCGAGGTCGACAAGCGCGACATGGTCGGCGTCCGCGTCGACCGCAAGCGCAAGCAGAACGTCACCGTCCTGCTCAAGGCGCTGGGGTGGACCAACGAGCAGATCCTGGAGGAGTTCGGCGAGTACGAGTCCATCCGGCTCACGCTGGAGAAGGACAACACCGCCAACACCGACGAGGCGCTGCTCGACCTGTACCGCAAGCTGCGTCCGGGCGAGCCGCCGACGCGCGAGGCCGCGCAGGCGATGCTGGAGAACTACTACTTCAACCCGAAGCGCTACGACCTGGCCAAGGTCGGTCGGTACAAGATCAACAAGAAGCTCGGCCTGGAGCAGCCGTTCGACCAGCAGGTGCTGACGATGGAGGACATCGTCTCGGCCATCCGCTACGTCGTGGCGCTGCACGAGGGCAAGGAGACCCTGGGTGATCTGCCCGTCGAGACCGACGACATCGATCACTTCGGCAACCGTCGCCTCCGCACGGTCGGCGAGCTGATCCAGAACCAGCTCCGCATCGGCCTGGGGCGCCTCGAGCGCACCGTCCGCGACCGGATGACGACCCAGGACATCGAGGCGATCACGCCGCAGACCCTGATCAACATCCGTCCCGTCGTGGCGGCGCTGAAGGAGTTCTTCGGCACCTCGCAGCTGTCGCAGTTCATGGACCAGAACAACCCGCTCGCCGGACTGACGCACAAGCGTCGCCTCTCGGCGCTCGGCCCCGGTGGTCTGTCCCGCGACCGCGCCGGCATGGAGGTCCGGGACGTCCACCCGTCGCACTACGGCCGCATGTGCCCCATCGAGACCCCTGAAGGCCCGAACATCGGCCTGATCGGCTCGCTGGCGTCCTTCGCCCGCGTGAACGCGTTCGGCTTCATCGAGACGCCGTACCGCAAGGTCGTCGACGGCCAGGTCACCGACCAGATCGACTACCTCACCGCCGACGAGGAGGACCGCTACATCGTCGCGCAGGCCAACGCCAAGCTGGACGACGAGGGCCGCTTCTCCGAGGACCGCGTGCTGGTCCGGGTCAAGCACGGCGACGCCGACGAGGTGCCGGCCGCCGACGTGCACTACATGGACGTCTCCCCGCGCCAGATGGTGTCGGTCGCGACCGCGCTGATCCCGTTCCTCGAGCACGACGACGCGTCGCGCGCCCTGATGGGCGCCAACATGCAGCGTCAGGCCGTCCCGCTGCTCCGCAACCAGGCCCCGTACGTGGGCACGGGCATGGAGTACCGCGGCGCGGTGGACGCCGGCGAGGTCACGGTGGCGGCGAAGGCCGGCGTTGTGACGAGCGTGTCCGGCGACCTGATCGACGTCATGAACGACGACGGCACCCAGACCAGCTACCGGCTGGCCAAGTTCGTGCGCTCGAACCAGACCACGTGCATCAACCAGCGCCCGCTGGTCCACGACGGCGATCGCGTCGAGGTCGGCACCCCGCTGGCCGACGGTGCGAGCACCGACAACGCCGAGATGGCGCTGGGCCGCAACCTGCTGGTCGCGTTCATGCCGTGGGAGGGCCACAACTACGAGGACGCGATCATCATCAGCCAGCGGCTGGTGCAGGACGACGTCCTGACCTCGATCCACATCGAGGAGCACGAGATCGACGCCCGCGACACCAAGCTGGGCGCCGAGGAGATCACCCGCGACATCCCCAACGTCGGCGACGACATGCTCGCCGACCTGGACGAGCGCGGCATCGTCCGCATCGGCGCCGAGGTCGGCACCGGCGACATCCTCGTCGGCAAGGTCACCCGAAGGGCGAGACCGAGCTGACCCCGGAGGAGCGCCTGCTGCGCGCCATCTTCGGCGAGAAGGCCCGCGAGGTGCGCGACACCTCGATGAAGGTGCCGCACGGCGAGACCGGCACGGTCATCGGCGTCCGGGTGTTCGACCGCGACGAGGGCGACGAGCTGCCCCGGGCGTGAACCAGCTGGTCCGCGTCTACGTGGCGCAGAAGCGCAAGATCTCCGACGGCGACAAGCTCGCCGGCCGCCACGGCAACAAGGGCGTCATCAGCAAGATCCTGCCCGTGGAGGACATGCCGTTCCTCGAGGACGGGACCCCGGTCGACATCGTGCTCAACCCGCTCGGTGTGCCGTCGCGCATGAACGTGGGCCAGGTGCTGGAGACGCACCTGGGCTGGATCGCTCACAGCGGCTGGGACATCACCGATGTGGACGCGCCGTGGGCCGAGCGCCTCAAGGATGTCGGCCTGACGCACGTCGAGGGCGACTCGAACCTGGCCACGCCGGTGTTCGACGGCGCGACCGAGGCCGAGATCGCCGGTCTGCTGGAGAACGGGCTGCCGCAGCGCGACGGCCTGCGCCTGGTGGACTCGGGCGGCAAGGCCCAGCTCTTCGACGGCCGCTCCGGCGAGCCGTACCCGGAGAAGGTCGGCGTCGGCTACATCTACATGCTGAAGCTTCACCACCTGGTGGACGACAAGATCCACGCGCGCTCCACGGGCCCGTACTCGATGATCACGCAGCAGCCGCTGGGTGGTAAGGCGCAGTTCGGTGGCCAGCGCTTCGGTGAGATGGAGGTGTGGGCGATGGAGGCCTACGGCGCCGCCTGGGCGCTGCAGGAGCTCCTCACCATCAAGTCCGACGACGTGCCGGGCCGCGTGAAGGTGTACGAGGCGATCGTCAAGGGCGAGAACATCCCCGAGCCGGGCATCCCCGAGTCCTTCAAGGTGCTCGTCAAGGAGATGAAGTCGCTGTGCCTGAACGTCGAGGTGCTCAGCTCCGACGGCACGGTCGTCGAGCTGCGTGACTCCGAGGACGACTACCACCGCGCGGAGGAGTTCGGGATCGACCTGTCCCGCCGCCCCGGTGCCGACTCGTTCGCCGACATCGAGGAAGTCTGATTCTTTGAGGGTCGCGCCGGACCCGCGAGCGGTTCGGCGCGACCACCCCATCGGGAGTTCAGCTCCCAGCCGGCCGGGGCCCCGGTCGGTCCTGTCGTCCGGATCGGCGGCCACCGGTCCGAACAACAATCCCCAAGGTGTAGGGGAGAGAAGGAAGTAACGTGCTGGACGTCAACGCTTACGACGAGTTGCGTATCGGCCTGGCCACCGCGGACCAGATCCGCGAGTGGAGCCACGGCGAAGTCAAGAAGCCTGAGACGATCAACTACCGCACGCTCAAGCCCGAGCGTGACGGACTCTTCTGCGAGCGCATCTTCGGCCCCACCCGGGACTGGGAGTGCTACTGCGGCAAGTACAAGCGGGTGCGCTTCAAGGGCATCATCTGCGAGCGCTGCGGCGTCGAGGTGACCCGCTCCAACGTGCGCCGCGAGCGCATGGGCCACATCGAGCTGGCCGCGCCCGTGACCCACATCTGGTACTTCAAGGGCGTCCCGAGCCGCCTGGGCTACCTGCTCGACATCGCGCCGAAGGACCTCGAGAAGGTCATCTACTTCGCCGCGTACATGATCACCTCGGTCGACGAGGAGGCGCGCCACCGCGACCTGCCGTCGCTGGAGGCCAAGGTCGAGGTCGAGCGCAAGCAGATCGCGGCCCGCCGCGACGCCGACATCGAGACGCGCATGCGCAAGATCGAGGAGGACGTCGCCCAGCTCGAGGAGGAGGGCGCCAAGGCGGACGTGCGCAAGCGCGTCCGGGACGCCGGTGAGCGCGAGGTCAAGCAGCTGCGCGACCGCAGCCAGCGCGAGCTGGACCGCCTCGACGCGGTGTGGCAGCGCTTCAAGACCCTGAAGGTCCAGGACCTCGAGGGCGACGAGATCCTCTACCGCGAGATGAAGAGCCGCTTCGGCAAGTACTTCGCCGGCTTCATGGGTGCCGAGGCGATCAAGCGCCGCCTCGCCGACATGGACCTGAAGGCCGAGGCCGAGAACCTGCGCACGATCATCGCCACCGGCAAGGGGCAGCGGAAGACGCGCGCGCTCAAGCGCCTCAAGGTCGTCTCCGCGTTCCTGACCACGGGCAACGACCCGACCGGCATGGTGCTGGACGCCGTCCCGGTCATCCCGCCGGACCTGCGCCCGATGGTGCAGCTGGACGGCGGCCGGTTCGCGACCTCCGACCTCAACGACCTGTACCGCCGCGTCATCAACCGCAACAACCGCCTCAAGCGGCTGCTGGACCTGGGCGCACCCGAGATCATCGTGAACAACGAGAAGCGGATGCTGCAGGAGGCCGTCGACTCGCTGTTCGACAACGGCCGCCGCGGCCGCCCGGTCACCGGGCCGGGCAACCGTCCGCTCAAGTCGATCTCCGACATGCTCAAGGGCAAGCAGGGCCGGTTCCGTCAGAACCTGCTCGGCAAGCGCGTGGACTACTCGGGCCGTTCGGTCATCGTCGTCGGCCCGCAGCTCAAGCTGCACCAGGCCGGCCTGCCGAAGACCATGGCGCTGGAGCTGTTCAAGCCGTTCGTGATGAAGCGTCTGGACGACCTCAACCTCGCCCAGAACATCAAGTCGGCCAAGCGGATGGTCGAGCGTCAGCGTCCCGTCGTGTGGGACGTCCTCGAAGAGGTCATCCAGGAGCACCCGGTCCTGCTGAACCGTGCGCCCACCCTGCACCGTCTGGGCATCCAGGCGTTCGAGCCGCAGCTGATCGAGGGCAAGGCCATCCAGCTCCACCCGCTGGTCTGCACCGCCTTCAACGCCGACTTCGACGGCGACCAGATGGCCGTGCACCTGCCGCTGTCCGCCGAGGCCCAGGCCGAGGCGCGCGTGCTGATGCTGTCCACGAACAACATCCTCAAGCCCGCCGACGGCCGTCCGGTCACCCTGCCCACGCAGGACATGATCATCGGCCACTACTTCCTCACGACCGCCCGCGCCGGGCAGCCGGGGGAGGGGCGCGCCTTCTCCAGCAAGGACGAGGCCTACATGGCCTTCGATCGGGACGAGATCGCCGTCAACTCCCAGATCAAGATCCTGATGCGCGGCATCACGCCGCCCGTCGGGGTGGAGACCCGCGAGGACGGTTCGTTCCTGCTGGAGACGACGCTCGGCCGCGCCCTGTTCAACGAGGCGCTGCCGGCGGACTACCCCTACGTCAACAACTCGGTGGGGAAGAAGCAGCTGGGCGCGATCGTGAACGAGCTGGCGGAGCGCTACCAGAAGGTGGACGTCGCCCGCACGCTGGATCGCCTCAAGGACATCGGCTTCAAGTGGGCCACCCGCTCCGGCGTCACCGTGTCGATCTCCGACATCCAGACGCCGCCGAGCAAGCCGGAGATCCTGGCGACCTACGACGCGAAGGCGAACAAGATCACCCGCCAGTTCGAGCGCGGTAAGGTCACGGAGGAGGAGCGCCAGCAGGAGCTCGTCCAGCTGTGGACCGACGCCACCGCCGAGCTGACCGCGGCGATGGAGGAGAACTTCACCACCGACAACCCCATCTACATGATGGTCGACTCGGGCGCCCGAGGGAACATGACGCAGATGCGTCAGATCGCCGCCATGCGAGGCCTGGTGGCCAACCCGAAGGGCGAGATCATCGCCCGCCCGATCAAGTCGAACTTCCGTGAGGGCCTGTCGGTTCTGGAGTACTTCATCTCCACGCACGGTGGTCGTAAGGGCCAGGCGGACACCGCGCTGCGGACCGCCGACTCGGGTTACCTGACCCGTCGTCTGGTGGACGTGTCGCAGGACGTGATCATCCGCGAGGAGGACTGCGGGACCGAGCGCGGCCTGACCAAGTCCATCGTCGCGACGGATCGCAACGGCAACCTGGTGCCCTCGCCCAGCGCGGAGACCTCGGTCTACGCCCGGACGCTCGCCGCCGACGTCACCGACGCCAAGGGTGAGGTGCTGGCGCCCGCCGGCGTCGACCTCGGCGACGAGATCATCCGCACCCTGATCGCCGCCGGCGTGACGGAGGTCAAGGTCCGTTCGGTGCTGACCTGCGAGTCGGCGCTGGGCACCTGCGCGATGTGCTACGGCCGTTCGCTGGCTTCCGGCAAGCTCGTCGATGTCGGCGAGGCCGTCGGCATCGTCGCGGCCCAGTCGATCGGCGAGCCCGGCACCCAGCTGACGATGCGTACCTTCCACACCGGTGGTGTGGCCGGCGACGACATCACCCAGGGTCTGCCGCGCGTCGGCGAGCTCTTCGAGGCCCGCACCCCCAAGGGCAAGGCCCCGATCGCCGAGGCCGCCGGCCGCGTCCGCATCGAGGACGGCGACCGGAACCGGAAGCTCGTCATCGTGCGCGACGACGGCGACGAGGACCTCGAGTACGTGCTGCCGCGCCGCGTCCGCCTGGAGTGGGAGGATCAGCAGCTGGTCAAGCACTCCATCGGGGACGGCGTCCACGTGGAGGCCGGTGAGCAGCTCTACGCGGGCACGCTCGACCCGCAGGACATCCTGCGCGTCAATGGTCTGCGCAAGGTCCAGGAGCACCTGGTCGACGAGGTGCAGGCGGTGTACCGGACCCAAGGCGCTCCGATCCACGACAAGCACATCGAGATCATCATTCGGCAGATGCTGCGCCGCGTGACGGTCATCGAGTCGGGCGACACGAACATCCTCCCGGGCGACCTGGTCGACCGGAGCCTGTTCGAGGCCGAGAACCGCAAGGCGATCACCGAGGGCCGCACGCCGGCCCAGGGGCGTCCGGTGCTCATGGGCATCACCAAGGCGTCGCTGGCGACCGAGTCGTGGCTGTCGGCGGCCTCCTTCCAGGAGACGACCAAGGTCCTGACGGACGCGGCCATCCAGGCCAAGTCCGACTCGCTGGTCGGCCTGAAGGAGAACGTCATCCTCGGCAAGCTGATCCCGGCCGGCACCGGCCTGGACCGGTACCGCAACATCCGGGTCGAGCCGACGGCGGAGGCGCGGGCTGCTGCCTACGACCTCAGCTACGACGCGTACGACTACGACATCGCGGGCGCCGCTCCCGCGCTGCCGCACGACGACTTCGACCTCGGCGACTTCAGCTGAGTCGAATCGTCTCCGTGATCGAGAGCGCCCCCGGGATCCGTCCCGGGGGCGCTCCCGCGTTCCCCGGACGCCGCGGGTTTGGGTCAGCCGCGCCGGGCGGGTACAGTGGGACGGTAACGTTCTTCGGCTAGTCATGGCTCGGGGCGGTTCAAGATTTTGACCGCGATCAGGCCTAACCACTAGTCTTTGTCGTTGTGTTCGGGTGACCGAACGAACCCTGCTCGCCCCTGCGCCCTTCGCGGTGCGCGGTGCGGGCTCGCAATCCCCACGAGGATCGGTTGCGCCAGGGGCCCCGCGCTTCCCGGTGACTTCCTCCCCGTGCCCCAAGCGTGACTCCGACGAGGGGTCAACACGAAACGAAGGAAGTACCAGCCGGTGCCCACCATCCAGCAGTTGGTCCGCAAGGGCCGCACTGACAAGGCCAGCAAGAGCAAGACGCCAGCCCTCAAGGGCTCCCCGCAGCGCCGCGGCGTGTGCACGCGTGTCTACACCACGACCCCGAAGAAGCCGAACTCCGCCCTCCGCAAGGTGGCGCGCGTCCGGCTGTCCTCCGGTATCGAGGTCACCGCGTACATCCCCGGCGTGGGGCACAACCTGCAGGAGCACTCCATGGTGCTCGTGCGTGGCGGTCGTGTGAAGGACCTGCCGGGTGTGCGCTACAAGATCATCCGCGGCGCGCTCGACACCCAGGGCGTGAAGAACCGCAAGCAGGCCCGCAGCCGCTACGGCGCGAAGAAGGAGAAGTAATGCCTCGCAAGGGTCCGGCCCCGAAGCGGCCGATCGTCGTCGACCCGGTCTACGGGTCCCCGCTGGTCTCCCAGCTCGTCAGCAAGATCCTGCTCGACGGCAAGAAGACCACCGCTCAGAACATCGTCTACGGCGCCATGGAGGGGACGCGGGCCAAGACCGGCGTTGATCCCGTGCAGACCCTCAAGAAGGCCCTGGACAACATCCGCCCCGCGGTCGAGGTCAAGTCCCGCCGCGTCGGTGGCGCGACCTACCAGGTCCCCGTCGAGGTGAAGCCGAACCGCTCCACCACGCTGGCGATGCGCTGGCTGGTCACCTTCTCCCGGCAGCGCCGCGAGAAGACGATGACCGAGCGCCTCATGAACGAGCTGCTCGATGCGAGCAACGGCCTCGGCGCGAGCGTCAAGAAGCGCGAGGACACCCACAAGATGGCCGAGGCGAACCGCGCGTTCGCGCACTACCGCTGGTGATCGAGCCGAAGCTCTCTCCCTTCCTGGGGAGAGGGCTTCGCGCCTGTCCTGAGTCGACGAACCAAGCAATCAAGAGGGGAACCACCCGTGGCCATTGACCTAACCACGAACCTGGCCAAAGTCCGCAACATCGGCATCATGGCCCACATCGACGCCGGCAAGACCACCACCACCGAGCGCATCCTGTTCTACACCGGCATCAACTACAAGATCGGTGAGACCCACGAGGGCTCGGCGACCATGGACTGGATGGAGCAGGAGCAGGAGCGCGGCATCACCATCACGTCGGCCGCGACCACGTGTTTCTGGCACGACCACCTGATCAACATCATCGACACCCCGGGCCACGTCGACTTCACCGTCGAGGTGGAGCGCTCGCTGCGCGTCCTCGACGGCGCCGTCGCGGTGTTCGACGGTGTCGCCGGCGTGGAGCCGCAGTCGCAGACGGTGTGGCGTCAGGCCACCAAGTACGGCGTGCCGCGCATCTGCTACGTCAACAAGCTCGACCGTACCGGCGCGTCCTTCGAGTTCGTCGTCAAGACGATCCGCGAGCGGCTGAACGCGACCGCCGCGGTGCTGCAGCTGCCCGTGGGCGCCGAGGCCGACTTCCAGGGCGTCATCGACCTGGTCGGCATGCGTGCGCTGATGTGGCGCGGCGAGACCGCGATCGGTGAGGACTACACCGTCGAGGAGATCCCCGCCGACCTGCAGGTCGCCGCCGAGGAGGCCCGCGAGGAGCTGATCCAGGTGCTGGCCGACAACGACGACGAGTTCGCCGAGATCTGGCTGCTGGCCGAGGACTCCGGCGACGTGATCGACGTCCCGACGATCAAGGCGGCCATCCGCCGCGGCGTCCTGGACAACAAGTTCACCGCGGTCGTCTGCGGCACGTCCTTCAAGAACAAGGGCGTGCAGCCGATGCTGGACGCGGTCATCGACTACCTGCCCTCGCCGCTCGATGTGCCGGCGATGGAAGGCTTCAAGCCCGGCGACGAGACGGTCGTGATGCACCGCGAGCCCAGCAACACCGAGCCGCTGTCGGCCCTGGCGTTCAAGGTCGCGCAGGATCCGCACCTGGGTCGTCTGACCTACGTGCGCGTCTACTCCGGCATCCTGAAGGCGGGCACGCAGGTGCTCAACGCCACCAAGGGCAAGAAGGAGCGGGTCGGCAAGATCTACCAGATGCACGCGAACAAGCGTGAGGAGATCTCGGAGATCGGCGCCGGCATGATCTGCGCGGTCATGGGTCTGAAGGACACCACCACGGGCGAGACCCTGGCGGACCCGCAGGCCCCGATCATCCTCGAGTCGATGGAGTTCCCGAACCCCGTCATCGAGCAGGCGATCGAGCCCAAGACCAAGTCCGACCAGGAGAAGCTCTCCACCGCCATCCAGCGGCTGGCGGAGGAGGACCCGACCTTCCGCGTCCACACGGACGAGGAGACCGGCCAGACCATCATCGCCGGCATGGGCGAGCTGCACCTCGAGGTGCTGATCGACCGGATGCGCCGCGAGTACAAGGTCGAGGCCAACATCGGCAAGCCGCAGGTCGCGTACCGCGAGACCCTGCGCCGTGCGGTGGAGAAGGTCGAGTACACGCACAAGAAGCAGTCCGGTGGTTCGGGCCAGTACGCGAAGGTGATCGTCGCGCTGGAGCCGCAGGAGGCGGGCGCGGGCTACGAGTTCGTGAACGGCGTCACCGGCGGCCGCATCCCGCGCGAGTACATCCCCGCGGTCGACCAGGGCATCCAGGAGGCCATGGCCTTCGGTCCGCTGGCCGGCTACCCGGTGGAGGACATCAAGGTGACGCTGCTCGACGGCGCCTACCACGACGTCGACTCCTCCGAGCTCGCGTTCAAGATCGCCGGCTCGATGGTCTTCAAGGAGGCCGCCCGCAAGGCCGACCCGGCCCTGCTCGAGCCGCTGATGGCCGTCGAGGTCACGACCCCCGACGACTACCTGGGCACCGTCATCGGCGACATCAACTCTCGCCGCGGTCAGGTCCAGGGCATGGACGAGGCGCACGGGAATCAAATCGTGCGCGCGCTTGTTCCTCTTTCGGAGATGTTCGGCTACGTCGGCGACCTGCGGTCGAAGACGTCGGGCCAGGCGTCCTACGCGATGGAGTTCCACTCCTACGGCGAGGTGCCCAAGTCCGTGGCCGACGAGATCATCGAGAAGGGTCGCGGCGGCGAGTGATCGCCGGCGGGACTCCCGCATAGTTCACGCCTCGGCGTCCGGGGGTGGGTCGGTTTGACTCGCCCCGGACGCTGGAGGAAGATTGGGAAGGTCCGCCTTCGGGCGGTTCGACCCACGAAGTCAAGCAAATCGTGCGCCTCGCAAACCATGCGGTGGCGAAGAAGGAAATGAGGAGCCCAAGTGGCAAAGGCCAAGTTTGAGCGGACCAAGCCGCACTGCAACATCGGCACCATCGGGCACGTCGACCACGGCAAGACCACTCTCACCGCGGCGATTACGAAGGTGCTCCACGACCGTTACCCCGAGCTGAACGCCGTCTCGGCCTTCGATCAGATCGACAAGGCCCCCGAGGAGCGTCAGCGCGGCATCACGATCTCGATCTCGCACGTCGAGTACCAGACCGAGAACCGTCACTACGCGCACGTCGACTGCCCCGGTCACGCTGACTACGTCAAGAACATGATCACCGGTGCCGCTCAGATGGACGGCGCGATCCTCGTGGTCGCCGCCACCGACGGCCCGATGGCGCAGACCCGTGAGCACATCCTCCTGGCCCGCCAGGTGGGCGTGCCGGCGATCGTCGTCGCGCTGAACAAGTGCGACATGGTCGACGACGAGGAGCTCATCGAGCTCGTCGAGATGGAGATGCGCGAGCTGCTGTCCGCGCAGGAGTTCGACGGCGACAACCTGCCGATCGTCCGCGTCGCGGCCTTCCCGGCCATGAACGGCGACGAGAAGTGGGCCGACTCGATCATGGAGCTCATGAACGCGGTCGACGAGTACATCCCGCAGCCGGAGCGCGACACCGACAAGCCGTTCCTGATGCCCGTTGAGGACGTCTTCACGATCACCGGTCGTGGCACCGTCGTCACCGGCCGCATCGAGCGCGGCATCGTCAAGACCGGCGAGACCATCGACATCATCGGCATCCGCGAGACCAAGCAGACCAGCACGGTCACCGGTGTCGAGATGTTCCGCAAGATCCTCGACGAGGGTCGCGCGGGCGAGAACGTCGGCCTGCTGCTCCGCGGCACCAAGAAGGACGACGTCGAGCGCGGCATGGTCATGTGCAAGCCGGGTTCGGTCACGCCGCACACCGACTTCGAGGCTCAGGTCTACATCCTGAACAAGGAGGAGGGTGGCCGTCACAAGCCGTTCTTCTCCAACTACAGCCCGCAGTTCTACTTCCGCACCACCGACGTGACCGGCGTCGTTCAGCTGCCCGAGGGCACCGAGATGGTGATGCCCGGTGACAACACCAGCATGACCGTCCACCTGAACAAGCCCATCGCGATGGAGGAGGCGCTGAAGTTCGCCATCCGCGAGGGTGGCCGCACCGTGGGCGCCGGCAACGTCACCAAGATCATCAAGTGACGATCTGAACGACACCGAGGGGCCCGCACCGTCATGGTGCGGGCCCTTCGTCATGCCCGGGCGCGGCCGGTTCCGCCGTCCTGGGCGTCGGTTGCCCAGCGATTCTGGCCGGACGCCGGACGCCGGGAACGCCGTGATCCGGGTGGCGAAACGCCAGGACAAGGGGCGGCGCCGGATACCCCGGGAGGGTGTGAAGTTTCACTGTCAACTTCGGGCAGGTAAGGCTTGCCATAGCTCGACTTCTACGCCATGTAGTAGTAGAGTTTTCAACGGTCCGAGGGTCCCATGGAGGGGTCCTTGCAGAAGCTTCAAAGGAGCACCGGAATGAACCTCAAGCCCCTCAAGATGGCCGGCATCGTGTCCATGGTCATGGGTATCCTCTTCACCCTGACCGGCGGTGTCGTCTGGGGTGTCGTCGTCTCGCAGCTGTCCGCTGAGAAGATCACGGTTCCCAACGACGCCAAGTTCATGCAGGGCGCGGCCGTGTCCGGCCCGCTGTCCGCGCTGGCCCAGGCCGACATCATCAACACCCACGCGCTCAAGGGCAGCAACGGTATGACCTACTCCGAGCTGGGTGCCGCCGCCACCGCCGCCAAGAACGCCGGCGACACCGCCAAGGCCGAGGAGCTGACGAAGCAGCGCGGCACGGTCATGAACGGCTCGTTCCTCCGCGCGTCGCTGTTCACCTCGGTGCTCTCCTTCGGCGTCTGCCTCTTCGCCATCGGCGTGGGCGTGTCGCTGCTGGTCATCGGCTGGGCGCTGAACAAGGTCGGCAGCCAGAAGGTCGCCTTCGAGGCCGCCACCGTCTGAGGTCCCACCGCACGCCCACGGGCGGCTCCGCTTCGGCGGGGCCGCCCGTTCGGCGTCCTAGGGTGGGGGCGTGAGCATCCATCGCACGCATCCGTTCGCCACCCCCGCGGCCTCGCGAGACGCGGCCCGCCGGTTCCGGGGGCGGCTGGTGTCGCCCGTGACGCTGTGGGCGGCGGGGGAGGGGCGCGAACGCCGCGGCCTCACCGTCAGCTCGGTCCTGGTGGCGCTGGGGGAGCCGGCCCGCGTGGTCGGCCTGCTCGATCCCGACAGCGAGCTCGCGTCCGGGTTGGGCGAGCGCGGCACCGTGACGATCCTGACGCGCGCGGACCAGCACCTGGCCGACGTGTTCGCCGGCCTCGCGCCCTCGCCCGGGGGCCCGTTCCGCGCCGCGCCGTTCGAGCAGGACGCCTGGGGGCCCGTCCTCCCGGGACGCAGCTGGGTCGGGATCGCCTGGGAGTCCGCCCGCGAGCTCGGGTGGTCCACCGAGGTCGTCGGCGTGATCAAGCACGTGCACCTCGCGGAGGCGGACGCGCTGACGCACGTGCGGGGCGCTACGGGGGCGAGCCGGGCGCCCAGCCGTGAGGCGATACCCTTGACGACATCATGACTGAAGCTGCTCTCGTCCCCGCGCGCCTGCGCGTGGCCCCCTCGCCCACGGGCGACCCGCACGTCGGCACCGCCTACATGTCGCTGTTCAACCTGGCCTGGGCCAGGAAGACCGGCGGGCAGTTCGTGCTGCGCATCGAGGACACCGACCGCAACCGGTACGTGCCCGAGTCCGAGGAGCAGATCTTCTCGACGCTGCGCTGGCTGGACCTGGGCTGGGACGAGGGGCCCGACGTCGGCGGCCCGTACGCGCCCTACCGGCAGTCCGAGCGGCTCGACACGTACCGCCCCTTCGTCGAGCAGCTCCTCGCCGACGGGCACGCCTACCTGTGCTGGTGCTCGGGCGAGCGGCTGGCCGCGCTGCGCGCCGAGCAGCAGGCGTCCAAGCAGGCCGTGACCGGCTACGACCGGCTGTGCCTGGGGAAGACGCGGGAGGAACGCGCGGCGCTGCCCGGCTTCTCGGAGACGCCCGTGGTGCGGATGCGTATCCCCGACGATGTCGAGCTGACGTTCGACGACCTGGTGCGCGGCCCGGTCGCCGCACCCCACCCCGACGATCAGGTGATCCTCAAGGCCGACGGCTTCCCCACCTACCACCTGGCCGTCGTCGTGGACGACCACCTGATGGGGATCACGCACGTCGTGCGGGGCGAGGAGTGGATCAGCTCCACCCCCAAGCACGCTCTGCTGTACCGCTGGCTCGGCTGGGACGTGCCCGCGTTCGCCCACATGCCGCTGCTGCGCAACACCGACAAGTCCAAGATCTCCAAGCGCAAGAATCCGGCCGCCCGGCTCATGTGGTTCCGCGAGCAGGGGTACCTGCCCGAGGCGCTGGTCAACTTCCTGCAGTTGTTGGGCTACCCGCCCGCCGACGGCGAGCAGGAGGTCTCGACGTTCGACGAGTTCGTCGCCGGCTTCGACTGGTCCAAGGTGAACACCGTGGGCCCGGTCTTCGACCTCGACAAGCTCAACTGGCTCAACGGGCACTACATCCGCGCGCTCAGCCCCGAGCGACTCGCCGACGCGATCCTGGAGCACCTGGCGTTCACGGGGGCCTGGGAGCGTCCCAGCGCCGAGCAGGTGCGGGTGCTGCGCGCCGCGACGCCGCTGATCCA